>NZ_JAUSZH010000001.1:1048750-1398333 GCF_030817355.1 Streptomyces sp. V1I1 | reverse complement strand
CCCGAACTGCCCGAGCCGTCGGCTGTCTGTACGGGAGGTGTCGGGGCGGCCACGGGCATGGCCATGCCGACCGACCCGGCCAGCACAACGGCTGTCGCGATTCCTGTCACCGACGCGCGTCTGAAACGCTCCATTTGGACTCTCTCCATGGGGAAGGGACTGCGGATCACCAACCCTAGGCGTATGGGTCGTAAATATGAGGAATCGACGCGCTCAGCTCGAAATGGCCTTTGGTTGCATTACGGATCAACAGTGCGAGCTGAGGATGGCTTGGGCGCGCGTCAACCGTCGTCGACGTGCCCTACCGACTGGATTCCGCCACCCGGCAGGCAGGAGCGCGCCCGCGAGAACGACATCGCCGCCCGGCACGAGCCGGGCGGCGACGGGGTCGTTCAGGCAGCGATCAGGCGCCGTAGGCGAACGTCGCAGGGTCGGGGCCGAGACGCTTGCCCTCGTCCAGCGCGGCGAAGGCCGCCAGATCGTCGGCGTCCAGCTCGAAGTCGAACACGTCCAGGTTCTCCTTGATCCGGGACGGGGTCACGGACTTGGGGATCGCGACATTGCCGATCTGCAGATGCCAGCGCAGCACCACCTGGGCGGGGGTGCGGCCGTGCTTCTGCGCCACGGCGACGACCGTCGGGACCTCCAGGAGGCCCTTGCCCTGGCCCAGCGGGGACCAGGCCTCGGTCCTGATGCCGTGCCTGTCGTGGAAGGCGCGCAGTTCGCCCTGCTGGAGCTGAGGGTGCAGCTCGATCTGGTTCACGGCCGGGACGACCGAGGTCTCGCCGATCAGGCGCTCAAGGTGCTCCGGAAGGAAGTTGGAGACGCCGATCGCCTTGGCGCGGCCGTCCGCGTAAATCTTCTCGAAGGCCTTGTACGTCTCCACATAGGCGTGCTTGGACGGCAGCGGCCAGTGGATGAGGTACAGGTCGATGTAGTCGATGCCCAGCTTGTCCAGCGAGGCGTCGAAGGCGCGCAGGCTCGAGTCGTAACCCTGGTCGCTGTTCCAGAGCTTCGTGGTGATGAAGAGTTCCTCGCGGGGGATGCCGGAGGCGGCGACGGCACGGCTGGTGCCCTCTTCGTTCTCGTAGATGGCCGCAGTGTCGATGCTGCGGTAGCCGGCCTCCAGGGCCGTGGCAACCGCCTTCGCCGCCTCGTCATCCGGCACCTGCCAGACACCGAAGCCGAGCTGCGGCATGGCGACGCCATTGTTGAGGGAGATGGAGGGGACCTTGCTCACGAGCGGTCGATCCTTACGTTGTCGATTGGTACTCCCACAGGATCAACGATCAACCCTGCGGACGCATTCCCGACCCCGAAGTTGGCCTGATACAGCTCCGACCTTATCGGTCCGGACCATTGACCGCGTCTCATCAAGACGCAACTCTATGGCACATAACTGAACGCCGGACACTCATGTGAACGGGCGTTCAGTCTTGCTCAATCATGCGTTACAGAGCAATCACTCCTGAATCACTCCTGACCCCCACATCTCAGGAAGGCAGGTACAGCTCATGCACGACAGCAAGGAAACATCGGAGGAGACCATCAACTGGCAGACTCCCGAGTTCGAGGTCGTCGAGACCGCGCTCGAAGTCACCGCCTACGCGCTCACCGACCGGTAGACCCCGCCGCCATGCTGCTGCAGGTGCTCGGCACCGCGGCGGGCGGCGGACTGCCCCAGTGGAACTGCGCGTGTCCCGGCTGTGCCGGGGCACGCGCACACCCGCACCGGCGCCGTCGTCATGCCTCACTCGCCCTTCGCGCGGACGAGGGCCGCTGGTATCTCGTCAACGCCACACCCGACATCGGCGACCAGATCGAGGACAGCCACGCGCTGCGGCCCGGGCCCGGGCCGCGCGAATCCCCGGTGGCCGGAGTGATCCTCACCGACGCCGAACTCGACCACACCCTCGGCATCGCCCGGCTGCGCGAGGCCGACGGCTTCGACATCCTCGCCACCCGGCCGGTACGGGACGCACTGCTCGGCCGGCTGCGCCTGGACGAGGTACTCGCCCCGTACACCCGTATCGAATGGCGCGAGTTGGGCCGCGAAGCGGAACCACTCGTCAAGGGCGGCACCGTGGAAATAGATGCCGTACCCGTTTCGGCCAAACGGCCGCGGTACGCCGCCGCCGGCGGACCCGACGAGCGCACCTGGGTGGTCGCGCTGCGGCTGCGCGAGACCACGACCGGCCGCAGCCTGCTCTACGCGCCCGCCCTCGCCCGCTGGACCGACGAGTTGCAGGAAGCGGCCGAGGAAGCCGACTGCGTCATCCTCGACGGCACCTTCTGGGACGACGACGAGCCGGTACGGACGTCGATCTCGGCCAAGACCGCAACCGGAATGGGTCATCTGCCGATCGCCGGGCCGAACGGCACCGCACGACGGCTCGCCGGGATGAACGCCCGCTGCCTCTATACGCACCTGAACAACACCAACCCCCTCGCCGACCCGGACGCCCCGCAGCACGCGCTGCTCGGCGAATGGGGACTCGAGGTCGCCGCCGACCGAATGGTGATCGAGCTGTGAGCACCACGATCTGGAGCCGGGAGGAGTTCACGGCGCGGCTGCGCGCCGTGGCCACCGAGCGCTACCACGACCGCCACCCCTTCAACGTACGGATGCACGAAGGCGCCCTGACCCCGGCCGAGTTGCGCCGCTGGATTCTCAACCGCTTCCACTACCAGCGCCACATCCCCGTCAAGGACGCCCTGATCCTCGCCAAGTTCGACGACTCCGAGCTGCGCCGCTCCTGGCTGCGCAGGATCCAGGACCACGACGGGGAGAAGGACGGCGACGGCGGCATCGAGCGCTGGCTGCGGCTCGGCGAGGCCGCCGGAATCGATCGCGCGCGGCTCGAATCGGGAGACGAAGTACTGCCCGGCGTACGGCTCGCGGTCGATGGATACGTCAACTTCTGCCGGCTCCACGGCCCGCTGGAGGCCGTCGCCGCCTCGCTCACCGAGCTGTCCGCGCCCGGCATCATGCGTACCAGGATCGCCGCGTTCGAGGAGCACTACCGCTGGATCGACGCCGACGGGCTCACCTACTTCCGCAACCGGATCGGGCAGGGCAGCCGGGACAGCGAGGAGGCGCTCGCGCTGGTCCTTGCGTGGGCTCGCACCCGGGATCAGCAGGAGGCGGCCGTCGCGGCGCTCGCCTTCAAGTGCGACGTGCTGTGGTCGCTGCTCGACGCCGTCGACTGCGCCGGGGAGCGGCCATGACCTGGAAGCCCGTGCTCTCGCTGTCCGTGGTCTTCCGGCACGACCGCGTGCGCGGCGCCGATCTGCTCGTACTGCCCGAGCGGGTGGTCGTACTCCAGGGCAACGCCGGATCCATCGTGCGGCTCTGCGACGGCCTGCGCGACGTCGACGCGATCGTCGCGGAGCTCGCCGAGCAGCATCCGGGAGCGCCCGTGGCCGAGGAAGTCCCGGTGTTTCTGGGGCGGTTGCGCAAGGAGGGCTGGCTGAAATGACCGATCGCACCGGAGTCACCCGAGTCAGCCGAGTCACCGGAGTCCAGCCACCGTGGGCACTGCTCGCCGAGCTCAGCCACGGCTGTCCGCTGCACTGTGCCTACTGCTCCAATCCCGTCCAACTGGTCGGTCGGTCAGATGAGTTGACCACCGCACAGTGGGCCGAGGTGTTCCGGCAGGCCGCTGACCTGGGCGTCGTGCAGTCCCATCTGTCCGGCGGAGAGCCTCTGTTGCGCCGCGATCTGACCGAGATCGTCGCAGCCGCTGACGACGCGGGCATCCACACCCAGCTCGTCACCAGCGGTGTCGGGCTGCACGAGAAGCGGCTCGCGGCCCTGACGGCGGCCGGTCTGCGCAGCGTGCAGCTCTCCGTCCAGCATGCCGACCCCCGTGCCTCGGAACTCATCGCGGGAGCCCGCTCCTTCGCCGCGAAGGAGCGCGCGGCCCGGCTCGTACGGGAGGCGGAACTGCCGCTGGGCCTCAATGTCGTACTCCACCGGGCCAATCTCGACGCGCTCGACGACCTCGTCGAACTCGGCCTGGCCTGGGGCGCGGAACGGATCGAGCTCGCCAACACGCAGTTCTACGGCTGGGCCCTGCGCAACCGGGACGCCCTGCTGCCGGACCGCGAACAGATCGCGCGGGCACGCGAAGGCGTCGAGCGGTGGCGGGGACGGCTGGCCGGCCGGATGGAGCTGGTGTGGGTCGTGCCCGACTACGTCGACGGCACCGCCAAACCCTGCATGGGCGGCTGGGGCGCGCTCTCGCTCACCGTCGCGCCCGACGGCACGGTCCATCCCTGCCCCGCCGCCGCCGCGCTGCCGGGACTGGACGCGCCGAACGTCAAGGACCACTGCCTGGAGTGGATCTGGCGCGAGTCGAAGACCTTCAACATCTACCGCGGCGAGGAGTGGATGCGGGACCCGTGCCGCAGTTGCGAGCTGCGCACCAAGGACTTCGGCGGCTGCCGCTGCCAGGCGTACGCCCTCACCGGCGACGCCACCCGCACGGACCCGGCCTGCCACCTCTCGCCGGACCACGCGCTCGTACGCGACCTCGTCGACCGCACGCGGATCCCCGAGCCGGTTGCCGCGCCCGCGTACGCCTACCGCAAGGAAGGACCATGAAGGGATTAGCCCCCCTGCTGCTGGCGGTCGCGCTCGCCGGCAGCACACTGTCCGCCGTGCCCACGGCGGCGGAGCCCGCCGCCTCAGCAGCCGTACGGTACGAAGCCGAGGACGCCGTCGTCCACCAGGGCGTCGTGGAGAGCAACCACACCGGCTTCACCGGATCCGGATTCGTCAACTACGCGAACACGGCCGGGAGTCACGTCGAATTCACCGTCGAATCCGACCGGGCGGGCACCACCGCGCTGGGCCTGAGATTCGCCAACGGGACGTCGGCGGACCGCCCCCTCGACATCACGGTCAACGGCCAACTGGTCGCAGGCGGCCTGGCCTTCGGCTCCACCGGCAGCTGGACCGGCTGGCAGACCAGGAACGTCACCGCCACTCTGAAGGCCGGGACCAATACCGTACGAGCCACCTCCGCCGGCGCGACCGGTGGCCCCAACCTCGACTCGCTCACCGTCGGCGACGGGCCGTCCGTCACGGACTGGTCGGTCGCGATGGTCGAGTCCACGATGGCGCGCTACTCACCCAGCTCCATCGGCGGCTGGTCCTATCCGGTCGGGCTGTATCTCTACGGCCAGTACCTCGTCTATCAGCGCACCCACGACGCCCGCTATCTCGCCTACATCAAGAGCTATGTCGACCGCTTCGTCGACAGCGCCGGAAACATCGGGCAGGGCTTCAACAATCTCGACAGCATGCAGGCGGGGCGGCTGCTGAACATCCTCCACCACGAGACGGGCCAGCCGCGCTACCAGAAAGCGGCGAAGAAGATCCGGGACCGGCTGAACAGCTATCCGCGCACCGCGGAGGGCGGCTTCTGGCATTCGACATCGGATTCCCGGCGCAGCCAGCTGTGGGCCGACGGCGTCTACATGGTGAATCCGTTCCTCGTCGAGTACGGAAAGGAATTCGGCGACGCGGCGTACGCGAGCAACGAGGCGACCAAACAACTCGCCGTCTACGGGAGCCATCTGCAGGTCGCGAACGGGCTGCTGAAGCACGCCTGGGACGAGTCGCGCGACGCGAGCTGGTCCGACCCGAAGACCGGTCTCGCGCCCGAGCACTGGTGCCGCGCGATCGGCTGGTACTCCATGGCGATCGTCAATGTCCTGGACGCCGTGCCGGCCGACCATCCGCGCCGCGCCCAGCTCCTCACCCTGCTGCGGAATCTCGCAGCCGGCATCGAGAAGTACCAGGACCCGGCCACCGGCCGCTGGTTCCAGGTGGTCGACAAGGGTTCGCACGGCGACAACTGGACCGAGACCTCCTGCTCCTCCATGTTCACCTTCGCCCTGTCCCGCTCGGTGCAGCAGGGATATGTCGACGCGCACTACGCACAGGTCGCGCAGCGCGGATATCAGGGTGTGCTGGGAAAGATCTCGGTCGGCGACGACGGCCGTACCAATCTCACCGACATCTCCATCGGAACGAATGTCGGGAACTACGGCTACTACATAAAGCGCGACCGGAAGACCAATGATTTCCACGGTCTCGGCGCCTTTCTCATCATGAACGAACAACTCCGGGCGAGGTGAAGGGAAAATGACCGCATCACGCAGAGCCGTACTGGGCGCAGCCATCGGCGGCGCCGTCACGGCGGGACTGCCGCAGCTCGCGACCCCGGCGAGCGCCGCCTCCTGGCAGCTGCGCTGGTCGCCGTCCGCGAGCAGCGACAAGCTCAAGGCTTTCGAGACCATCGAGGACGACCGGGCGGACTCCCACCCGGCCGCGGCGCCGCACATCTTCGCCGAGGGCGACAACTTCCGGTTCAACATGCACACCCAGGACCGGGACACCAGCACCGACCGGCAGCGCCACGAGGTCACCGGCTGCCGCACCGGCAGCTCCTACCTTCAGTGGAAGTCCGGCCAGACCTGGCGGGTCACGTACTCGATGTACATCCCCGGCACGCTGAAGGCGACAACCAGCTTCACGCACGTCATGCAGATGAAGCAGCCGGGCACCGGCTCGTCGCCGATCGTCGTGCAGTCGCTGCGACGCGTCAACGGAGTGCAGACCATCGAGCTCAAGGTCATCGAGGGCGATGTCCTCGTCGGCCGTACGGACCTGGAGCCGCTGCACAACAAGTGGACCGACGTCGACTTCCAGATCAAGATCGGCAACGGTACGTCGGGATCTGTCCGCTGGATCCTCAAGAGCGGCGGCACCACGGTGATCGACAAGTCGAAGTCCGGCGTCGACACCTTCCTCGCGGACCGGGTGCGCCCCAAGTGGGGCATCTACCGCTCCCTCGGCGACAGTTCGGGCTCCCTGCGGAACTGCCACATGCTCCTCACCAATCTGCGCGGCTATCAGCTCGTCTGAGGAGGACGACATGACCAGCTTACGGAGAACAGCCGCTACCGCCTTACTGGGCTTCCTGGTCGCGCTGGGCGTCGCCCAGCCGCCGGCCGCGGCCGAGCCGCCCGTACCACCCCCGCTCGCCGCACCGGCGGCCGCGACGGCACCCGCACCCGCCGCGGCCGAATTCAACGTCCGTGACTACGGCGCGGTGGGCAACGGCTCCACCAACGACACCTCGGCCATCAACAAGGCGATCACCGCCGCCAACACGGCCGGTGGCGGGATCGTCCGCTTCCCCTCGGGGACGTACGAGTCCAAGAACACCATCAAGATGAAGAGCAATGTCACCCTGCAACTGGACGCCGGGTCGACGATCAGCGGCAACGGCGCGGACACCTATGACCCGCCAGAGTCGAACCAGTGGGACGACTACCAGGACTACGGCCACAGTCACTTCCACAACGCCATGATCTACGGCGACAACCTCACCAACATCGGTTTCACCGGCTCCGGCGTCATCGACGGCGACGGCGCGCTGATCACCGGCAACCCGAAGTCGGGCGAGGCCGACAAGATCATCTCGCTGACCCGCTGCAAGAACCTCACCCTCAGCGGCATCACCCTGCGCGAGGGCGGCCACTTCGCGGCGCTCATCAACAACTGCGACAACGTCGTCTCCGACCGGCTCGTCATCGACACGGCGATGGACCGAGACGGCTGGAACATCATCTCGACCACCAACGTCGAGATCACTAATGCCCATCTGGAGGCCAACGACGACGCGCTCGCCTTCAAGAGCGACTACGCGCTCGGCGCCAAGCTCAACAACGGGCATGTCACCGTCACCGACTCCTATCTCTCCGCCGGCTGCTGCAACGCCCTGATGTTCGGCTCCGAGACCTGCGGCGACTTCACCGACTACCGCTTCGAGCGGATCACCATCAGGGGCTCCGACAAGTCCGGCCTCGGTCTGGTCTCCATGGACGGCGCGAAGATCTCCGACGTCCACTACAAGGACATCACCATGACCGACGTCCGCTCGCCGATCATGCAGAAGGTCGGTACGAGAAAACGGTGCGGGAACAACCCCGGCGTCGGCTCCATCAGCAACATCACCTACACCAACATCAAGGCCACCGGCACCACACCGTCCTTCTCGCCCACCCTGTGGGGTGAGTCCGGCAGCGGCCGCATCCACGACATCACCTTCACCAACGTCGACATCACCGTGCCCGGCGGCAACGGCACCATGTCCACCAACCCGCCGGGCAACGACCCCAAGGACTACAACCCCAAGGCGATCGGCACCCGCCCCGCCTACGGCTGGTACATCCGGAACGCCGACAACGTCCGCTTCATCGACAGCGAGGTGCGGTTCGCGGCCAACGACGGCCGGCCCGCCGTCATCGCCAACAACAGCACCGGCATCCGCTTCGACCGCTTCACCGCCCAGCGCGGCAGCAACAGCCCGTCCGACCTCCTCTTCCAGACCGTGAACGGCTACTGCGTGGCAAACAGTGCCAACACCGGCGGCGGCGCGCTGCGCGTCAGCCAGACCGGCTCCAGTCAGAACTGCGACGGCGGCGGCCCCTCGCCCACCCGGTACGAGGCGGAGAACGCCGCCTACTCCGCGGGCTCGACCGTCGACTCCGACCACACCGGCTTCTCCGGCACGGGCTTCGTCAACACGGCCAACGCGGTGGGCGCGTATGTGGAGTGGACGGTGAACGCCACCACGGCAGGCACCGCCGACATCGTCCTCGCCTACGCCAACGGCACCACCACCGCCCGGCCGATGGACATCACCGTCAACGGCGTCACCGTCGCCGCTGCCTCCCCCTTCGCGGGCACCGGCGCCTGGACCAGCTGGCGAACCGTCACCCTGCCCGTCGCACTCAAGGCGGGCGCCAACACCGTACGGGCCACCGCCACCACGGCGAGCGGCGCACCCAATCTCGACTACCTGGACGGCCCGGCATGACCAGACGCCTCTGGGCGTGTCTGCTGCTGGTGGGCGCGCTTCTCCTCGGCGCGCTCACCCTGCCCGGACCCGCGCGCGCCGACCTCCAGCACCCGCGCCAGGACTTCCTGCGCTCCTCCGTATCCGGTCTGTTCCTGCACTGGGGCCAGCGCACCGCCCCCTCCCACACCAGTTGCAGCGGCTGGGAGACGGATGTGACCAACGGCGGCTGGAACGCCGACTACTGGGTGACCGAGGCCCAGAAGCTGCACGCGCAGTATCTGGTCCTCGCCACCTTCCACAGCCGGCTCGGCTACGCACGCCCCTGGCCGTCCAGGATCCCGGGCAGCTGCGCCACCAAACGTGACTTCCTCGGTGAGCTGATCGCGGCGGCCAAGGCCAAGGGGCTCAAGACGATCCTCTATATGACCGACGACCCGCAGTGGCACGCCGAGGGTGGGAACGAGTGGCTCAACTCCAAGGCGTACTCGGACTACAAGGGCCGCACCGTCGATCTGCACACCCGGGACGGCTTCGGGGAGTACTCCTACGACCTCTTCTTCGAGGTCATGGACCGCTATCCGGAGCTCGGCGGCTTCTGGATCGACAACGACAACGCCTACTGGGAGCGGAACAACCTCTACGCCAAGGTCTACGAGCGCCGGCCGAACTACACCATCAGCAACAACAACGAAGACACGCCGATCATGGACATGATCAGCAATGAGCAGAAGACCGGCATGTCCCCGGCGTACGACTACCCGCAGGCGGTCTACACGGCAGCTCCCCGGCTGATCGAGGCCGACTTCAAGCTCCCCTCCAGCGGCTCCTGGTGGTACACCGGCTCCGACTCGTCCGTCGACCGTAAGCTCACCCTCGGCCGGCTGATCACCAACGCCGGATCGTCGGTCAAGGCCCTGATGGCCGAGACGGCGATGCTGAACGGCAGATTCCCGTCGAACCAGGCGAGCTTCAACAACTTCGCCGACGGCTATCTCGACCAGATCTGGGAGTCGCTGAACGGCACCGAAGGCGGCGGCTATCTGCACGGCGGTCTCGCGCCCGGCTTCTGGAACGACGGCGCGCACGGCGTCACCACCATCAGCAAGACCGACCCCGGCAAGCACTACATCCATGTGCTGACGCCGCCCTCCACCGCCACCCTGCGGCTGCGGGACAACGGCTACCGGGTGACGGGCGTGACCAACCTCCGTACCGGCGCGCCGATTGCGTACAGCCAGAGCGGCGGCACGCTCAGCCTGACCGGCCTCGGCGGCTGGGATGCGTACGACACCGTCTTCAAGGTCACCACCGGCGGCCGCGAAGGGATCATCCCCGCCTCCTCGTACACGATGAGCGCCAGTACTTCGGCGAGCGGTCATGGCGCCGCGGCCGCGGCCGACGGCGACTACCGCACCTACTGGGACAGCAACAAGACCACGCCGGTCTCGCTCCGCTTCGACCTCGGATCGGCCAGGCGGGTGCAGTATCTCGGCGTCAACCAGCGTGAGGACTCGGTGAGTTACGCACGCTCCGGCACCGAACAGTCCGCGCGGATCAGGGACTACCGCGTCTACGTCAGCAGCGACGGCGCCAACTGGGGGAGCCCGGTCAAGAGCGGCAGCCTGCCCAGCCGCCGCGGCGTCGCCGTCATCGACATCCCGGCGACCATGGCCCGCCATGTGCGCCTCGAAGTCGTCAACACCCATGCGGCGTCGAGCGATTCGACCCGCTACAAGCGGCTGCGGATCGACGAGGCGTGGATCGGGACCGCGTACGCGGGCGGCGGGACGCCGCCCGCACCCAACCGGTACGAGGCGGAGAGCGGGACCTACTCCGCCGGGTCCACCGTCGACAGCGATCACGCGGGCTACTCCGGTACCGGCTTCGTCAACACCGCCAATGAGACCGGCGCGTATGTGGAGTGGAGTGTGAGCTCGACGGCGGCGCGCAGCGCCGCCGTGACCATCCGGTACGCCAACGGCACCACCACCGACCGCCCGATGGATGTGTCCGTCAACGGCAACGCCGTCCAGGCGGGCAGGTCCTTCGGCCAGACCGGCGCATGGACCACCTGGACCGGCTCCACCCTCACCGTCCCGCTCACGGCAGGCGCCAACACCATACGGGTCACCGCCACCAGTGCGGGCGGCGCGCCCAACCTCGACCACCTCGACGTGGAGCCGTAGATGAAACGTCTGAGAACTCTCCTCACCGGGGCGCTCGGCCTCGCGCTCGCCACGGCGGGATTCCTGATGGCACCGCCGCAGCAGGAGGCCGCAGCCTCCGACAACGGACTGTCCGTCCGGCCCGCGATGGGCTGGTCCAGCTGGAGCTTCGTACGCCGCTGGCCCACCGAGGCCAAAATGAAGGCCCAGGCAGACGCGCTGGTCAGCAGCGGTCTCAAGGACCACGGCTACGTCTATATCAACCTCGACGACTTCTACCAGAAGTGCGACTCCAACGGCTTCGTCGTCGACCAGTACGGACGGTGGGCCGTCGACGAGGCGAAGTTCCCCTCCGGTATCAAGGCGCTCGCGGACTACATCCACTCCAAAGGACTGAAGTTCGGCTTCTACGTCACCCCCGGCATCGCCAAGAACGCCGTCACCAGGAACACGCCGATCGAGGGGACCTCGTACCGCGCGAAGGACATCGCCGACACGTCCAGGCAGGAGAAGAACTACAACTGCAAGAACATGTACTACATCGACTACAGCAAGCCCGGCTCCCAGGAATTCGTGAACTCCTGGGCCCGCCAGTTCGCTTCCTGGGGAGTCGACTACCTCAAGATCGACGGTGTCGGCAGCCATGACATCCCCGACGTCCGCGCCTGGGACAAGGCCCTGCGCGCCTCGGGACGGCCCATCAACTACGCGCTCTCCAACAACCTCGCCATCGCGGACGCGCCCACCTGGCGACAGCTCGCCAACAGCTGGCGCACCCAGGGCGATGTCGAGTGCTACTGCGGCTCCGGGCCCAACGGCAGCGGCTTTCCGCTCACCACGTGGGACAAGGTGACCTCCCGCTTCACCTCGGCCGCGAACTGGCAGCAGTACGCGGGGCCGGGCGGCTGGAACGACCTGGACTCCCTCGAGATCGGCAACGGCGACCAGGTCGGCCTCACCGCCGACCAGCGGCGCTCGCACATGACTCTGTGGGCGATGGCCGCGTCCCCGCTGCTGCTCGGCACCGACCTCACCGCGCTCACCGCCACCGACAAGGCGATGCTGACGAACGACCGGCTGATCGCGGTCAACCAGGACGGCGTCGCAGCCAAACGGATCGTCAACTCCAGCCCGAAACAGGTCTGGAGCAAGCGTGAGGCGGGCGGCGACTACATCGTGGCTCTCTTCAACACCGGCACCTCGGGCAACCAGACCGTCAGCGTGAACTGGTCGCAGGTCGGCTTCTCCGGGGCCGCCGCCGTCACCGACCTCTGGTCTGGCCAGAGCGGCGGCACCGTCAACGGCTCCTACAGCGTGACCCTGCGGCCGGGGGAGACCCGGCTGATCCGGGCCACACCGCAGTCGGGCACCACCGTGCGGTACGAGGCCGAGAACGCTTCGTACATCGCGGGATCGACCGTCGACACCGATCACGGCGGCTTCAGCGGCACCGGCTTCGTCAACACCCCGAACGCGGCGGGCGCCTATGTGGAGTGGACGGTCGAATCGGCGACCGCACGCGACGCGGCACTGACCATCCGATACGCCAACGGCACCACGGCGGGCCGCCCGATGGACGTCTCCGTCAACGGCACGGTCGTCTCGGCGGGCCGGGCCTTCAACGGCACGGGCGCCTGGACCACCTGGGCCGACTCCAGCCTCACCGTCCCGCTCAAGGCAGGCGCCAACACCGTTCGGGTCACCGCCACCACGGCGAACGGCGCACCCAACCTCGACTGCATCGACAGGGGATAACAGACGTGCGACCCCCCACCACTGTGCTCCGCAGGTCCGCGCTCGGCGCGGCGCGCTACGCCTTCTGGTCCGTGAACCGCGACCGCAGCTGCGGCTCGGGCGGCGCCGGCGACGCCTGCAGCGGCGTCTCCCAGTCGCCGTACGCCTACACCAAGATCGTCGCTCAGTACGCGGGCTGACACCGCACGGGCGGACACATCTCCCACCCCCCACGGAGGAATACATGCACCGCAGCAAGTCGAAGAAGGCCCTGTTCGGCACGGCCGCCGCGGCAGGCGCCGCGGCGCTCGTCGCCGGTCTCGTCCAGTCCGCGGGCGCCACCGAGCCGAAGGACGTCGGCGTCGCGGGCGCGCCGACCGCCATAACCACCATCTCCACCGGCTGGTCCATCCCCTGGGGCACGTACTGGATGCCCGACGGCTCCACCGCCCTGGTCACCGAGCGCAATTCCTTCAAGGTCTTCAAGGTGACGCCGTCCGGCGCGAAGACCCAGGTCGGCTCCGTCCCCAACTCCCAGACCACAGGCGGCGAAGGCGGGCTGATGGGCGTCGCCGTCGACCCGGACTGGGCGTCGAACCACTACGTGTACTTCATGCACACGTCGTCCGACGGCAATCGCATCGCGCGTATGACCTACGACGGCACGTCGCTCACCGGCTACAAGGCCATCCTTCAGGGGATCAAGAAGGCGAAGTACCACAACGGCGGCCGGCTGGCCTTCGGTCCGGACGGCTATCTGTACGCCACCACGGGGGACGCCCAGACCACCAGCCTCGCCCAGGACAAGAACTCCCTCAACGGCAAGATCCTCCGGCTGACGAAGGACGGCAAGCCGGCGCCGGGCAACCCGTTCAACAACCATGTCTTCAGCCTGGGCCACCGCAATCCGCAGGGCATCGCCTTCGACGCCCAGGGCCGCCTGTGGGAGGCCGAGCTCGGCCAGAGCTCCAAGGATGAGCTCAACCTCATCAAGTCCGGCAAGAACTACGGCTGGCCGACCTGCGAGGGCAACTGCTCCGTCTCCGGCATGACCAACCCGAAGAAGACCTGGGGCGTCGCCGAGGCCTCGCCCAGCGGCATCGCCGTCGTCGACGGCGCGGTCTACATGGCGGCGCTGCGGGGCGAGCGGCTCTGGCAGATCCCGATCAACGCCGGCAATGAGAACGTCGGCACGGCGAAGGCGCACTACGTCGGCACGTACGGGCGGCTGCGCGCGGTCACCAAGGTGCCAGGCTCGAACCAGCTGTGGCTCTCCACGACCAACGCGGACGGGAACGGAGGTGAGCCGGCCGGCTCGGACAAGATCTTCCGGGTGACGATCAGCTAGCGCCGCTGTGCAGAACCGGGCGGTGTTCGTGCCGAGGTACGCGTCGAGGTACGCGTCGAGGACCTTCGGGTCGGCGCGCGTACCTCGGCCGCCGCGCCACTGCGTGCTCAGCTGTAGAGCGCGTCCACCTCGACCGCGTACGCCGCCTCGATCGCCTTCCGCTTGAGCTTCAGCGAGGGGGTGAGCAGACCGAGCTCCTCGCTGAAGGGGTGCGCCAGTATCCGGAACGTACGGATCGACTCGGCCTTCGACACCAGGGTGTTGGCGGCCACCACCGCCCGGCGGATCTCCTTCTCCAGATCCGGGTCCCGCACCAGCTCGGCCGGTGGAAGCGGCGGTTTGTTCTGCATGGCGAGCCAGTGGTCGACAGCCTCCTGGTCCACGGTGACCAAGGCCGCGATGTACGGACGGTCATTGCCGACGACGATGCACTGGGCGACCAGCGGATGGCCGCGCACCCGCTCCTCCAGGCCCACGGGCGAGACGCTCTTGCCGCCCGAGGTCACCAGGATCTCCTTCTTGCGCCCGGTGATGGTCAGATAGCCGTCCTCGTCGAGCGCCCCGAGATCGCCGGTGGCCAGCCACCCGTCGTGCAGCACGGCGTCGGTGGACTTCGGGTCGCCCAGATATCCGGAGAAGATATTGGCGCCGTGCAGCCACACCTCGCCGTCCTCCGCGATGTGCACTGTGGTGCCGGGGATCGGCTGGCCGACCGTGCCGTACCGCGTGCGCTCGGGCGGGTTCGCCGTCGCCGCCGCGGTCGACTCGGTGAGTCCGTATCCCTCGAAGACGGTGACGCCCGCGCCTTCGAAGAAGAGGCCGAGCTGACGGTTCATGCCGGAGCCGCCGGACATCGCGTGCCGGACGCGGCCGCCCATCGCGTCGCGGACCTTGCCGTACACGAGCTTCTCGAACAGCTGGTGCTGTATCCGCAGTCCGGCGGTCGGGCCTGGGCCGAGCCCGAAGGCCCGGTGCTCCATCGCCTCCGCGTACTTCACCGCCACATCGACGGCCTTGTCGAAGGGGCCCGTCTTCCCCTCGGCCTCGGCCTTGCGGCGGGCGGCGTTGAAGACCTTCTCGAAGATGTACGGGACGGCCAGGATGAACGTCGGCCGGAAGGCCGCCAGATCCGGCAGCAGCGCGCTCGCCTGGAGCACCGGCTGATGGCCGAGCTTGACCCGGCCGCGTACCGCCGCGACCTCGACCATCCGCCCGAAGACATGGGCGAGCGGCAGAAAGAGCAGCGTGGCTGCCTCGTCGCCGGGCTTGGAGTGGAAGACCGGCTCCCATCGGTCGATCAGGGTGTCGGTCTCGAACATGAAGTTGGCGTGGGTGATCACACAGCCCTTGGGGCGACCGGTGGTGCCGGAGGTGTAGATCACGGTGGCGATCGAGTCGGGGGTCACCGCCCTCCGGTGCCGGTGCACCACCTCGTCGTCGATGTGGCCGCCCGCCTGGAACAGTTCGTCGACGGCCCCGGCGTCCAGCTGCCACAACCGCTTCAGCTGCGGCAGCCGGTCGATCACCGAGCCGATGGTCATGGCGTGGTCCTCGTGCTCCACCATGCACGCGGTCACCTCGGCGTCGTGCAGCATCCAGAAGACCTGCTCGGCGGACGAGGTGGGGTAGACCGGGATGGACTGGGCGCCGACCGTCCAGAGCGCGAAGTCGAAGAGAGTCCACTCGTAGCGCGTAGGGCACATCAGCGCGACACGGTCCCCGAACCGCACACCGTGCGCGATCAGTCCCTTGGCCAGCGCCAGCACTTCGTCGCGGAACTGCGCGGAGCTCACGTTCTGCCAGTTGCCCGCCGCGTCCTTGCGGCCGAGCGCGACCCGGTCAGGATCGTCCGCGGCATGGTCGAAGACCGCGTCCGCAAGTCCGCCGACCTGAGGCGCTGCGGCCATGGGTGGGACAGTGAACTCGCGCAATGGCTGCTCCTTGTGGTGCTCCCCGCACAGCGCCGTGACGGTACCCCACCCGGCCGCCGGGCGGGAGAGCCTTCGAGAACTGTGGACGAATGGCATCACCACAGGTCAGCGACGCATATCCGGCCACATGGGGAAGGCTCGGGCGAGTTTCTGACCGTAGAGTAAGTAAGCTGCGCCAGAATCTCCACCGAATCTGTACGGTGCGATCACTGTCGCTGTACAGGGGACGGGATCTTGGTCCGTACCTGCTCGGGACAACCGGGACAACGGGTGCGAGCGGGGCGGGCGGTGCGGACGGTGGTCGTACTCAGCGGCCGACCGGTCCGTGCAGCCGGTCGCCGCTCGCCAGGACCGCAGCGGCCAGTGCGTCCGCGGCCTCCTGCGCCGCGTTCCGGCGGCGGCCGTGCAGCAGTACGAAGTCCACCGTGCCCAGCTCCGGCAGCCCGGCGCGGTCGGGGACGGGCACCAGGCCCGGCGGGACCAGTCCGCGGGTGTGGGCCATCACGCCGAGACCCGCGCGGGCGGCGGCGACCAGGCCGCTGAGGCTGCCACTCGTGCACGCGATGCGCCACGGGCGGCCGTGCCGTTCCAGGACGTCGAGCGCACGGGCCCGGGTCACGGCCGGCGGCGGGAAGAGGATCAGCGGGACCGGGCGATCCGGATCGATGCGTACGCCGTCGGCCGCGATCCAGATCATGCGATCGCGCCAGACCAGCTCGCCCGGCGATTCGCCCGCCCGGCGCTTGGCGAGCACCAGATCCAGCCGGCCGGCCGCCAACTGCTCGTGCAGCGTGCCGGACAGCTCGACGGTGAGCTCCAGATCGACCTCGGGGTGATCACGCCGGAACGACTCCAGGATCTCCGGGAGCCGGGTCAGCACGAAGTCCTCGGACGCCCCGAAACGCAGCCGCCCGCGCAGCCGCGTACCCGTGAAGAACGCGGCCGCGCGCTCGTGCGACTGGAGGATCGTCCGGGCGAAGCCGAGCATCGCCTCGCCGTCCTCGGTGAGTTCCACGCTGTGCGTGTCCCGGGTGAACAACTGCCGCCCGGTCGCGTCCTCCAGTCGCCGCACATGCTGGCTCACCGTCGACTGCCGCAGCCCGAGCCGGCGGGCGGCCTGGGTGAAGCTCAGGGTCTGGGCGACCGCGAGGAAGGTACGGAGCTGGGCCGGGTCGTACATCCTTCGAGGCTAGCGTCCTATCGCGATTCGTGATGACAGTCAGAGTGGTATGCGGGATTCCCGATCGCGCCGATCCGGAGGAGCATGGGGAGGGCACGATCTGAACCGAGAGCAAGTGGAGCACATGAGCCGCCGCGCGTTGCAGTTCCCGTCCTGGCTGCCGATCGATCCGTACATCATGGCGCTGCTCGGGACCGTGGTCCTCGCGGCTCTGCTCCCGGCGTCGGGCGCGACGGCCGATGTGGTCGGCGGGGCGTCGACCGGGGCGGCGTCGCTGCTGTTCTTCCTGTACGGGGCGCGGCTGTCGACGCGCGAGGCGCTCGACGGGCTCAGGCACTGGCGGCTCCATCTGACGGTGCTGGCCGCGACGTTCCTGCTCTTCCCGCTGCTGGGCCTCGCGGCGCGGGGCCTCGAGCCGCTGGTGCTCACCCCGCAGCTCTACAGCGGTCTGCTGTTCCTCTGCCTGGTCCCGTCGACCATCCAGTCGTCGATCGCCTTCACCTCGATGGCCCGCGGCAACGTCCCGGCGGCGATCTGCGCCGGCTCCTTCTCCAGCCTCGCCGGCATCCTCGTGACACCGCTGCTCGCGGCCCTGCTGCTGGGCGGCGGCGCGGGCGGCTTCTCAGCGGACTCGCTGCTGAAGATCGTGCTCCAGCTGCTGGTGCCGTTCCTGGCGGGGCAGTTGCTGAGGCGGTGGATCGGCGGCTTCCTGACCCGCCACAAGAAGGCGCTCGGGTACGTCGACCGCGGCTCGATCCTGCTCGTCGTCTACACGGCCTTCAGCGAAGGCATGGTCGCGGGCGTCTGGCACCAGGTGACGCCGCTGCGGCTGGGGGCGCTGCTGCTGGTCGAGGCGGTGCTGCTGGCGGCGATGCTGGGGCTGACGTGGTACGGCTCGAAGCGGCTCGGCTTCGGGCGGGCGGACCGGATCGCGATCCAGTTCGCGGGCTCGAAGAAGAGCTTGGCGGCGGGGCTGCCGATGGCGAGCGTGCTGTTCGGGGCGCAGGCGAGCTTGGCCGTGCTGCCGTTGATGCTCTTTCACCAGATGCAGTTGATGGTGTGCGCGGTGATCGCGAAGCGGCGGGCGCGGGATACGGAGGCGGTGTCTTTCCCCTCCCCGCTCCCCTCCCGGCCGCAGTACGCGGGCGCTGACGCCCCTGTGCCCCGGTGAACGCCGCCGCCCACACACCCGGGCAACCCGCACCCCTCGTCTGACAAGATCGCCCGGTGACGACGACGTACGCCATACGCCCCTTCCATGCCCGTCCCTGCACTCTGGTCGTCTGCCGCGGATGCTGCTGCGGCGACGGCCGCAAGAACCCCGGCACCGACCACGAAGGGCAGTTGGCCAGGCTGCGCGCCGCCGCCGCGGGCTCCGGGGGACGGCTTGCCGTCCGGACCAGTGACTGCCTCGGGCCATGCGGGCAGGCCAATGTGATCGTGGTCCAGCCCTCCAGCGAGGGCCGACGCCGAGGGGCCCGCGCGGCCTGGGTCGGCTGGGCGCTCGACGACGACGCGACGGACGACGTCCTGGCGTGGGCCATCGCTGGCGGCCCCGGACTGGCCGAACCCCCGGCCACCCTGGCCCTCCAGCTGATCCCGCCGCCCTCCGACGCGCGCCGCCGTGCCCGCTGAGCCACCGTCACCCCGCCCCGCGCGGGGTGAGTCATTCATGGTTTCTTTGCCCGGACGTCGCCGACCCGGCCCCGTCGCGCCCCGGACCCTCGCCTACCGTGCACACGTTCACCCCGACGAACGCACCGCGGAGACGTCCATGTGCAGTCCGCTCCACCAGCCCGACGGCCCCCTCGCACCCGCCGCAAGCCGTCGTACGTTCCTGCGTGCCACCGGACTCACGGGCGCGGCCACCGCTGCCGCAGCCGCCGCCGGGGGACTGGCCACCGCGGCGCCCGCCGCGGCCCTGCCGCAGCAGAAGTCCGCTGACAACGTTGCCAGTTGGCGTCCCGACCCAGACAGTCCCAGATTCACGCTCGTCGTCATGCCGGACACCCAGTACCTCTTCGACGGCGCCAGCATCAACTCCGCGCCCGTCGAGGCCTCCCTGCGCTACATACTCGACCACGGGCGCGAAGAGAACATCGTTTTCCTGTCCCATCTCGGCGATCTCACCGAGAACGGGCAGCCGCGCGAATTCGGACCACTGAGCGAGGCCTTCGAGCTCCTGGACCGCCGGCGCGTCGGCTACAGCGTCGTCGCAGGCAACCACGACATCAAGTCCTCGACCGACGACCAGCGCGGCCGCACCCCCTACCTGGACGCCTTCGGCCCGCAGCGGATGAGCAGGCTGCCCACCTTCGGCGGGGCCACGCCCGACGGCTACAACACGTATCACCTCTTCCGCGCCGCCGGCCGCGAGTGGCTGGTCCTCGCCCTCGACTGGCGGCCGTCGGCGGCCTCCCGCGCCTGGGCCAGAGACGTCATCGCCAAGCACCCGAAGACGCCCGTCGTTCTGACCACGCACGAACTGGTGTACGCGGACCAGTACGGCGACGAGGCCGAGTTCTCCCCGCACGGCAAGCACCTGTGGGACGAGCTGATAGCCGACCACGACCAGATCTTCCTCACGCTCAACGGCCACTACTGGCCCGCCGCCCGCACCACCCGCACGAACACCGCCGGCCACGACGTGCATCTGCACATCACCAACTACCAGAACCGCTACTACGGCGGCAGCGCGATGATCCGCCTCTACCGCTTCGACCTCGCCAGGAACACCATCGACGTGGAAACGATCTCTCCGTGGATCCTCGGCCGCGCGGGCGACGGGCTCAACGAACTGGAGCGCCGCGAGATCGAAATGACCGGCCCCCAGGACAGCTTCTCCGTCCCCATCGACTTCGAGAAGCGCTTCGCCGGATTCGCGCCCGTCGCCGCCCGGGGACCCCGCCCCGCCGCGAAGATGCTCCTTCCCGGCACTGTCGCCTACTGGCGCTTCGACGGCACGCACCAGGACGGCTCCCCGGCCGACGCCGCGCTCCGCGTCCCCGACCTGTCGGGCAACCGCAACGACCTGACGAGGGAGACCGTCCCCGGCACCCCGGCCGACGCCCTGCGCTGGTCGAGAAGCCACCACCCCGACCAGCCGGGCCACGGCAGCCTCTACTTCGACGGCGGCAAGCCCCCGCTGCGCGGCGCTTATCTGCGTACGGCGGGCAACGCCCCGCTCAACGCCAAGACGTTCCGCTCCGGCTACACCATCGAGGCGTTCATCAAGCTCCCCGCCGACTGGGACGCCGGGCACCACGCCTGGGGTTCGATCCTCAGCCGCCGCGGCACACTCGGCGCCGCCGGAAAGACCGAAGGCGACCCGGAAGAGCCCGTCGGCACCCTCTCCCTGTCCGACGGACCCGGCCCGCAGTGGGCGGCCGCTCCGCTCAACCAGCCCGGAGCCGTCACCAACTGGGGCCATGAGCTGGAGCGCGAGGTCTGGTGGCATCTCGCCGTCGTCAACGACGGAAAGCACACCACGATGTACGTCGACGGCTGCCCGGTCGCCCGTAACCCCGCCACCCGCACCAGCGGCCTCGCCACCCTCGGCCTGCCCTGGCTGGTGGGCGGCTACGAGTACGGCGGCACCCTCGACCAGCTGCTGCACGGCTGGCTCGGCGATGTGCGCATCGTCGAACGTGCTCTGCCCGTACGTGACTTCATGATCGCCTGACCTGCCGAGCGCCGCCGAGAAGGAGAAGCACCTCATGCCGAGCCAGAGACCCATTCAGCCCCTGCCCCGCTGGGCGGACCCCGACGTACCCGCCGACTCGCTCGACCCGCAGGGACTCTCGCGCCGTGGACTGCTGCGAAGCGCGGGCCTGTTCGGCGCCGCGTTCGCCGGCGGCGCCATTCTCGCGCCGACCGCCGCCGAGGCGCACACCCCGGCCCTGGGCGACCCCGCCCTCTCCTATCTCGTCGGCGACCACCATGTGCACTCCGTCTACAGCCATGACGCGAAGTACACCTTCTCCCAACTGGCCACCGCCGCCTCCCGGTACGGCCTGGACTGGATGGTCCTGACCGAGCACAGCAACATAGGCCACCACAAGGCGGGCGGCGCCCAGGCCGAGCACGAGGAGATCCTCAAGGCCCGCGCCGAGAACCGGCGCATGCTGATCTTCCAGGGCCTTGAGTGGTACATCCCCGGCGCCGAGCACTGCACCGTCTTCTCCCCGCCGGGACGCCATGAGGTCGAACTGCTCACCCGCTTCGAGGAGGCCTACGACGGCAAACTCCTCGGCTACACCGCGGGCGGCCCGGACCACCCGGACACCCCGCGCAACGAGGCCCATGCCGTCGCGGCGCTCAAGTGGCTCGACCAGCAGCGCCGTTGCGGCTATGTGGACGACGTACTGGTCCTGGCCAACCATCCGCTGCGTCTCGGCATCGACTCCCCGCACGAGATGCGCGCCTGGCGGGACGCCGCCCCCGGCATCATGATCGGTATGGAGGGCGCGCCCGGCGCGCAGGCCGCCGCGTCGCCCGGCCGGCACGCCCCGACCAGCATCCGCGGCGACTACGAGAACTCTCCCTCCGCGAACTCCTTTCCCGGCTATCCGCGTGAGGCCTATCTGACTCACGGCGGATTCGACTGGGCGACCGCGACCGTCGGCGGACTGTGGGACGCCATGCTCGCCGAGGGCAAGCTCTTCTCGGTCACGTCCAACTCGGACGTACACCGGGTCACCTTCGACACCTGGAAGAACGGCGACTGGCTGCCGGGCCAGAACTTCGACAACACCGGCCGCCTCCCGGACCCGGTCAACACCACCGAGCCGCAGCCCGGCAGCGACTTCTGGCCGGGTCAGTTCAGCCGTACGCATGTGGGTGTGACCCGCTACGGCTATCGGCATGTGATGGCCGGACTGCGGGCAGGCCGGGTCTGGGTCGACCACGGCCAGCTGATCGACGGCATCGACGTACGCGTGAACAGGGAGCACGGCATCGGCCGTGGCGTGACGCTGGGCGGCCGACTGCGCGTACGCCGCGGCGAGAAGATCGTCCTCAACGTCACCGTCACCACCGCATCCCGCCCCAACCATCACGGTGAAGTGCCGCGCCTCGCCCACCTCGACGTGATCCGCGGCGCGGTGTGCGGCCCGGCCGCCGACCGTGACGAGTGGCGCGCACCCGACACCAAGGTCGTGCACACGGCCGATGTCCAGGGCCGCACGGGCCGGTACACGCTGCGCATTCCGGTGGGCAGGGCCGAGGAGTCCTTCTACCTGCGGCTGCGCGGCAGCGACGGCAAGCGCAACGGTCCCGGATTCCTCGGCGCTGCGATCGACCCGCACGGACCGATTCCGCACGAGCCGGGCAACGGCGATGCGTGGCTGGACACGTGGTGTTACACCAACCCGGTCTTCGTGGACGTGGTCCGCTGACCTGTCACGGAGGGGCCCGGCCGGCGCAGGGGGCGCTCCCCGCCGGCCGGGCCGTATCCCGTGCAGCGGTCGCGCTTCAGACCCCGGTGCTCAGGGCGATGCGCTCGTCGCCCGCGTACACGTTCATATTGGCGCCGCGCAGAAAGCCGACCAGGGTCAGACCCGTCTCGGCAGCCAGGTCCACGGCGAGCGATGACGGCGCGGAAACCGCGGCCAGCACGGGGATTCCGGCCATCACCGCCTTCTGTGCCAGCTCGAACGACGCCCGTCCCGAGACCAGCAGGATCACCCGGGACAGCGGCAGCCGGCTGTCCTGGAGCGCCAGGCCGACCAGCTTGTCGACCGCGTTGTGCCGGCCGACGTCCTCCCGGATGTCGAGCAGCTCGCCCTCCTCGGAGAACAGCGCGGCCGCATGCAGCCCCCCGGTCCGGTCGAAGACCCGCTGTGCCGCCCGCAGCCGGTCGGGGAGGCGGGCGAGCAGGGCGGGCTCGACGCGGACCGGGGGAGTGTCGGCGATCGGGAAGCGGGTGGTGGTGCGTACGGCGTCGAGGCTGGCCTTGCCGCACAGCCCGCACGAGGACGTGGTGTAGACGTTGCGCTCGAGCGTGATGTCGGGGACGGGCACGCCGGGCGCCAGCTGCACGTCCACCACGTTGTAGGTGTTCGACCCGTCGTCCGTGGCCCCCGCGCAGTACACGATGTTCCGCACCTCGGCGGCCGCGCCGATCACGCCCTCGCTGACGAGGAAGCCCGCCGCGAGCGCGAAGTCGTCGCCCGGGGTGCGCATGGTGATGGCGAGCGGCTTGCCGTTGAGGCGGATCTCGAGCGGCTCCTCGGCCACAAGGGTGTCGGGACGGGTCGACACCGCCCCGTCCCTGATGCGGATGGTGCGGCGGCGCTCGGTGACCCGTCCCATGGCGATCAATTCCGATTCTGTACGTGTTGGAAGCCGAAGCGACCCTTGACGACTTCATTCTCCTGCACAGGCAGACTCATGCTGCGGTGGTCCCTGGCGACGCGGTCGCGGTGGTGGTCGTCGCGAGCAGATCGGCGAGCGCGTGCACGGCGCACAGCTTCGGTACGGGAGTCCTCGTCAGAGCGGCCAGCTCGACGACGGCCGCGAGCAGCACGTCCAGTTCGAGCGGCTTCCCCTTCTCCAGGTCCTGGAGGGTGGAGGTCTTGTGGTCGCCGACCCGCTCGGCGCCGGCGATGCGCCGCTCCACGGAGATCTTGGGACGACAGCCGACCGCGGCCGCGACCTCGAGCGTCTCGCGCATCATCGTCTCGACCAGCGCCTTTGTGTCCCGGTGGCGGCAGATCTGCGCCATCGTGGCCCGCGAGAGCGCGCTGATCGGGTTGAAGGAGATATTGCCGAGCAGCTTGATCCAGATGTCGTTGCGCAGGTCGGGCTCGACGGGGCACTTGAGCCCGCCCGCCACCATCGCCTCGCTGAAGTCGAGACAGCGCCGCGACACGGTCAGGTCCGGATCGCCGATGGAGAACCGGGTGCCTTCCAAGTGGCGTACGACACCGGGGGATTCGAGCTCGGTGGCGGCGTAGACGACACACCCGATGGCGCGCTCGGGCGGCAGTGTCGCGCTGACCGCGCCGCCCGGGTCGACACTCTCGATGCGGCGTCCGGTGTACGGTCCGGGCAGGCCGTGGAAATACCACCAGGGGATGCCGTTCTGCGCGGCGATGACGGCCGTACGGTCGTGCAGCAGCGGATGCACCAATGGGCCCGACGCCGCATAGGAATTGGCCTTCAGACCGAGGAAGACATAGTCGACGGGCCCGACCGAGGCCGGGTCGTCGGTGGCGGCCGGCCGCGCGGTGAAGTCGCCGCGCGGGCTGAGCACCCGCACGCCGTCGCGGCGCATGGCCGCCAGGTGCGGGCCGCGGGCGATGAGATGGACCTCGGCGCCGGCGCGATGGAGCGCGGCGTCGACATATGGGCCGATGGCACCGGCGCCGACAACTGCGACTTTCACGGGGCTCTCCGTTCGGTTGAGCGACCGAGCGAGGGCGGGACGGTGGGAGGTGACACCTGGGTTAAGTCGACAGAATATTGTCTACAGTATGCCTTTCGGGGGGTCAAGGGTCGTCACATCCTTCGGGAAAGCTCCAAAGTCCGGCCCCCGAACCTGTGGGATCACATGCCGTCGTACCGGGTGGTAGCAGCCAAGACTGGGTAATTCCACTGTCCGCATCGAGGGGGAACCGCATATGACCGGCTCACGCATCGTCGCGCTCGGGCACTACCAGCCCGCCAAGGTGCTCACCAATGACGACCTGGCCGCCATGGTCGACACCAGCGACGAGTGGATCCGCAGCCGCGTCGGGATCGAGACCCGGCATGTGGCCGGACCCGACGAGCCGGTCGACGAGCTGGCCGGGCACGCCGGCGCGAAGGCGCTCGCCTCCGCGGGACTGGCGCCCGACGACATCGATCTCGTCCTGGTCGCCACCTCCACCGCGATCGACCGCTCGCCCAACACGGCGGCGCGCGTCGCGGCCCGTCTCGGCATGGGCTCGCCCGCCGTCATGGACCTCAATGTCGTCTGCGCGGGCTTCACGCACGCCCTCGCCACGGCCGACCACGCCGTACGGGCCGGAGCCGCGGCCCGTGCCCTGGTCATCGGCGCCGACAAGATGGCCGAGGTCACCGACTGGACCGACCGCACCACCTGTGTGCTCGTCGGCGACGGGGCGGGCGCCGCGGTCATCGAGGCGACCGGTCCCGGCTCGGACGGCGAGATCGGCCCCGTCCTGTGGGGCTCGGTCCCGGAGATGGGCCATGCCGTACGGATCGAGGGCACCCCGCCCCGCTTCGCGCAGGAGGGCCAGTCCGTCTACCGCTGGGCCACCACCCAGCTGCCGCCCATCGCCCGCAAGGTCTGCGAGCGCGCGGGCGTCACCCCCGAGGAACTCGCCGCGGTCGTCCTGCACCAGGCGAATCTGCGGATCATCGAGCCCGTCGCCCAGAAGATCGGCGCGGTGAACGCCGTGATCGCCCGCGATGTGGTGCATTCCGGCAACACCTCGGCCGCCTCGATCCCGATGGCGCTCTCCAAGCTGGTCGAGCGCGGCGAGATCGAGTCGGGCGATCCGGTGCTGCTCTTCGGCTTCGGCGGCAATCTCTCGTACGCGGGGCAGGTCGTCCGCTGCCCCTGAGGGCGGCGGTGCGGCCGCCGGGGCAGACTGAACCGCATGGCAGCTAAGCGAAGCGCCGGCCTGTTGCTGTTCCGCAGGCGCGGTACGGACACCGAGGTGCTCATCGGCCATATGGGAGGGCCGTTCTGGCAGTCCCGCGACGACGGGTCCTGGTCAGTGCCGAAGGGTGAGTACACCCCGGACGAGGAGCCGACGGCCGCCGCCCGGCGGGAGTTCGTGGAGGAGCTCGGTGTCCCGCCGCCCGACGGGGACTGGCTGCCTCTCGGCGAGGCACGGCAGGGCGGCGGCAAGATCGTCACCGTCTGGGCGCTCGACGGCGACCTCGACACGGGCCTGGTGGTGCCGGGCACCTTCGCCATGGAGTGGCCGAGGGGCTCGGGCCGGACGCAGGAGTTCCCCGAGATCGACCGTGCCGAGTGGATCTCCGTGGCGGAGGCGAGGGAGAAGCTGGTGACGGGGCAGCGGGTCTTCCTCGACCGGCTGGCGGAGCTGCTCGATTCCGGCCGAAGGTGACGCGGATCTCGGTCTGTTGGGGGATTGCGCTCGGTAGACTGTAGACGATAGCCAATTGTCGCTCACCGTTGCCGGCCAGGAGGGGGACCGTGATGTTGTCCGCAGGACTGCCGCAGGGAACCGTGCCCAAGCTGGAACGCCCCGGTCCGCTGCGTGAGCGGGTCTACGAGGCGCTGCTCGAACTGATCACGACCCGCGCACTGCGCCCCGGCCAGCACCTGGTCGAGAGCGAACTCGCCGGCCATCTCGGGGTGTCCCGCCAGCCCGTGCGTGAGGCGCTGCAACGGCTGAACACCGAGGGATGGGTCGATCTGCGCCCGGCACAGGGCGCGTTCGTCCATGAGCCGACCGAGGCGGAGGCGGACCAACTGCTCTCGGTCCGTACGCTGCTCGAGGCAGAGGCCGCCCGGCTCGCCGCGGCGAACTCCGGCTCCGCGGGCATCGCCTCGCTCGAAGAGCTGTGCGCACAGGGCGAACAGGCTGTCGCGGACGACGACGTCGACCTGGCTGTGGCCACCAATGCCGCCTTCCACGCCAAGGTGATGGAGCTCGCCGGGAACGTCGTACTCGCCGAGTTGGCGGCACAGGTGGACCGCCGGGTGCGCTGGTACTACACGCCCGTCGCGCGACAGCGCGGCCGCCAGTCGTGGATCGAGCACCGGGAGCTGATCGCGGCGATCTCGGCCCGCGACGAGCAGCGGGCGTCGGAGGTCATGCGGGCGCATACGGAGCACACCCGCAAGACCTACCACCAGCGCGAGCAGCCTTAACCGGGGCTCCGCCCCGGACCCCGCGCCTCAATCTCCCCCAGACTTCGTCCGGGGGACCCCCACGGGGGGCTGGATTTCCGCCGGTCCGGCGGAAATCCAAGCCCGTCCGGCGATTGAGGACACTCCCCCCCACGCCCGGTGGGCGTGGGGGGACCCCCAGAAGCGCGTACGGGGGTCTGGGGCTTGCCCCCAGCCACGGGAACGGGCGGGCAGGGAAAGACCTTTGTCCCGGGTGTGGAGAAAGTTGTGCCGGAACACTGCGCAAGTTCTTCCCACTCGGGGAAAGCGCTGCTACGTTCCCCTCGAAAGCCCGACGGAAGACGGCCTGGAATGGCGGGGAGGGGCACGTGAGACGCATGACCGCTCGACCCGCGAACGCGCACCAGGCGCGACTGCTCAGGCTGTTGCGCGACGGTGGGCCCAACTCCCGTGCCCAACTGGGCGATCAGGTGGACCTGTCCCGTTCCAAGCTCGCGGTGGAGGTCGACCGGCTCCTTGAGACCGGGCTCGTGGTCGCGGACGGCCTTGCCGCCTCGCGCGGCGGGCGGCGCTCCCACAACATCCGCCTCGCCCCCGCGCTGCGCTTCCTCGGCGTCGACATCGGCGCCACCTCGATCGACGTGGCCGTCACCAACGCCGAGCTGGAAGTGCTCGGCCACCTCAACCACCCCATGGACGTACGCGAGGGCCCGGTCGCCGTCTTCGAGCAGGTGCTGTCGATGGCGGCCAAGCTCAGGGCCTCCGGACTCGCCGAAGGCTTCGACGGCGCCGGCATCGGCGTCCCCGGCCCGGTCCGCTACCCCGAAGGCGTGCCGGTCGCGCCGCCGATCATGCCCGGCTGGGACGGCTTCCCGGTGCGTGAGGCGCTCAGCCAGGACCTGGGCTGCCCGGTCATGGTCGACAACGATGTGAACCTGATGGCGATGGGGGAACAGCACGCGGGCGTCGCGCGCTCCGTCGGCGACTTCCTCTGCATCAAGATCGGTACGGGCATCGGCTGCGGCATCGTCGTCGGCGGTGAGGTCTACCGCGGTACGACGGGCAGCGCCGGCGACATCGGCCATATCCAGGTCGAACCGGACGGCCGCGCCTGCGCCTGCGGCAACAAGGGCTGCCTGGAAGCCCACTTCAGCGGTGCCGCGCTGGCCCGCGACGCAGAGGACGCGGCCCGCACCGGCCGGTCGGAGGAGCTCGCCGCCCGGCTGGAGACGGCGGGACGGCTCACGGCCGCGGATGTCGCGGCCGCTGCCGCCGCTGGCGACGCCACCTCGCTCGACCTCATCCGCGAGGGCGGCAACCGCGTCGGCCAGGTCATCGCCGGACTGGTCAGCTTCTTCAACCCCGGTCTTGTGGTGATCGGCGGCGGGGTGACCGGCCTCGGCCACACGCTGCTGGCGAGCGTACGCACTCAGGTCTACCGCCAGTCGCTGCCGCTCGCGACCGGCAATCTCCCCATCGTGCTGGGCGAGTTGGGGCCGACCGCCGGAGTGATCGGCGCGGCCAGGCTCATCAGCGACCACCTGTTCTCGCCGGCCTGACACACCGGGCCGGACGATCGCACCACGCCAGGCGCGCCGCAAGGCGTGAGCTCCACCCGCAACAGCACAGCACAGCGCCCTGCCCGCTCACCGGCCGCACCCGCCGAGGGGATTCGTCATGGCACCAGAACCACCCCTGCTCACGATGTCCGGCATCACCAAGTCGTTCCCGGGCGTCCGCGCCCTCGACGGTGTGGACCTCGAGGTCCAGGCCGGCGAGGTCCACTGTCTCCTCGGCCAGAACGGCGCCGGCAAATCCACCCTGATCAAGGTGCTCGCCGGAGCCCATCAGCCCGACACCGGAGAGATCACCTGGCGCGGCGACGCGGTAGCCCTCAAATCGCCCATCGCCGCCATGCGCCTCGGCATCGCCACCATCTACCAGGAACTCGACCTGGTCGAAGGACTGTCCGTCGCCGAGAACGTCTTCCTCGGGCACGAGCCGGCCTCGGCCGGTTTCGTCGTACGCGGCAAAGAAGCCCGTTCGACAACTGCCATGATCCTCAAGCGACTTGGGCACCCGGAGATCGACCCGTCCCACCACGTCGGGGACCTCTCCGCCGCCCAGCAGCAGATCGTCTCCATGGCCCGGGCGCTCTCCCACGAGGTACGGCTCATCGTGATGGACGAGCCATCCGCCGCCCTCGACCCCGACGAAGTCGACAACCTGTTCCGTATCGTCGGCAATCTGACCGCCGAGGGCGTCGCCGTCGTCTACATCTCCCACCGGCTCGAAGAGATCCGCCGCATCGGCGACCGGGTGACCGTGCTCAAGGACGGCCGGGCGGTCGCCGTCGGCCTGCCCGCACGCGACACTCCCACCCGCGACATCGTTGCCATGATGACCGGACGGAATGTCGAGTACGTCTTCCCCGATCGGCCCGACCCGGCCCGCGCGGCGGACCAGCAACCGGTGCTGCGGGTCGAAGGGCTCGCCAGAGAAGGGGAGTTCGCGCCCGTCGACCTGGAACTGCGCCCCGGTGAGATCGCCGGGCTCGCCGGACTCGTCGGCTCCGGACGCTCCGAGATCCTGGAGACGATCTACGGCGCCCGCAAGCCCAGCGCCGGACGCGTACTCGTCGACGGCAGTCCGCTGCGCCCCGGCAGCGTCCGCTCGGCCGTCCGCGCCGGAGTCGGACTCGCCCCCGAGGAGCGCAAGGCGCAGGGGCTGCTGATGCTGGAGTCCGTCACCCGCAATGTCTCCGTCTCCTGCCTCTCCCGCTTCTCCCGCGGCGGCTGGCTCGACCGCCGCCAGGAGCGCACCGCCGCACAGCGTGCGACCAGGGAACTCTCGCTGCGCCCCGACAACCCCGACGCACGCATCCGCACCCTCTCCGGCGGCAACCAGCAAAAGGCCGTGCTCGCCCGCTGGCTGCTGCGCGGCTGCCGGGTGCTGCTCCTGGACGAGCCCACCCGCGGGGTCGACGTCGGCGCCCGCGCCGAGCTGTACGCCGTGATCCGCCGGCTGGCCGACGAAGGCCTCGCCGTACTTCTCGTATCCAGCGAAGTGCCCGAAGTGCTGGGCCTCGCCGACCGGGTGCTGGTGCTCCGCGAGGGCAGCGTCGTGCACACGGCCGACGCCCGGGAGCTCGACGAGCACCGCGTACTCGACCTTGTGATGGAAGGGAGCCCGACGGCATGACGCAGCCAGCCTCTCCGGCGCGGCAGGACGCGCCGATACCCACCGCCAAGTCCGCACCGGCAGGCAGAGGTTGGCGTCGCCCGCCCGGATTGCGGGCCGACGTCCGCAATCTCTCGCTGCTCGGCGTCCTCGCCGTACTGATCGCGGTCGGCGGCATCACCAAGCCCGATGAATTCCTCGCCATCAGCAATCTTCAGCTCGTCCTCACCCAGGCCTCCATCATCGGCGTCGTCACCGTCGGCATGACCTTCGTGATCACCAGCGGCGGCATCGACCTGTCGGTCGGCGCGATGGTGGCGCTGGCCTCGGTATGGGCGACGACGGTGGCCACACAGGAGTACGGCTTCGCGGGCATCCTCTTCACCGCGGTGATCGTCGGACTGGGCTGCGGTCTGGTGAACGGACTGCTCATCGCGTACGGCGGGATGGTGCCGTTCATCGCGACCCTCGCCATGCTGGCGTCCGCCCGCGGACTCGCCCTGCAGATCACGGACGGCAAGACCCAGATGGTCACCGTGAACTCCGTACTGGACCTGGGCATCAAGGACGCGTACATCCTCGGAATCCCGCCGCTGGTGCTGGTCTTCGCGGCGGTCACGGTCATCGGCTGGCTGCTGCTGAACCGTACGACCTTCGGGCGGCGGACCGTCGCGGTCGGCGGCAACGCGGAAGCCGCCCGCCTCGCCGGCATCGACGTACGGCGCCAGCGGCTCTATCTGTATCTGCTCTCCGGACTGTGCTGCGGAATCGCCGCCTTCATGCTGATCGTGCTGGCCGGCTCGGGTCAGAACACCAACGGCAATCTCTACGAACTCGACGCCATCGCCGCGGCGATCATCGGCGGCACCCTGCTCAGCGGCGGCCGGGGCACCATCGTCGGATCGGTCCTCGGCGTCCTCGTCTTCACCACCATCACCAACATCTTCGCCCTCAACAACCTTGAGAGCGCCGTCCAGCAGATCGCCAAGGGCGCGATCATCGTCGCCGCCGTCCTGGTCCAGCACCGAACGTTGCGCGGCGGCGAGGCCTGACCCCCGCCCCACCCCCGCTCCTCCCTCCACTTCCCCATCTGTCGAACCGCCCAGCTGAAGGGTTGATCCGTCATGCCAGAAATCCCGTCCACGAGCCGCAGAGGCCTGCTCTTCGGCACCGCCGCCGTCTCGGCCGGCGCGCTGCTGACCGCCTGCACCAGCAACGAGCCCAAGAAGTCGGAGGCGGCCACCAACAATGCCCCGGCCGCCGACGACAAGCCCGGCAAGGCCGTCACCATCGGCTTCGCCGGACCCCAGGCCGACCACGGCTGGCTCAACGCCATCAACGAGAACGCCAAGTCGCGCGCCAAGAAGTACTCCGAGGTGACCCTGGAGATCACCGAGGGCTCGAACGACACCGCCGCCCAGATCGGCCAGGTCCAGACGCTGATCAACAAGAAGGTCGACGTACTCGTCATCCTGCCCGCCGACGGAAAGGCGCTGACCCAGGTGGGCCTGCAGGCCATGAAGGCGGGCATCCCCGTCATCAACCTGGACCGGATCTTCGCCTCCCCGCAGGCGTACCGCTGCTGGATCGGCGGCGACAACTACGGCATGGGCCTCAACGCGGGCAACTACATCGGCGAGCAGCTCAAGAACAAGCCGAACGCCAAGGTCATCGAACTGGCCGGGCTCGACAATCTGGAGCTCACCAAGCAGCGCACCCAGGGCTTCGACGACGCCCTGAAGAACTACCCCAACATCAAGAAGGTGGCCCGCCAGGCTGCCGACTTCACCGTGGAGTCCGGCCAGGCGAAGATGGCTCAACTCCTCCAGGCGCAGAGCCAGTTCGACGCGCTGTGGAACCACGACGACGACCAGGGCGTGGGCGCGCTGCGCGCCATCGCACAGGCCGGCCGCAAGGACTTCCTGATGGTCGGCGGCGCCGGAGCAAAGTCCGCGATGGACGCCATCAAGGCCGACAACAGCGTCCTGAAGGCGACCGTCCTCTACCCGCCGACCATGGCTGCCTCCGCCATCGATCTCGCCCGCGCGCTCGGGCAGGGCAAGGGCGTCAGCGGGATGTCGGAGCTGGAGATCCCCGCCTCGATCACCCTCTACTCGGCCGTCGTGACCAAGGAGAACGTCGACGAGTACCTGCCCACCGGCTTCAGCTGACCGGCGCGCCCGCCCCCACCGAGCAGACCGACGAGGAGGAACCCGTATGGAACAGAGGGACAGTGAGGCCGCTGTGCCGACACTTGGCGTCGGCATGGTCGGATACGCGTTCATGGGCGCCGCCCACTCACAGGGGTGGCGCACCGTCGGACGCGTCTTCGACCTGCCGCTGCGGCCGGTCCTCGCCGCGATCGGCGGCCGTGACGAGGCAGCCGTGCGGGCCGCGGCCGACAGACACGGCTGGGCTGCGGCGGAGACCGACTGGCGCGACCTCGTGACCCGCGACGATGTGCAGCTCGTCGACATCTGCACACCGGGTGACAGCCATGCGGAGATCGCGATCGCGGCACTGGAGGCGGGCAAGCACGTCCTGTGCGAGAAGCCGCTGGCCAACTCCGTCGCCGAGGCCGAGGCGATGGTCACGGCGGCAGAACGCGCCAGGGAACGCGGTCAGCTGGCGATGGTCGGCTTCAACTACCGTCGGGTGCCCGCTATCGCTTACGCGCGCCGGCTGATCGCCGATGGCAGGCTCGGCACCCTGCGGCATGTGCGCTTCACCTATCTCCAGGACTGGCTGGTCGACCCTCAGTTCCCCCTCACCTGGCGGCTCAAGCGCGAGCACGCGGGCTCGGGCGCGCTGGGCGATCTGGGCGCGCACATCGTGGACCTGGCGCAGTATCTGGCGGGGGAGCCGCTGGTCGGGGTATCGGCGCTCTCGGAGACCTTCGTACGGGAGCGTCCGCTGCTCGCCGGCGCTTCGGCCGGTCTCTCCGCCTCGGGCGGCGCCGAGCGAGGCCCGGTCACCGTCGACGACGCGGCCGTGTTCACCGGGCGGCTCGCGTCGGGTGCGCTCGCTTCCTTCGAGGCCACCCGGATGGCGTCCGGCCGCAAGAACGCGCTGCGGCTCGAAATCAACGGCGAGCAGGGGTCGTTGGCCTTCGACCTGGAGCGGCTCAACGAGCTGTCCTTCCACGACCACACCGAGCCCGCCGCCTCATCCGGCTTCCGGCGGATCCTCATCACCGAGTCGGAGCATCCCTATCTGGAGGCGTGGTGGCCGCCCGGCCACGCGCTCGGCTACGAGCACACCTTCGCCCACCAGGCGCGCGATCTGGTCGTGGCGATCGCCACGGGTACCGACCCCGCGCCGTCGTTCGCGGACGGGCTGCAGGTGCAGCGGGTGCTCGCCGCGGTGGAGGAAAGCGCGGAGAAGAGCGCCGTATACACACCCGTACCGACATCCGTACCAGCATCCGCACAGACATCCGTACAGACATCCGTACAGGCACAGGTCTAGGAGGTCCGAATGCCACGTCCGTTCACGCTCTTCACCGGCCAGTGGGCCGATCTGCCGCTGGAGGAGGTCTGCCGGCTCGCCCGCGACTTCGGCTACGACGGCCTCGAACTCGCCTGCTGGGGCGACCACTTCGAGGTCGACAAGGCGCTCGCCGACCCCACGTACCTCGACGGGCGGCACGAGCTGCTCGAGAAGTACGGCCTCACGTGCTGGGCGATCTCCAACCATCTGGTCGGTCAGGCGGTCTGCGACAGCATCATCGACGAACGCCACGAGGCGATCCTGCCCGCCCGCATCTGGGGCGACGGCGAGGGGGAGGGTGTACGGCAGCGGGCAGCCGCCGAGATCAAGGACACCGCGCGGGCCGCGGCCGCCTTCGGGGTGCGTACCGTCATCGGCTTCACCGGATCGTCCATCTGGCATCTGCTGGCGATGTTCCCGCCGGTGCCCGAGCGGATGATCGAGCGCGGATACGAGGACTTCGCCGAGCGCTGGAACCCGATCCTCGACGTCTTCGACGCGGAGGGCGTGCGGTTCGCGCACGAAGTGCATCCCAGCGAGATCGCGTACGACTACTGGACCACCAAGCGCGCGCTGGAGGCGGTCGGCGACCGGCCGGCCTTCGGGCTCAACTTCGACCCGAGCCACTTCGTCTGGCAGGACCTGGACCCGGTCGGATTCCTGTACGACTTCCGGGACCGTATCTACCACGTGGACTGCAAGGAGGCGCGCAAGCGCCTCGACGGCCGCAACGGCAGGCTCGGTTCGCATCTGCCGTGGGGCGACCCGCGGCGCGGCTGGGACTTCGTCTCGGCCGGACACGGTGATGTGCCGTGGGAGGACGTCTTCCGGATGCTGCGCTCGATCGGCTACGACGGCCCGATCTCGGTGGAGTGGGAGGACGCGGGCATGGACCGCCTGGCGGGCGCCCCACAAGCGCTTGCCGATCTGAAGCGATTCGATTTCGATCCGCCCACGGCCTCCTTCGACGCGGCCTTCGGAGGTGGCGACTAAGGCATCGGTCCAGCTCCGAGCCCGGTGGTGGATCCGCGACCGGGCAGGTCCGGCCTGCCCGGTGACGGCTTTGTCCTGCGGTAGGAAAAAGTTGAAGTTCCCTGCTGCACAAGGGCTTTCCGTCCCGGACGAACCCCGATACGGTCCATGAGGTGTACAGGACATAGGTGGTCCCCGGCGTGACGGCGCACTCCGGTTCCCACGGCGATCAGCCCCGTGCGCGGTGCAGGACGAGCACCGCCCCGAGAGCGGAACGAACGCGCTCCACCCCAGCCCGACCGGCGATTGAGGGCAGAACACCGCCCCGCCCGTTCGACCGGCCCATCCCGGAGGACATTCGTGCACAGGAAAAGGCTCAGAGCCCGCAAGGCACTCGCACTCCTCACCGGCAGTCTTCTCGCCGCGACCTCGCTCGCCCTCACCGCGCCGCAGATCGCGGCCGCCGACGACCCCGGGCCGGCCGCGGCCGCCGAGGAATTCCAGCAGGTCACCCTCGCCAAAGGCGGTGAGGAGACCGGCGAACCGATGTCCCTGGCCGTACTGCCCGACCGCAGCGTGCTGCACACCTCACGCAACGGCGAGCTGCGGATGACCGACAGCGCGGGCAACACCCGTGTGGTGGGCACCATCCCCGTCTACTCGCATGACGAGGAAGGCCTCCAAGGCATCGGCCTCGACCCCAGGTTCGGCGAGAACCGCTTCATCTACCTGTACTACGCGCCCCCGCTGAGCACCCCCGCGGGCGACGCCCCGAACGACGGCACCGCCGAGGACTTCGCGAAGTTCGACGGCGTCAACCGGCTCTCGCGCTTCGTGCTCAAGGCCGACGGCACCCTCGACAACGCCAGCGAGAAGAAGATCATCGACATCCCGGCGACCCGCGGCATCTGCTGCCACGTCGGCGGCGACATCGACTTCGACGCACAGGGCAACCTTTATCTGTCTACCGGCGACGACTCCAACCCCTTCGCCTCCGACGGATACACCCCGATCGACGACCGGCCGGGCCGCAACCCCGCGTACGACGCCCGCCGCACCTCGGGCAACACCAACGACCTGCGCGGCAAGATCCTGCGGATCAAGGTCAACGACGACGCGAGCTTCTCCATCCCCGACGGCAACCTCTTCGCGCCCGGGACCGCCAAGACCCGGCCCGAGATCTACGCCATGGGCTTCCGCAACCCCTTCCGGTTCAGCGTCGACAAGAAGACCGGGATCGTCTACGTCGGCGACTACGGCCCCGACGCGGGCACGGCCGACCCCAAGCGCGGCCCGGGCGGCCAGGTCGAGTTCGCCAGAGTCACCAAGCCCGGCAACTTCGGCTGGCCCTTCTGCACCGGAAACAACAACGCCTACGTCGACTACGACTTCGCGACCAAGACGTCCGGAGCCACCTTCGACTGCGCGGCCCCCAAGAACGAATCGCCGTACAACACCGGCCTGGTCGACCTGCCGCCGGCGCAGCAGGCCTGGATCCCCTACGACGGCGGCTCCGTGCCCGAGTTCGGCACCGGCTCAGAGTCCCCGATGGGCGGACCCGTATACCGCTACGACGCGGCCTCCACGTCCCCGGTGAAGTTCCCGGAGGCGTACGACGGAGACTTCTTCGCCGGTGAGTTCGGCCGCCGCTGGATCAAGCGGATCGAGCAGGGCGCCGACGGCGCGGTCCAGTCCATCAACCCCGTCCCGTGGACCGGCACCCAGATCATGGACATGGCCTTCGGCCCCGACGGCGCACTCTACGTACTCGACTACGGCACCGCCTGGTTCGGCGGCGACGAGAACTCCGGCCTCTACCGCATCGAGAACGCCACAGGCGGACGCTCCCCGGTCGCCGAGGCAGCCGCGAACAAGACCTCCGGCAAGGCCCCACTGCGGGTCGCGTTCTCCTCGGCAGGCACCACCGACGGCGACGGAGACGCCTTGACCTACGCCTGGGACTTCGGCGACGGCGGCAAGTCCACCGAGGCCAACCCCACGTACACGTACAAGAAGAACGGCACCTACACGGCGACCGTCACCGCCAAGGACCCCAGCGGCCGCACCGGCTCCGCCAGCGTCCATGTCGTCGTCGGCAACACCGCCCCCAAGGTGACCCTCGAACTCCCGGCAGAGGGAGCGCTGTTCAGCTTCGGCGACGAGATCCCCTTCAAGGTGAAGGTCACCGACCCGGAGGACGGGACGATCGACTGCGCCAAGGTGAAGGTGACGTACATCCTCGGCCATGACAGCCACGGCCACCCCGTCACCTCGGCCAACGGCTGCACCGGCACCATCAAGACCTCGGCCGACGGCGGCCACGACCCGAACGCCAATATCTTCGGGGTCTTCGACGCCGAGTACACCGACGGCGGGGGCGGCGGCCAGGCCGCGCTCACCAGCCACGACCAGGCGCAGCTCCAGCCGCGCCACCGGCAGGCCGAGCACTACAACAACTCCTCGGGAGTCACGCTCCAGAACAAGGGCAGCGCCCACGGAGGCAAGACGGTCGGCGACATCCACAACAACGACTGGATCTCCTTCAAGCCCTACAACCTGACCGGGTCCACCAAGCTCACCGCCCGTATCTCCTCCGGTGGCGTCGGCGGCTTCCTCGAGGTGCGCACCGGATCGGCGGACGGCCAGATCCTCGGTTCGGCACCGGTGCCCGTCACCGGCAGCTGGGACACCTTCCAGGAGGTCGACGTACCGCTGCGGGCGGTGCCGAAGCGCACCACCGAACTGTTCCTGGTCTTCAAGGGTGGCGACGGAGCGCTCTACGACGTGGACGACTTCGAGCTCTCCAACACGCCCGTCGACCGCACCGCCAAGAGGGTTCTTGTCTTCTCCAAGACCGCCGGCTTCCGCCACGACTCCATCCCGGCAGGCATCGCCGCACTGAAGGAACTCGGCAGGACCAGCAACATCACGGTCGACGCCACCGAGGAGGCAGCCCAGTTCACCACCAGCAACCTCGCCCGCTACGACGCCGTCGTCTTCCTGTCCACCACCGGTGACGTCCTGGGCGCCGAGCAGCAGAAGGCGTTCGAGAACTACGTCGCCACCGGCGGCGGCTACATGGGCGTGCACGCCGCGGCCGACACTGAGTACGACTGGAAGTTCTACGGCGGGCTCGTCGGCGCGTACTTCGCCTCCCACCCGCAGATCCAGCCCGCCACCGTGCGGGTCGAGGACCACACCCACCCGTCGACCACGCACCTGGACGACGCCTGGGAGCGCACCGACGAGTGGTACAACTACCGCACCAACCCGCGTGGCAAGGCCCGGGTGCTGGCGACCCTGGACGAAACCACCTATCAGGGCGGCACCATGAAGGGCGACCACCCGATCGCCTGGTGCCAGACCTACGAGGGCGGCCGCGCCTTCTACACCGGCGGTGGCCACACCAAGGAGTCGTACGCCGAGCCGGCCTTCCGCCAGCATCTGCTGGGCGGCCTGCGCTACGCATCGGGCCAGGTCAAGGCCGACTGCAAGCCGCAGACCGGATACCGGCCGATCTTCAACGGCAAGACTCTGGACGGCTGGAAGCAGGCCGGGCCCGGAAAGTTCAACGTCGTCGACGGCGAACTGCGCACCGAGGGCGGCATGGGCATGCTCTGGTACCAGGCCAAGGAGCTGAAGTCGTACTCGCTGAAGCTCGACTGGAGGCTGGCGGGCGACGACAACTCCGGTGTCTTCGTGGGCTTCCCGGCCTCCGACGACCCCTGGTCGGCGGTGAACAACGGCTATGAGGTGCAGATCGACGCGACGGATGCGGCCGACCGCACCACCGGCGCCGTCTACGGCTTCAAGTCGGCCGACATCGAGGCCCGCGACCGCGTCCTGCGGCCCCCGGGCCAGTGGAACAGCTACGAAATCCGGGTGCAGGGTGAACGGCTCCAGGTCTTCCTCAACGGCGTGAAGATCAACGACTTCACCAACACCGACCCGGTACGCAGCCTGAAGAACGGCCACATCGGCATCCAGAACCACGGTGCCGACGACCAGGTGTCCTTCCGGAACATCCAACTCAGGGAGCTGCCCTCCTAGGCGCGCCCGTCAGACGACGGCGGGCGGGGTGGCGCCGTACCCCCCGCCCGCCGTCCTCCACCACACCGAAATGGCAGGGAGGCAGCCCGTGACGAATGGGAATGTACGCACCGGGGTCTGGTTCGTCGGAGCCCGCGGCTCCGTGGCCACCACGGCTGTCGCGGGGTGCGCGGCGGTCACCGCCGGGCTGTATCCGCCGACCGGCATGGTCACCGAGACGGCACCGTTTGCCGAATCCGGGCTCCCTGCCCTGTCCTCGCTGGTCTTCGGCGGTCACGACACCGCGCACTGTCCGCTGCCCAAGCGGGCCGAGGAACTCACCGCGGCCGGGGTGCTTCCGCACGGTCTGGCGGCGGCGGTCCGCGGTGAACTGAGCGCCGCGGACAGTGAGATACGCCCCGGTGGGCCGCAGTCCGGCGACATGCGCACCGACGAGGAACTCATCGCCGCCTTCGCCGCGGACCTGGTCGACTTCCGGGAACGACACGGTCTTGCCCGGGTGGTCGTCGTCAATGTCTCCTCCACCGAGCCGCAGCCCGCGCCGGACGCCGTACGGCTGCCGCCCAGTTCCCTGTATGGGGCCGCGGCACTGCGGGTCGGCTGCCCCTTCGTCAACTTCACCCCCTCCACCGGGCTGCGCACCGCGGCCCTCAAAGACGCCGCCGCGGCAAGTGGACTTCCCCACGCGGGCCGCGACGGCAAAACAGGCCAGACGCTGCTCCGTTCCGTACTCGCCCCGATGTTCGTGCAACGCGCCCTGTCCGTACGGGCGTGGTCGGGCACCAACCTGCTGGGGGGCGGGGACGGAGCGGCGCTGGCCGACCCGGCCGCGGCGGCCGCGAAGAACGCCGGCAAGGAACGCGTCCTCGCCGACACGCTGGGCCACACCCCGGAGGGCGAGGTCCACATCGACGACGTACCGGCGCTGGGCGACTGGAAGACCGCGTGGGACCACATCGCGTTCGAGGGCTTCCTCGGTTCGCGGATGATCCTGCAGACCATCTGGCAGGGCTGCGACTCGGCGCTCGCGGCGCCGCTGGTCCTGGACCTGGCACGACTGGTGTCCAGGGCCCACGAGGTGGGCCTGTCGGGACCGCTGCCCGACCTCGGCTTCTACTTCAAGGACCCGGACTGCGGCCCGGCGGGGCTCTCGGAACAGTTCGGGCAACTGCTGTCGTTCGCCGGCCGGCTGAGGGAGGCCAAGTGACCCTACGGGCCTGGGCGGAACTGCCGCGCGCACCCTTTTCGATGTGCCTCTCGCGCGGCTCGGCGCTGGGGCGCCTTCCCGGCTTCGAGCCACTGCGACGGACCTTGTCCGTCGGCGGGGACGGTGGCGGGGTGCTTCGGGCCTGGGCGGAACTGCTGCGCGTCTCGGCGCTCTTCACGGTCCCGGGCGACGCGCTGGCGGGTGCGGCCACCCTGGGCACCCGCCCCAACCGCGGCACGGCGCTCGCGGTGGGCGCATCCCTGTGCCTGTACGAGGCGGGCATGGCCCTCAACGACTGGGCGGATCGCGAGGAGGACGCGGTGGACCGCCCGCACCGCCCGATCCCGTCGGGCCGCATCACCCCGGCGGCCGCGCTCACGGCGGCCGGCGCGCTGACGGCGGCGGGCCTGGCCCTCGCGTCCCGCGCGGGCCGCCCGGCACTGGCAGTCGCGACAGCGTTGTCAGCGACGGTCTGGTCGTACGACCTCCACTTCAAACACACGCCCGGTGGCCCAGCGGCGATGGCTACGGCGAGGGGTCTTGACCTGGTCCTGGGGGCGGTGGCAACGGGCACGGCGCACCTGCGCGGGAGCCTGGGGCGCGGGCCCTTGTCGGAGCCGGCGGGCGGCGCGGGCGTGAGCGGGGCAGTACTTGTCGCGTTGCCGTCCGCCGCCGTGCTCGCGGCGCACACCTACGCCGTCACCACCGTCTCGCGACGCGAGGCGCAGGGTGGCTCGACCATCGCACCGCTCGCCGCCCTCGCAGCGACCCTCGGGCTCGGCGCACTCGCGGCCCGCGAGCGGCGGGCTTCGGGAAGGGACGGGGCAGGGGAGAGCCCCCAACGGCCCCCCGGAGCAACCGCAGCCGCACCCGCACCCGGATCCGCACCCGGATCCGCACCCGGATCCGCACGCGCACTCGCGCTCACCCCCGCCCGTCTCCTCGCCGCCACCTACATCCGTACCGCCGCCACCCCCCTCCTCCACGCCGCCCTCAACCCCTCCCCGCCGCTCACGCAGCGCGCTGTCGGCGGCGGCATCCGGGCCATGATCCCGCTCCAGGCCGCCCTCGCCGCCCGCGCGGGCGCCGACGCCACCGCCCTCGCGGTGATGGGACTCGTCCCGCTCGCCCGCAAGCTCGCACGGAAGGTGAGCCCGACATGAGCCCCGCCGCCCCCCTGCGCCTCGGCTACGGCACCAACGGCCTCACCGACCTCCGCCTCACCGACGCCCTCGCCCTCCTCGCCGACCTCGGTTACGACGGTGTCGGACTGACCCTCGACCATATGCACCTCGACCCGCTCGCCCCCGGCCTCCCAGCCCGCACCCGCCAAGTGGCCGAGCGGCTCCTCGAGTTGAACCTCGACGTCACCATCGAGACCGGCGCGCGCTACGTCCTCGACCCCCGCCGCAAGCACAGCCCCTCCCTCCTCGATCCGGACCCCGACGGCCGCGCCGCCCGCACCGCCCTGCTGACCACGGCTGTCCAGGTCGCCGCCGACCTCGGCGCCCACGCCGTGCACTGCTTCAGTGGCATCACCCCCGCGGACACCGCCCCGGACACCGCCTGGAAGCGGCTCGAAGAGTCACTCACCCCCGTCCTGGACGCCGCCGCCGACGCCCGCGTCCCTCTTGCCATCGAGCCCGAGCCCGGCCACCTCCTCGCCACCCTCGCCGACTTCCACCACCTCCGCGCCGTCCTCGGCGACCCCGAACCCCTCGGGCTCACCCTCGACATCGGCCACTGCCAGTGCCTGGAACCGGCGCCGCCCGCCGAATGCGTACGCGACGCCGCACCCTGGCTGCGCCATGTCCAGATCGAGGACATGTGCCGCGGCGTCCATGAGCACCTCCCGTTCGGGGACGGGGAGATCGACTTCCGGCCCGTACTCGAAGCCCTCGCCGCCACCGGCTACCAGGGGCTGACCGTCGTGGAACTGCCCCGCCACTCACACGCGGGCCCCGAACTCGCCCGTGCCTCCATCGAGTTCCTCCGCTCGCAGACGACGCTGAAGGGAGCACCGGCATGGTGACGCCGCCCCGCAAAGAACTCGACGCACAGCTCCCCGACGCCGCCCGCGCCTGGCTCGACGAGGCCCTCGCCGAGGCCGCGCACGCCGCCGGCAACGCACCCCGGGCCGCCCCGTCTCCGTACGCCGCACCCGCCTGGGAGCTCCGGTTCGCCGCCGCGGGCCGCCACTGCGGCCGGGACCACGCCGCCGACGCCGTACGCACCCTGCTCCTCGCCGAGGCCCGCGCCGACAGCGCCACCCTCACCCGCCTCTACCACCAGGGCACCGCCGCCGAACGCCGTGCCGTGCTCCTCGCCCTGCACCCCCTCGTCGAGAGCCCCGAAGCCCTGCCCCTCGTCGAGGACGCCCTGCGCACCAACGACATCCGGCTCGTCGCCGCGGCCGTCGGACCGTACGCCGCAGCCCATCTCGATCCGCACTCCTGGCGGCACGCCGTCCTCAAGTGTCTGTTCACCGGTGTGCCCGTCGATGCCGTCGCCGGACTGCGCAGCCGCGCCGCGGGCGACAGCGAGCTGGCCAGGATGCTCGCCGACTACGCCGCCGAGCGCACCGCCGCCGGCCGCGACGTCCCCCCAGATCTCAATCGCGTGCTGACCCTGACCGGCGAGCAGTCCGAGGAGTCCTGATGCGCATCTTCGACCCCCACATCCACATGACCTCCCGCACCACCGACGACTATCAGGCGATGTACGCCGCGGGCATCCGCGCCCTGGTCGAACCGTCCTTCTGGCTCGGCCAGCCCCGCACCTCGCCCGCCAGCTTCTTCGACTACTTCGACGCGCTGCTCGGCTGGGAGCCCTTCCGCGCCGCGCAGTACGGCATCGCTCACCACTGCACGATCGCCCTCAACCCCAAAGAGGCGAACGACCCCCGCTGCACACCCGTCCTCGCTGCCCTGCCCCTCTATCTCGAAAAGGACTCCGTCGTCGCCGTCGGCGAGATCGGCTACGACTCGATGACCCCCGCCGAGGACACCGCGCTCGCCGCCCAGCTCCAGCTCGCCGCCGAACACGGCCTGCCCGCCCTCGTCCACACCCCGCACCGCGACAAGCTGGCCGGCCTGCACCGCACCGTCGACGTCATCCGCGAATCCGCCCTCCCCACGGAACGCGTCCTGCTCGACCACCTCAATGAGACGACCGTAAAGCACGCCACTGACAGCGGCTGCTGGCTCGGCTTCTCCATCTACCCCGACACCAAGATGGACGAGGACCGCATGGTCGCGATCCTGAAGACCTACGGAACCGAGAAGGTACTGGTCAACTCGGCCGCGGACTGGGGAAAAAGCGACCCCCTCAAGACCCGCAAGGTCGCTGACGCGATGCTCGCCGCCGGATTCACCGAGGACGACGTCGACCTGGTCCTGTGGCGCAACCCCGTCGCCTTCTACGGCCTCAGCGGCCGCCTCCAGCTCGACATCGCCGAACCGGAGTCCCTGCACGAGGGCAACTCCATCCTCCGCGGCGGGGAATGAGGAGGCAGACGTATGCGCTTCCGCCACCCCGACGGCACCACCGTCCACCTCTCCTACTGCACCAACGTCCACCCCGCGGAGACACTCGACGGCGTCCTCGCCCAGCTGCGCGACCACTGCGAGCCGGTACGCAAACGACTCGGCCGCGACCGCCTCGGCATCGGCCTCTGGCTCGCCAAGGACGCCGCCCACGCGCTGATCACCGACCCGGCGGCGCTGCGCGGCCTGCGCGCCGAACTCGACCGCCGCGGGCTGGAGGTCGTCACCCTCAACGGCTTCCCCTATGAGGGATTCGGCGCCGAAGAGGTCAAGTACCGCGTCTACAAGCCGGACTGGGCCGACCCCGAACGCCTCGCCCACACCACGGACCTGGCCCGCCTGCTCGCCGCCCTCCTGCCCGACGACGCCACCGAGGGCACCATCTCCACCCTCCCGCTGGCCTGGCGCACCCCCTTCGACAGCGACCCGGACGCGGCCGCCACCGCCCACGCCGCGCTGACCACTCTCGCCGAGCGCCTCGACGCCCTCGAGGAACTCACCGGCAAGTCGATCCGGATCGCACTCGAACCCGAGCCCGGCTGCACCGTCGAGACCACCGCCGACGCGATCGCCCCGCTCACCGACGTTGCCACGGCAACTGCCGGAAACCGCATAGGCATCTGCATCGACACCTGCCATCTCGCCACCTCCTTCGAAGACCCGCACACCGCCCTCGCCGCCCTCGCAGCGGCGGGCGTCACCATCCCCAAAGCGCAGCTGTCCGCCGCACTCCACGCCGAAGAACCCCACCTCCCCGAGGTACGGGCCGCACTCGCCGCCTTCGCCGAGCCCCGCTTCCTCCACCAGACCCGCGCCCTTCCCCGAGCTCTCCGAGCAGGGGAGACCCCATCCGCCGCGGGACTGCGCGGAACCGACGACCTCGGCGAAGCCCTCGCCGGCGACGCGCTGCCCGACGGCGCCCCCTGGCGCGCCCACTTCCACGTCCCCCTTCACTCCCCGCCCGACCCGCCGCTCGCCTCCACCCTCCCCGTACTCCAGGAGACGCTGACCCAGCTCGTCGGCGGACCCACCCCCCAGACCCGCCACCTCGAGGTCGAGACCTACACCTGGCAGGCCCTGCCGCCCGAGCTGCGCCCCCGCAACCGCACGCAGCTCGCCGACGGCATCGCCGCCGAACTCACCCTCGCCCGCGACCTGCTGGTCGACCTCGGCCTCAAGGAGCTGCCATGACCGACGCCACGCACCCCACGCCCACCCCGCTGCTGGTCCTGGACGTCGTCGGCCTCACCCCTCAGCTTCTCGACCACATGCCGCACCTCAAGTCCCTGGCCCGGTCGGGCTCCCAGGCCCCCTTGTCCACCGTGCTGCCCGCCGTGACCTGCACCGCCCAGTCCACCTTCCTCACCGGCGCGCTGCCCGCCGAGCACGGCATCGTCGCCAACGGCTGGTACTTCCGCGAGCTCGGCGACGTCCTGCTGTGGCGCCAGCACAACGGCCTCGTCTCCGGCGACAAGATCTGGGACGCCGCCCGCCGCGCCCATCCCGGCTACACCGTCGCCAACATCTGCTGGTGGTACGCCATGGGCGCGGACACGGACATCACTGTCACCCCTCGTCCCGTCTACTACGCCGACGGCCGCAAGGAACCCGACTGCTACACCCGGCCCCCCGCCCTGCACGACGAACTCACCGAGAAATTCGGCACCTTCCCCCTGTTCCACTTCTGGGGCCCGGGCGCGGACATCGTCTCCAGCCAGTGGATCATCGACGCGACCCGCCACATCATGAGCACCCGCCACCCCGACCTGACCCTGTGCTACCTCCCGCATCTCGACTACGACCTACAGCGCTACGGCCCCGACGACCCCCGCTCCTACCGGGCGGCCGCCGAGCTCGACGCCGCCATGGCCCCGCTGCTCGACGACGCACAGCAGGAGGGCCGCACGGTCGTCGCCCTCTCCGAGTACGGCATCACCCGCGTCAGCCGCCCCGTCGACATCAACCGTGCCCTGCGCCGGGCCGGCCTCCTGGAGGTGCACACCCAGGACGGCATGGAGTACCTCGACCCGATGGCGTCCCGCGCCTTCGCCGTCGCCGACCACCAGCTCGCCCATGTCTATGTACGCCGACCGGAGGATCTCGAAGCCACCCGCGAAGCGCTGGCGGACCTTCCCGGCATCGAGCAGCTTCTCGACGACGAGGGCAAGAAGAGCCACGGCCTCGACCACCCGCGCTCCGGCGAACTCGTCGCCGTCGCCGAACCCGACGCCTGGTTCACGTACTACTACTGGCTCGACGACGCCCGGGCTCCCGACTTCGCCCAGCTCGTCGAGATCCACCGCAAGCCCGGCTACGACCCCGTCGAGCTCTTCATGGATCCCCTCGATCCGTACGTACGCGTCAAGGCGGCCAAGGCGATCGCCCGCAAGAAGCTCGGCATGCGCTACCGCCTCGCGGTCGTGCCCCTCGACCCCTCACCTATTCGCGGCAGCCATGGCCGCCTCCCCGCGAGCGACGACTGGGAGAACGGGCCGCTCATCCTGTGCTCCACCCCCCGCGCTGTAAGCGACCGCGTCGCGGCCACCGATGTGAAGTCCCTGCTGCTTCAACTCGCCGGTCTCCACTGAACCAGACGCCACTGACAACGAGGAGTTATCCACATGAGCCGCACGAGCAAGAACAGCGACCCCGAACTCACCCACAGGCTCAGCAGACGCGGCATGCTCGGTGTCGCAGCCGGTGCCACGGCCGCCGCGCTCCTGGGCGCGGCCGCTCCCGCCTCCGCCGCCCCCGCGGAGGCCGCCCAGACCAAGGGCCGCGGCCGCCCCGTCCTTCCCCCCGGCCGCCTAGGCATCCAGCTTTACTCGCTGCGAGACAAGGTCTCCACCCTCGGCTTCGCCAAGGTCTTCGCCGAGCTGGAGCGCTACGGATACGACGAGGTCGAGTACGCCGGCTACACCCAGGGCTCCGCGGGCGCCATCACCCTCGCCCAGCTCAGGCAGCTGACCCGCGACCATGGACTGCGTGCCATCGGCAGCCACGTCGGCTACTACTCCAGCGACCCGAACGCCTACACCTTCGCCCAGAACCTCGACAAGGTCCTCGACGACGCCCAGGCGCTCGGCCTCAAGCACATCGGCACCGCGTCCGGACCCTTCCGCTACGGCTCCACGGTGGACGGCTGGAAGCGGGCCGCCGAGGAGTTCAACACCTATGGAGCAGCCGCCAGGAAGCGCGGCATGAAGTTCTACCAGCACAACCATGCCGAGGAGTTCTCCTTCGCCACCGACAGGCCCGACGTCCGCCTCTATGACGTCCTGCTCGCCGAGACCGACCCCGACCTGGTCTTCCTGGAGATGGACATCTACTGGGCGTACGCCGGCCAGTTCCGCTTCTCCAGGCGCGTCGACGGCACCCCCGCCCCGTTCGACCCGCTGCGCTATGTCCTGGGGCAGCCCCACCGCTACCCGCTCTTCCACGTCAAGGACGGCGAACATGACGCGTCCGCCCGCGACGGCTACCGCATGGTCGACGTCGGGGACGGGGACATCGACTACAAGCGCTTCATCTCGGCGGTGAACAAGACTCACGGCGGCCGTCGCGACCATCACTGGCAGGCCGAACACGACAACCCCGTCGAGTCGTTCGCCTTCGCCCGCAAGTCCAGCGAGCACCTCCACTCGCTGCGTGAGGGCTGCTAGCAGCCCCCCTGAAACATGGTGGCAGCCCCGGGCCGAACGCCCGGGGCTGCCACCATGTCAGGCTGCTGTCACGCCAGTTCCCTGATCACGCCATTTCCCTGCCGATGGGATTCGGATTCGGCACGATCTTCCGTACCGACGGCCGCCCCGGAGCCCGTAGGAACACCGCGAGCACCGCCGACCCCAGCCCGATCGAACCCGCCAGCGCGAACGCCCCGCCATAGCCCCACGCGCTCACCGCGACCGCGCCCACACCCGACCCGACCAGGCCCGATATCAGCTTGGAGCTGTACACCATGCCGTAGTTGGAGGCATTGTTGTTCTCCCCGAAGTAGTCCGCGGTCATCGCCGCGAACAGCGGGAAGATCGCGCCGCCGCCGAAGCCGGAAACCATCGAGCAGAACAGGAAGAACGGCATCGAGCCCATGTCCCCGGAGAAGAACACGCCGAACTGCGCGCTGCCCAGCACCACACACACGATGATCAGCGTGTTCCGCCGCCCATAACGGTCCGAGATCCAGCCGATCACGCCTCGGCCCGTGCCGTTCACAATCGCCTTCAGCGACATGGCTGTCGCCACGATGCCGCCCGCGAAGCCCATCTCCTTCCCGAACGGCACCTGCATGGCGATGCCGAAGATATTGATGCCCGCAGTGCACAGCAGACAGAACCACATCATCCACAGCACCGGAGTCCTGGCCGCTTCCCGGGGCGTGTACTGCCTCACCGCCGGCGGGTTCTTCGCCAGCGCCCGCACGATTCGCGGGTCGTCGGACGTCTTGAGCGGATCGACCTCCGCGGGCCACCAGTTCTTCGGCGGGTCCCTGAAGAACCAGCCCGCCGCCGCCACGGCCAAGCAGCAAACCACGCCGACGAAGACCAGCACACCCTTGTAGTTCGTCAGATCCATGTACTGCGTGAAGAGGAACACGAACGGCACCGAGCCATAGGCGAAACCGCCGTTGACCATGCCCGTCTTGCCGCCCTTACGCTCCGGGTACCACTTGCCGACCATGTTCACGCATGTCGCGTAGACGAGACCGGCGCCGATGCCGCTGAACATGCCGAAGCCGAGATAGGCCACGAACACATGCGGCGCATAGGCCAGGGACAGATAGCCCAGTACGGTCCCGACCGCACCCAGCATCATCGCGCTGCGGGCGGGAAGTCTCCCGCTCTCCCTCAGCTGCCCCGCCGGGAAGGCGACAGCCGCCTGGAAGAAGACCCAGACGCCCATCAGCCAGAAGATGTGCCCGCTGCTCCATAGATGCGCCTCGTGCAGCGTCTCCTCGGCGGAGGTGAACGCGTACTCCGAGGAACTGATGCCCATCATGCCGATCCATGGGAACAGCACCATGGTCCGTCTTCGGCACGGTGCGCGAGGCCGTCGACGTCACCGGTGCCGACGTCACCGTCGTCTTCGTGCCGCCGCCGTTCGCCAAGGCCGCGGTGATCGAAGCCGCGGACGCCGGCATCGGTCTCGCCGTCGTCATCACAGAGGGCATTCCCGTTCATGACGCCGTGATCTTCCAGGCATACGCTGCGACGCGGGGCACCCGCGTCATCGGCCCCAATTGCCCCGGTCTCATCAGTCCGGGACAGGCCAACGCCGGCATCATCCCCGCCGACATCGCCGCCAAGCCGGGCCGCCTAGGACTCGTGTCCAAGTCCGGCACGCTCACCTATCAACTCATGTACGAGCTACGGGAGCTAGGGTTCTCGTCCGCGGTCGGCATAGGCGGCGACCCGGTCGTCGGCACTACTCACATCGACTGCCTCGCCGCCTTCGAGATGGACCCGGACACCGAACTCATAGTGCTCATCGGGGAGATCGGAGGTGACGCCGAGGAGCGCGCCGCGGCGTACATCGCCGACCACATCACCAAGCCTGTCATCGGATACATCGCAGGCTTCACCGCTCCGGAGGGCAAGACGATGGGCCACGCAGGCGCCATCGTCTCCGGCTCATCGGGAACCGCGGACGCCAAGAAACAGGCCCTCGAAGCGGCAGGTGTACGCGTCGGAGCGACGCCGACCGAGACATCCAGGCTGGTACTGGCTCGTCTTGCGGAGGCACACGGCTGACACCGACCATCTATGGGGGCGACCGGCGTGTGCGAGCCGGCCGCCCACCCTTCGGCGGGCATGCTCACAAGGCATGGCCCGCGGTGTACGGCCCGAGACCAAGGGCTCATGACACTCACAGCCACCAAGCGCTCATGACTCACGGCCCATGACTCCGGGCCGAAGCCCACCCATCACACGGCTTGACCCTCCCGCCCCTGACGAGCGGAGACCACCTCATGGCACCCACCCTCACCCCCAACCTCACCCTCAAGCCGGGCACCGCCTGGTCCGACGCCTGGCAGCGCTGTATCGCCGTGGCACCCGAGGCCTTCCGGGACGACCGCGTACTCAACCTCTGGGCCGCGCAGTGGCACCCCGACGGCCGCGCCCTGCCCGCCACCAGCCCCGTCGACCTCAGCCCCATCGCGGGACCGCCCCGTCTGGACGCGGCCACCGCGCAGCAGGCCGTACGCGCCTCGCTCGACCAGCACCGTGCCTGGCGGCACATCCCGCTGCCCGAGCGCCGCGCCCGCGTCGGCGCCGCCCTCGATGCCCTCACCGAACACCGGGAGCTGCTTGCCCTCCTCCTCGTCTGGGAGATCGGCAAGCCCTGGCGGCTCGCCCAGGCCGACGTCGACCGTGCGATCGACGGAGTGCGCTGGTACGTCGAGGGCATCGAGCCCATGCTCACCGACCGCTCCCCGCTGGACGGCCCGGTCTCCAACATCGCCAGTTGGAACTACCCGATGTCCGTCCTGGTGCACGCGATGCTGGTGCAGGCCCTGGCAGGCAACGCGGTGATCGCCAAGACCCCGACCGACGGCGGCGTCGCCTGCCTCACCCTGGCCAGTGCCCTCGCCGCCCGCGAGGGCATCCCGATCACCCTGGTCAGCGGCAGCGGCGGCGAACTCTCCGAGGCACTCGTCCGCTCCCCGGAGATCGGCTGCGTCTCCTTCGTCGGCGGCCGCGACACCGGTGCCCGTATCGCCACCGCGGTCGCCGACCTCGGCAAGCGCCACATCCTGGAGCAGGAGGGCCTGAACACCTGGGGCCTTTGGAACTACAGCGACTGGGACTCGCTCACCGCCGTGATCCCCAAGCTCTTCGACTACGGAAAGCAACGGTGCACGGCCTACCCGCGGTTCGTGGTGCAGCGCGAGCTGTTCGCCGACTTCCTGGCGGCCTACCTCCCCGCCGTACGCTCCATCCGTACGGGCCACCCCCTGGCCGTCGAGAACCCGACCGACCCCCTGCCCACCCTCGACTTCGGCCCGCTGATCAACGCGGCGAAGGCCAAGGAGCTGGGGGATCATGTGGCCGAGGCGATCGACCGCGGCGCGGTCCCGCTCCACCGGGGCGCGCTGGCCGAAGGCCATTTCCTTCCCGGCCAGGACACCTCCGCCTACCTCCCGCCCGTCACCCTCCTCAACCCGCCGCCGAGTTCCCCCCTCCACCACGCGGAACCGTTCGGCCCAGTCGACACGATCGTCCTGGTCGACACGGAGGCGGAGCTGCTCGCCGCGATGAATGCCTCCAACGGCGCGCTCGTCGCGACCCTCTCGACGGACGAACCCGAGACGTACGAGCGGCTGGCCCCCCAGATCCGGGCCTTCAAGACCGGCCACGGAAAGCCCCGCTCCCGCGGTGACCGCGACGAACTCTTCGGCGGCTTCGGCGCGTCCTGGCGGGGCGCCTTCGTCGGCGGCGAACTGCTGGTCCGCGCGGTGACGGAAGGACCGGCGGGGGAGCGGCTGCCCGGCAACTTCCCGGAGTACCAGCTCAACGCGTAACTGCGCCTATCCGATGCCCTGGCGGTCGGGTTCCAGTGCGAAAGCGCGCTCGGCCGCCTCGGGCAGGGCCCTCTCCACGGCCTGCACCAGCAGCGCCCGATGCCGCTCGAGCGGCTCGCGGCGCTCCGGCGGTACGAGCCCCAGCAGATCGTCGATCCCGGCGAGCATGCGCCGGGAAACCTGCGGGTTCCCCGGGGCGAACCCGCGGATCTCGGCGAACCCGAGATCGACGAGATCCCCCCACTCGGGCACGTCCTGGATCAGCCGCACGTCGCCCTTGCCGTCCCGGTGGTGCACGGCCCCCCAGCGGGCGTGCGGCGAGCGCCGCGAGAAACTGCACGATCCGGTCCAGGCACTGCACGGCAGTGGTCGGGTCGTTCACAGCCGGTGACAGCGCCCGCAGTGCGATGTCGGACAGCTGGCGCAGCCCGAACCCGAGGTCCTGGTGAAACGTACGCTCCACCCCTACCGACACCGCGGACTGCAAAGCCCACCGCGACGGCACCCGGTCGGGCTCCCCGTGCACGGCGAGGACGGGCATGCCCGGCACCACGAAGTCCCCGATCCGCGGAATCAGCCGCAGTACGACCCCCTTGCGCCGCGCGACCCGCATCAGCCGGGCGGCATGCACATCGCGCAGCGTCCCGGACCGCCCCTGATGACGCACGCGAGCGACCTCGGGAGGCAGGGGTGTGTCGTCAGCCCCCTGCACCGGCATCTTCGCCAGCACATGGAACGACTCCTTGGTCACCCGCGCCGCCACGGGCCCCACCTTCATCAGCTGCAGCGTCTGCGTCACATACGCGATGAACAGCAGCAGGCTGAGCCCCACCATGAGGAGGGTCATAGCGCTCTGCACGAGCGGGACCGAGGCCACCTGCCGCGGATTGGTCTCGCTGTCGTACGACGTCAGAACCAGCAACGACAGCAGAAATGTCGCCAGGAAGACGGAGAAGGTGAGCTTGCTGATCCGGCTCCGGATGAAGATTCGTACGATGCGGGGACTGAAGTTCCCGGCGGCCATCTGGACGGCCACCAGCGAGATGCTGAAGACCACACCGATGAAGGTCATCATCGCCGCGCTGACAGTGGTGACGATGGTCTTGGCGTCCTCGGCGACCCCGATGAGAGACCGGACGGTGCTGTACTCCCCGGCCTTCTGAAGCCCCTCCAAGATCGCGGTGTCGAGCGCGTCCGCCCCGCCCCACAGCACGCACACGAGGAAGAGCGCCAGGGTGGGCGCGAACCAGAAGGTGTCCCGCAAATGCTCGCGCAGAGGGGAGAGCGCACGGGGCCGTCGATACCTGCGATCACTCACACAGCTGAAGGTATCGTCACTGTGTGTTTGTGTGTGGATACACGCTGCACCGGCACCGGTGCGACGTGGACCGTGCACCCCGATCGGGGCGGCTGCACCCCACTGACCACCGGATATGCAGGTGAGGGGCACCTCGATCCCCTGGTATTGTTGTGCATGTCGCCGCGGGAAACCGGGGCGGTCACCTAGTCCGGGTGGCGGAATGGCAGACGCGCTAGCTTGAGGTGCTAGTGCCCTTTATCGGGCGTGGGGGTTCAAGTCCCCCCTCGGACACAGATCACAACCCAACTTGTGCGGGTCGAGGCGAGCCTCGGCCCGCACAGGCTGTTTTCGGGGTTCGTAGGTCAGCTTGAGCCCGAGGTTCTGTTCAGCGGTGCTACAGGCTCGTGCGGGGACTCAGCCGCAGGAACCGGAGATCCAGCGGTGGGAACGGACTTTGTACGTACCGGCGAGGTTGCCGCCGTGCTGCTGGCGGGTACAGCCCTTGCGGTCAACGTAGTTGGCGCCGCCGTAGTAGGCCACGCCGGTCGCGCTGGAGGTGCCGGCGTTGAACACCGACTTCACATTGCTCGTGGCCGACCACGAACAGCGGATGGATCCGCCCTGCCAGTCGGGGTCGGCGACATCCCACTGGCACTTGGAGCCCGTGAAGTTCGAGCCCGTCCAGAAGCACACGTACCCGCTGGGACAGCTCACCGCGGCACGGGCGAGATCGGCCTTGCTCACGACCGGGGCGGACTCGCTCGCCTGGGCGCTGCCAGGGGCCGCAAGGACCGCGGCTGTCGCCGCAGCCGCAGCGATCGCCACCGTATGCGTGCGAACTGATTTCAATATTTTCGCTTTCATATTTCCCCCTTTCGGTCAACGTTGTGCTGGCAATAGGAAGCTATTGGCCGGGCACGCCGCCCCCAAGGAGAAATCGCGTCACATGACGCGGCCACTCCTTCTCTGCCCAGGATTCGCCGTGCCTCCGCGTTGCGTTTGTATCGCGGCCGGCGCAGCCGCCGTGCAGGCGCGCCTCGACGGATCGGCCCCTCCGCGGTCTGATGGTGTGGAGGGAGGTGCCCCGGGTGGGCGGAATTCCTACGACGATGCGGGCATGGGTGGCCGATGCCGCCCGCAGCGGAGCGATCGAGCCCGTCGAGCTGCCCGTCCCGGTACCCGAGGCTGACGAAGTTCTGGTCCGGGTGCACGTATGCGGGGTGTGCCGCACGGATCTCCATGTCCGCGACGGCGATCTGCCGCCGCATCGCGAGAGGGTCGTGCCCGGCCACGAGGCCGTCGGCGAAGTCGTCGCGGTCGGCGCCGGGGTCACCGTGCCGAGAGTCGGTACCCGGGTGGGAATTCCTTGGCTGCGCCGGACGTGCGGAGTGTGCCGGTACTGCGCCCGAGGACAGGAGAACCTGTGCCCCTCGTCCGTCTACACCGGTTGGGACGCGCACGGCGGCTATGCCCAGTACGCCACCGTGCCCGCGACGTACGCGTACGAGCTGCCCGGCGGATACTCCGACGAAGAGCTGGCCCCGCTGCTGTGTGCTGGGATCATCGGCTACCGGGCGCTGCGCCGGGCCGACCTCCCTCCCGGCGGCCGGCTCGGCATCTACGGCTTCGGAGCCTCCGCCCATATCACCGCGCAGCTCGCCATCGCCGAGGGCGCCGTCGTCCATGTCCTCACCCGGTCCCCGGCCGCCCAGGCACTCGCCCTGGAACTCGGCGCCGCCTCGGCCGGTGACGCTCACGCCCGGCCGCCCGAACCGCTCGACGCGGCGATCCTCTTCGCCCCGGTGGGTGACCTCGTCCCCGTAGCCCTGGAGGCACTCGACAGCGGCGGGACACTGAGCATCGCGGGCATCTACCTCACCGACATCCCGCCGCTGCAATACGAACGGCATCTCTTCCGCGAACGCAGCGTGCGCAGTGTCACCGCCAACACCCGCCAGGACGGACGGGACTTCTTCGCCGCGGCGGCCGGCCACCGGCTCCGGGCCATGGTCACCCCGTACGACTTCAAGGACGCGGACACCGCCCTGGACGACCTCGCGGCGGACCGGATCACCGGGGCGGCGGTGCTGCGCATGCCCGCCTGACTCACGCACATGTCAGCCTCGGGCAGGAGCCCGGCACGGCGAAATGGCCTGCTGTGGGATTCGGGGGACGGGGCTCAGTGCCTGCGGCCTTCATGCCCGCTGGTGCGGGTGCCGCCGTCCGGGGCCGCATATCCCTCCCAGGCCGAACGGGCGCGGGGGGCACGGGAGTTGCCCGCACCACCCGCGCCCGTCATCGGCCCGGGGCCGACTTGTCCGGCCTGCCGTCCTCAGCTGTCTTCCGGCATGGGGGCCGGCCGGGCCCCCTTCGTCCGTTCCGGCGTCCAGTAGTCCCGCACCTCGTCGGGGCCCTGCCGCACATCGCTGCTGGTGGTCCCTGAGTCCGGCTGCGGCTTGGGGGCCGAGGCGGCCGCGGCCGTACGCCATGCGGCCACAGCCACGACAGCGGCGAGCAGGACGGCGGCGGTTCCCCATCGGCTCAAGCTACTGCGACGCATTGGACTGCTCCTTGTCAGGTTGTCAGGTGACGCTGCCCTGGGCGTCGAACATCGCCTTGACGGAGTCATCGAAGTACGAGCTCCGGTTCCAGCCGCCTGAGGCGAGCGTGCTCATCGCCCCGTTGACGGACCCCAGGCCGTTGGAGTCGTTGAACTCCCGCAGCCACGGCCCGCCGCTCGATCCGCCGCCGAAGTCACACTGGAGTTCTATGCGGCCGTCGCTGACCGCTCGCGTGGTGCCCTGGCAGGCCCACTGGAGCTGGCCGTTGTCGCGGTTGCCCGGGTAGCCCATCACGGTCATGGCCTGGGTGCGCGAGAAGTTCCAGCTCAGTCCGTGACCGCCGGTGACGTTGACGATCTTGTTGCCGTTGAGCGGCCAGGTGGTCACCATCGCCACGTCCCGGCCGAGGTCACTGTTGTTGATCCAGGCGTTGAAGGTGCGGAACTGCTTGGCCGCGTAGGTGCCGAAGGGGCGGACGCCGGTGCGGAAGCGCGGCGCATAGGTCCAGTTTGTCATCCAGGTGCCGCCGCTGCCCCCGTGTACGCAGTGCCCGGCGGTGATCAGCATCTGCTTGGAGGGACTGTTGATGGCACTGGCCGAGCAGGTGTAATTGAGTCCGTTGCTGGGGTTGGTGAAGAACACCTTGCCCACCGCGGCGGATTCGGTGACCAGCGGCCTGACCGTGTCCACCCGCCCCTGGGCGGGCGGGGTTGATCCCGGCTTCCCGGTGGGTCCGGCCTTGCTCTGGGCGGCGCGCTGCGACCCGGCTGTCCGGTCGAGCGGGATGGCCTTCTTCATCCGCTCCGGTGTCCAGTAGCGGGCCAGCGCGGCGGCGGCGGACGCCGAGTCGACCGGCGTGCCGTTGGCGAGCCGCGGAGTGGCGCCGGCGGTGGTGGCCCCGGCCGGGACGGCCCCGGCGGGGGCGGCGGATCCGGGCCCGCTGGGCGCGGGTCCCGCCGTGGCGGGACCCGCCCCGACCAATGCCAGCATTGCGGCAGTGGCCAGCGGTAGTAGTGCCTGTCTGAGACTGCGCACGAGTGGTACCCCCAATGGTCGATTCGGACCACATTGCTGCAGTTCGCCAGTCAATGTGCGGAGCAATAGCGACCGTAGGTCTGGCAAGTGCCCGCGTGATAGTCCGAAATGAGTCCCTCCGCTATTCACTTACCGTGCCGCGTCGCATTTCGGTCAGTCCGGACCCACCGCTTGCTTGCCGAATACTTGTGTGCTGGATGCTGACAAGTGCAGTGGCTTACGGGGCCTTGGTGCGGCGTCAGCAGGCGGGGGCGGGTGAACTCCCCGGCTTTCGCGGTATCTTGTGAAATCCGAGCAGACCTGCGGGCATGCTCGTGATGCGCCGCCGGACGCGGGATTTGATTTCTCTTTCCGCCAAAAAACGAGACACATTGCGGGCGAGTGATTCATGGCCCCAACGCCTGAAGATTTCTAGTTACGCTGAGGCGTAGACCTGAACGCAGACTCTTCCAGAGAGGCCGTTGCGTCGTCTCCCGTGAGGGCATGCGACCAGAACAGATCGAAACAGTTCAGGTGCTGGGCCATGTCCCCGGCGCGTAGGGCCTCCTCAGTGCGTACAGCGCATCGATGTCCGCCGCGTACGCTCCCGTGATCGCCCGGCGCCGCAGTTTCAGTGTCGGCGTCATCAGCCCCTCCGTCACGCTGAACTCGCTTGGCAGGATGCGGAACGCGCGGATGGACTCGGCCCTCGAGACCTGGGTGTTGGCCCGGGAGACCGCCCGCTGGATCTGCGCCCGCAGATCCTCGTCGTCGGTCATCGCCGACACGTCCGCAGGCTGCTTCCCCTTGAGGCTCTGCCAGTGCGCCAGCGCCTCCGGGTCCACCGTGATGAGCGCCGCGATGTACGGCTGGTCGTCGCCCACGACCAGGCACTGCGAGATCAGCGGATGGTGGCGCAACTGCTCTTCCAGGGGCAGCGGAGCCACGCTCTTGCCGCCGCTGGTGATGATGACGTCCTTCTTGCGCCCCGTGATGACGAGATAGCCCTCGTCGTCGAGATGGCCCGTGTCGCCGGTGGCGAACCACCCGTCGCGCAGCACCGCCTCGGTGGCCTTGGGGTTGTTGAGGTAGCCGGCGAAGACCGTGTCGCCGCGGACCCACACCTCGCCGTCATCCGCGATGTGCAGCGCGCAGCCGGGAATCGGCCGGCCCACCGTGCCGAATCTGACAAATCCCGGCGGCTGGGCCGTGATCGCACCCGCGGTCTCGGTGAGGCCGTACCCGTCGTAGACGGTGACGCCCGTCCCCGCGAAGAACAGTCCCAGCTCCCTTCGCAGCGTCGAGCCGCCGGACACCGCGTTGCGCACCTGGCCGCCCAGTACGGCGCGCAACTGGCTGTACACCAGGCGGTCGTACACAGCGTGCAGGACCTTCAGGGACGGGCTCGGGCCATGGCCCGAGCCGATGGAGCGTCGCTCCACGGCCTCGGCGTAGCGCACCGCGACGGCCGCGGCCTTGTCGAAGAGGCTGAGGTGTCCTGCGTCCTCGGCCACGCGGCGGGCCCGGTGGAAGATCCTCTCGAAGATGTACGGCACGGCGAAAAGAAAGGTGGGCTGGAAGGACGCCAGAGCGGGGAGCAGCGTCTCGGGCGTCAGCTCGGGCTGGTGGCCGAGGCGGATGCCGCCCCGCAGACAGGCGACCACGACCATCAGCCCGTAAATGTGCGCGACGGGCAGGAAGTTGAGGATCGACGGCTGCACACCCGGCTCGGCGAGGATCCCGCCCCAGCCTTCGATCAGGATGTCGCATTCGGCGGCCAGATTGGCGTGGGTGACGAGGCAGCCCTTGGGCGTTCCGGTGGTGCCGGAGGTGTAGCAGATCGCGGCGATCTGGTCCGGCAGAACAGCGGCACGGTGACGGTGGATCAGGTCATCGTCCACGCCGAGGCCCTGGTCGATCAGGGCCGCCACACAGCCAAGGTCCATTTGCCAGATCGCTGACAGCCGGGTCACCGCGTCGGAGGCCGCCGCCACGGTCATCGCATGGTTCTCGTTCTCGACCACGATGGCCCGGACCTGGGCGTCGTTCAGGATCCAGCGCACCTGCTCGATGGACGACGTGGGGTAGACCGGAACGATCTCGGCGCCGACGGACCACAAGGCGTACGCCAGAACCGTCCACTCGTAGCGAGTACGGGACATCAGCGCGACCCGGTCACCGAACCGGATGCCGCCGGCCAGGAACCCCCTGGCCACGGCCGTGACTTCGTCGCGGAACTGCTCCGCGCCGATCGGCTCCCAGTCATCCGGCCCTGTCCCCGTCCGGCGGGTGAGCTGCACCAGGGAGGGATCGCGATCGGCAGTCTCGTACACAGAGTCGGCCAGACCCCCCGAGCGCGGCCGTTCGGCACAGAATGGAGGACCGCTTCCTTGCATTGGGCCTCTCCCCTCCCCGTGTTGGGGCGCGCCGCACTGTGCAACTCAGGGAGCGAAAGGTACCTGTTGGAGGCAGTGTTGCCTAGTTTCCGTGGGTAAGCCGGTCCCTGACGCCCCACAGCCACCTGATGTCACGTCCGAAGGACCAGATGAGCAGGGCCAGCGCCGAGAAGACCGCCGCGTACGCCGGCAGGCGCGGGACGACTCCGGCGCCTACCACCAGAAGCACGATCCCCTGCAGCGCCGCCACCGTCTTGCGGCCCGTGCTCGGAGGCAGGGCGCCGTTCAGCCACGGCAGAACCCGGGCCGCCGCGACGAAGGCGTAGCGCATCGTGCCGATCAGCAGGACCCAGGGGCCCATCGACGTGGCGACATAAATGCTGAGTACCAGAATCAAGAAGGCATCGACTTCCATGTCGAAGCGCGCGCCCAGGGGGGAAGCAGTCCCGGTGCGGCGGGCGACCTGGCCGTCGACCGCGTCGAGGATCAGCGCCACCGTCGTGAGCGCGACCAGGAGCGTGACCGGCGGCGGACTCTCGAAAGAGTCCGCGACCAGGGCGGTCACGCCCCCGACGAGTGTCGCCCGCGCGAGGGTGACGCGGTTGGCGGCCCCGAAGGAGCTGAGCCACGAGCGGTGCACGGCGCGCGTGAGCACGGCCCAGGTCACGAGCGCGAACGCCAGGCCTGTCAGCCACCCCGCGGGCCCCAGGCCGATCGCCGTGCCGAGAAGGGTCAGCAGAAGTAGCTGCGCACCCGCTCCAGCGGCTGTCTCCTGGCGCAGCAGCCGCCTGTCGTACGTGTTGTTCAGGGCCACCCTTGCCGCCCTCCGGCTGCGTGACAGAGTCAATGGTGCCGCGTACCGTGGCCGCGGCTTGTTAAAGATCAGTACGTCAAACGTCGCCCGAATGTTCAGGAGCACGCACATGAAGCGCGCCGATTGTTCAGGAGTACGCAGATGAAGCGCGCCGCCCGTGCCTTCTGGCTCCGCTCTCCCGGCCACGGCGAGATACGGAACGTCTCCTTGCCCACGCCCGCCGCCGACGAGGTTCTGGTGCGCACCCTCTGTTCCGGCGTGAGCCGCGGAACGGAGACCCTCGTCTTCCGCGGTGGCGTGCCGGAGAGCCAGCACACCGCGATGCGGGCGCCGTTCCAGGACGGCGAGTTCCCCGGGCCGGTCAAGTACGGCTATCTCAACGTCGGCCTGGTCGAAGAAGGACCACAGCACCTCCTCGGCCGTACGGTCTTCTGCCTCTACCCGCACCAGACCCGCTACGTCGTCCCCGCGAGCGCCGTGACGCCCGTGCCGGACACCGTCCCCGCCGCCCGGGCCGTGCTGGCCGGGACGGTGGAGACCGCGGTGAACGCCGTGTGGGACGCCGCGCCCCTGATCGGCGACCGGATCGCGGTGGTCGGGGCCGGCATGGTCGGCGCCTGCGTCGCCGCCGTCCTCGCCCGGTACCCCGCCGTCCGCGTGCAACTCGTCGACGCGGATCCCATGCGTGCCGGGATCGCCCGCGCGCTCGGCGTCGACTTCGCGCTCCCCGAGGACGCCGCGGGCGACTGCGATCTCGTCGTCCATGCCAGCGCCACCGAGGACGGGCTCGCGCGCTCACTGGAACTCCTTGCCCCGGAAGGGACGGTTGTCGAGCTGAGCTGGTACGGCGATCGCCGGATCAGCCTGCCGCTGGGGGAGGCCTTCCACTCCCGCCGCCTGGTACTGCGCAGCAGCCAGGTGGGGATGGTGTCCCCCTCACGGCGCTCCAGCCGGACCTTCGCCGACCGCCTCGCGCTCGCGCTCGACCTGCTCGCCGACCCCGCCTTCGACGCGCTGATCACCGGCGAGTGCGCCTTCGACGAACTGCCGGAGGTGCTGCCGAGGCTCACCTCCGGGGAGCTCCCGGGGCTGTGCCACCGTGTTCTCTACGAAACCGCTGCTGACCCGGCCTGAACAACGAGAACAAGCCAGCCGTACTACAGGGTCCCAGTACAGGGTCCGATGTGCCGCCACACCTGGAGGGTCATCCGTTGTTCAGCATCACCGTCCGCGACCACCTCATGATCGCTCACAGCTTCCGTGGAGAGGTCTTCGGCCCCGCGCAGCGCCTGCACGGAGCGACGTTCCTTGTGGACGCCACCTTCCGCCGCGCCGAGTTGGACGCCGACAACATCGTTGTCGACATCGGACTGGCCACCCGGGAACTCGGCGCCTTGGTCGGCGAGTTGAACTACCGCAATCTCGACGACGAATCCGACTTCGCGGGCACCAATACCAGTACGGAATTCCTGGCGAAGGTCATCGCCGACCGTCTCGCCGACCGGGTGCACGCAGGGGCTCTGGGCGAGGGCGCCCGCGGCCTGGCCGGCATCACGGTCACCCTGCACGAATCACATATCGCCTGGGCGAGTTACGAGCGCACCCTGTGAACCGCGCCGATGTTCATGCGGCCGCCCCGCACTCGCGCTCGGTGCATATCGTCATGCCCGGGGGCGTCGACGATCCGGCCGCGCCGAGTGGCGGCAATGTCTACGACCGCCGTGTTTGCCAGGAATTGCCCGGAATCGGCTGGCAGGTCCACGAGCACGCCGTCGCGGGCAGCTGGCCCGAGCCCGCAGCGGCCGCCCGCGCCGAACTGGCGCGAGTCCTGGCGGAGTCGGCGGACGGCACCGTCGTCCTCCTCGACGGACTCGTCGCCTGCGCCGTTCCCGACATCGTCGTCCCCGAGGCCGAACGGCTACGCCTGGCGGTGCTGGTGCATCTGCCGCTGGGCGACGAGACAGGACTCGCCCCCGCCCGGGCGGCGGCCCTGGACGCCTTGGAACGCGAAACTCTGCGCGCCGTTCCGGCGGTCGTGGCGACCAGCGAGTGGGCGGCCCGCAGGCTCGTGGCCCACCACGGCCTCGCCTCAGGCCGGGTCCATGTCGCCGCCCCCGGCGTCGACATCGAGCCCCCGGCGCCCGGCACCGACGGTGTCTCGCGGCTCCTGTGCGTTGCGTCGGTGACTCCGCGCAAGGGACAGTACCGGCTGGTGAAGGCACTCGCGGCCGTCGCGGACCTGCCCTGGGACTGCGTGTGCGCCGGCGGCCTCGATCAGGACCCCGGCTATGTCGCCGGCCTGAGGGAGCTGATCGAGGAGTACGGCCTCGGCGACCGAGTGAGCCTCGTGGGACCCCAGGCCGGTGCGGAGCTCGACGCGAGCTACGCCGCCGCCGACTTCATGGTGCTCACCTCGTACGCCGAGACGTACGGCATGGCCGCGACCGAGGCGCTCGCACGCGGCATCCCCGTGCTGGCGACGGCTGTCGGCGGTCTCCCGGAGGCGGTCGGGCGCGCGCCCGACGGCAGCGTGCCGGGCATCCTCGTACCGTCGGAAGACCCGGCGGCACTCCCCGCGGCGCTGCGCCGCTGGTTCGGCGACCCCGGCCTGCGCCGTCGGCTGAAGGCGGCAGCAGGCGACCGGCGCACAGCGCTGGACGGGTGGGAGACGACATCGCGGAAGCTGGCCGGTGCCCTGGAACAGCTCATACTCGAACCCCGGAGGGCCGCGTGAGTACGACCGACGTGCCTCGTTATGCCCCCGAGTGGCTGGAGCTGCGGGAAGGCGCCGACGCCGCCGCCCGCGCATCCGGACTCCTCGAACCGCTGCTCAGGCGTCTGAAGCGAGAGGATGCGGGGCTGGTGATTCGCGATCTCGGCTGCGGCACCGGCTCCATGGGACGCTGGCTGGCGCCCCGGCTGAACGGCCCCCAGCACTGGATCCTCAACGACCGTGACCCCGCTCTGCTCGAACTGGCCGCCGTGCGGATGCCCCGTACGGCGGCTGACGGCAGCAGCGTGACGGTCGCCGCCGAACCCGGTGAAATCGGCCGCCTGACCGCTGAAGACCTGGCCGGCACCTCGCTGTTGACGGCGTCCGCTCTGCTGGACGTGCTCACCCGCGACGAGATGGACGGGCTCGCCAAAGCCTGCGCGAGGGCCGAATGCCCGGCACTGCTGGCGCTCTCCGTGGTCGGGCGGGTCAAGCTGACACCGGCCGAACCGCTGGATGCCGAGCTCGCCGCCGCTTTCAACGCCCACCAGCGCCGTAACGGCCTGCTCGGGCCCGACGCCGTAACGGCGGCCTCCGAGGCCTTCGCACGGCAAGGGGCGACGGTACGGGCGCACCCCAGCCCGTGGCGGCTCGGCGCCGATGAGTCGGCGCTGACGGCGGAGTGGCTACGGGGCTGGGTCGGCGCGGCCTGCGAGCAGCGCCCCGGCCTCGCCTCGCGCGCCGAGGCGTATCTGCGGCGCCGCCTGGCCGCGTGTGAGGCGGGCCAGTTGCAGGTGGTGGTGCACCACAGCGATCTGCTGGCACTGCCCGGGCCGGCGGGCGGGACCTCATGAGCGCGCAGACAGTACGGGCCCGTCTCGGCACGCTCGCCGGAGCGGGCATCCTCCTGGTGCTGGTGTGGCGGCTGGGCACCGGCGCCTTCCTGGACGGGCTGCGCAGGATTGACGGCCCCACCCTGCTGGCCGCCCTCGGCCTCGGCCTGCTCACCACTGTGTTCAGCGCCTGGCGTTGGTGCGTGGTGGCCCGCGGCCTGAGCATCCGGCTGCCGCTGGGCCGTGCCGTCGCCGACTACTACCGGGCGCTGTTCCTGAACGCGGCGCTGCCCGGCGGCGTACTCGGCGATGTACACCGCGCCGTGCGGCACGGGCAGGACACGCATGACGTCGGCCGTGGTGTGCGCGCGGTCGTCCTCGAACGCACCGCGGGCCAGGTGGTCCTGATCGCGGTCGGCGTGACGGTCCTGCTCGCCCAGCCGTCCCCGGCCCTGGCGGGGCCCCGCGACCTGGCCGCGTCGCCGGGGACCGCTCTGGCTCTCGCCGTGGTGGTCGCCCTGACGATCGCGGTCGCCGTCCGGCTCCGCGGGAAGCCAGGCACATCGCGATGGCGCCGCGCGGTCCGCGCCGCGCTGGCCGAAGCGCGGCTCGGACTGCTCGCCCGCAGAAGCTGGCCGGGAGTGGTCATCTCGTCCGTCGTGGTGCTGGCCGGGCACCTCGGCACGTTCCTTCTCGCCGCCCGGGCCGCCGGGTCAACGGCGCCGTTCGCCGAACTCGCGCCCCTGATGGTGCTGGCGCTGCTCGCCATGGCGCTGCCGCTGAACGTCGGTGGCTGGGGGCCCAGGGAAGGCGTCACCGCGTGGGCCTTCGGAGCCGCCGGCCTGGGCGCGGCCCAGGGTCTGACCGTCGCCGTCATCTACGGAGTGCTCACCTTCGCCGCGAGCCTGCCCGGTGTCGGGGTGCTCGCCGGCCAGTGGCTCGCCCGTCTTCGGCGTCCCCAACTCCAGCTCGAAGAGCGTGTCCTCGCCGAGGGCGGCGCGTCGCACCGGCGGGCGGAGCGCGTCCCGCATCACCGGCGTACCGGCGAAGCGGAGCCCTGGGACACCGTCGCCGAGCAGGACCGGCGCCACCGTGACGTAGAGCCGGTGCAGCGCCTGCTCGTGCAGGAAGCGTGACACGGTGACGCCGCCGCCCTCGATCAGTACCCGGCCCAGACCGCGCCGCGCGAGCGCCTGCACCAGGCGGCCCGGGGCGAACGCATCGCTGTCCGGCAGTGTCAGTACATCGACGCCGTCCGGGGCGGACTTGCCGCGGTCACTGCCCTCGCCCACCACCCACAGCGTCGGCGCTGATCCGTCGGTGAACACCCGGTGCCCCGGCGGTACGCGGATGTGCGGATCGAGCACGACGCGCACCGGGTTGGCCCCGGGGCAGGCACGCACCGTCAGTTGCGGGTCGTCCGCGACCGCTGTGCCCGCCCCGACGACCACCGCGTCGGCGAGCGCACGCAGGCGGTGCAGATGAAGGCGGTCCTCCTCGCCCGTGACGTAGTCGGCGTCGCCGGTACGCGTCGCTATGAAACCGTCCAGGCTCTGTCCGAGCTGTGCGAACGTAACGTGCGGACCGGCCAGGCACAGTGGCAGATAGCGGTTGGCGAGCATCTCCGCCTCGGGCGAGGCGTCCTGCTTCCAGCGCCGGCCGCCGTCCGCGCCCGGGACAAGGCCGGCGGCCTCGGCGTCCGCCTCCGACCGGATGCCCCGCAGCCGCTCCCAGCCTTCTGCCGCGTCGAGTACGCGGCTGCGGCCGGTCATCGCGTCGCCTGCCGGGTGAGCAGTGAGACGTACTCACCGAAGGATTCGACCAGTGCCGCCAGAAGTTCTTTTCCCTTATCGGCGGACGCCATTGACGGACGGCCGATGACACCGGACTCGGTGTATGCCGTCATACCCAGAGTGAGCAGATGCTTACGGTCGTCGACCAGGAAATCGGAGGTCTCATAACCGGGGCGGACCAGTTCGGGATGGGCGTGCAGCAGGATGGACGTCTCCACTTCACCCGCGTGCATATCGCTGTGTGACGGGGTCTGGACACCGGCCCTGGACCGTGCCGCATCCCAGTCTGCCGAGCCGGGGAAAAGCGCCATACGTATCCCGCTGCCGACGGATTCCTGAACTACGTTACGCAGCACGTAATTTCCGCCGTGTCCGTTGACCAGAATCAGGGAACCGACACCGGACCGGCGGAGCGAGTCGGCGATGTCCCGTACGACGGCGTGGAGGGTCGCGGCGGAAATGCTGACGGTTCCCGGCCAGGCCGCATGCTCGTGCGAACAGGAGATCGTGAGAGGAGGAAGGTGGTGAACCGGGTGGGCTGCGGCGATCTCCCGGGCGATGGTGCAGGCGACGACCGTGTCGGTCACCAGGGGAAGGAACGCACCGTGCTGCTCGAAGCTGCCTATGGGAAGGACGGCGACATCGGCCTGCCGGGACCGCACGTCCTCCGTGGAGTCCCATGGCAACAGGCCCGATGCCTGTGGCGTTTGTGAACCACTCATTGTTTTAGGGCCTTTCGTTGTTCGCTCCGCGCGTCCATGGTCGAACGTGATGAAACGGGCAGTCAGTTGATGCTTCTTCGTCATTTTGACCTACGCCGCCCAGAGATTGCCAGATAGGATCGGGGTCATGACAGAAAGTGATGGCGTGTTCGGCGACAGTGTTCGTCCTTCAGGTGTCGAACGAGTGGTGGATGTCCGGCTGTCCACCACGCACGGCGATTTCCTCGCTGTCGGCTACCTGGACCGCGAAAGCGGGGACGAACAAATGGTGCTGGTATACGGCGATGCCGAGAAAGAGGGAGCACTTACCCGCGTGCATTCGGAGTGTCTGACCGGAGATGTCTTCGGGTCCAAGCACTGTGAATGCGGCGATCAGCTGTCCGCCGCACTGCACGCCATCGTGACGGAAGGGCGCGGCATTCTCGTCTACCTCCGGGGGCACGAGGGGCGAGGGATAGGCCTGTTGGCCAAGCTGCGGGCCATGAAGCTCCAGGCGGAGGGGCTGGACACGGTCGAAGCGAATCTCGCCCTCGGGTTCCCGGCCGACGCCCGCGACTACCGGGTGGCGGCGGAGATCCTGCACGACCTCGGTGTGCAGTCCGTGCGGCTGTTGTCGAACAACCCGCTCAAGCGCGAAGCACTGCTGCGGCACGGCATCAAAATCACCGAGCAGGTTCCGCTGCTGATACCGCCGCGCGAGGAGAACATGTCGTATCTGTTGACCAAGCGGGAACGCCTCGATCATTACCTGCCGCACCTGGACGGCGTGACCGGTCAGTGACGACCGGTTCCACGGGTCCGCCGGCTCAGGTCATCTGCCGTCGCACCAGTTCGTGAAGCGCGCCGCCCGCGTTGGTCAGCAGGTCAGCCGGGCGGCCCTGCTCCACGACGCGGCCGTCCGACATCACGATCACGCGGTCGGCGTCCATCACCGTCGACAGCCGGTGGGCGATCACCACGCGGCTGGCGCTCAGTTGGCGGGTGGACTCGATCACGATGCGCTGGGTCTCGTTGTCCAGCGCGCTGGTCGCCTCGTCGAAGAACAGGATGCGCGGGCGGCGGATCAGGGCCTGGGCGATCATCAGGCGCTGGCGCTGGCCGCCCGAGATCGCGCCACCGGCCGAGATCATGGTGTGCAGGCCCATCGGCATGCGCTTGATGTCCTCGGCCAGGCCCGCCATCTCGGCGGCCTCCCACGCCTCTTCCTGGGAGAAGGATTCGGCGCCGCAGATGCAGTCCAGGATCGAGCCGGTCAGCGGCTGTGCGTTCTGCAGGACGACACCGCACTGGCGGCGGACGGCGGCCTGGTCCAGGGCCGCCAGGTCCTGGCCGTCGTACAGAACGCTGCCCGAGGCCGGCTTGTCGAAGCCGATGAGGAGGCGGAGAAGCGTCGACTTGCCGCATCCGCTGGGGCCGACGATCGCCACGAACTCGCCCGGACGCACCTGGAGAGACACGTCGTCGAGGACCAGGGGACCGTCGTCGGAGTAGCGGAAGGAGAGCTTCCTGGCCTCAATCGCACCGGTCAGGGTGCCGGGCTGGGCGCTGGCGCCGCGGACCTCAGGGGCCTCGTCGAGTACCGGCTTGATCTGTTCGAACATGGGCAGGACGGCGGCGGCCGAGACCAGCGCCCCGGAGACCTGCGTGACGGAGGTCAGCAGCATGGTCACGGAGGTGTTGAAGGTCAGGAACTCACCGGCCGACATGCTGCCACGGGCAGGGCCGGCCAGCAGCATGAACATGGTGAGCGAACAGAGCGGCAGATAGACCGCGTCGAGGACCGTGGTCAGGTTCCTGATCCGGCCGGCGCGCTGCTGCAGTTCACGGGAGCGGGCGAACTCCCGCGCCCAAGCGGCGTACGCGAAGCTCTCCGCCGCGGCGACGCGCAGCTTGGGCAGCCCGCGCAGGGTCTGGAACGCCTGGTTGTTGAGCTTGTTGCCGAGCTCGACGAGCTGCCGCTGCCACCGCAGCTGCCACAGGCCCATCCCGAGGAACACGGCTCCGATGAGGATCAGCATGGCGATCGCGGCGAGCGCCAGCGGAACGCTGTAGCAGAGCAGCAGTACGAGGTTCATCGCGCCGACCGTGCTCGCCTGCACGGCCACCGGGCCGATGCCCGACAACACCCGGCGAATGGCGCTGATGCCCATCGCCGCACTCGCCAGCTCTCCGGTCGAGCGCTCGGTGAAGAACCTGGTCGGCAGCCGCAGCAGCCGGTCCCACACGGCCGGTTGCAGCGCGCTCTCGATACGTCCTTCCATCCGCAGAATGGTGAGGTTCTGCAGCAGCATGAAAGCTGCGGAGACGACCCCGGCGATCATTACCGCGAGTGAGACCTGGACGATGAGGTTCTTCTCGGCCGTCGGCACATACACGCCGAGCACCTGTCCGGTCGCGATCGGCACCAGCGCGCCGAGGCCCACAGTCACCAGCCCGGCGAACGCCAGATTGCGCAGGTCCATGCGGGTGTCGCGCAGGCTGAAGCGCATCAGCTGCCAGGCGGTCATGGGCCGTTCCGGCAGCGGGCGGTAGAACATCACGGCGCGCGGTTCGAGTTCCTCCGCGCTGTTGCTGCCGATGCGTATCCGCAGTCCGGAGGCCGGGTTCACCGCTTCGTACCGGCCGCGACGCCACAGCAGCGCGACCGGGGCACCCGACTTGGCCCAATGGCCCACCAGGGGGCCGGTGTTCGTACGCCACCAGCGACCGTCGAGTCTGACCGCGCGGGTACGGATCCGCGAGCCGACCGCTATCCGCTCGACGGGACTGACGCGGTCGCCCACCGCACCGCTCTTCGACGGCTCGGAGAGCGTGATCCCGGCGGCCTCCGCGACCCGTCGGCAGACGGCGAACGTGGCGTCGTCGGTCGCCACGTCAGCGCCGGTGGATGCCCGGCCGGCCCGTTCCGGCCTGCCGATGGAGGCCAGCAGCGCCTGGTCGGCCCGGGCGCGGACAGTCTCGCCCGCCTTGATACCGGCGGCCGTTCGGTCCTCGTGCGCGCGCTCCAGCTCTTCGATCCAGCGGTCCACCGCGGACAGCAGCCGGTACTGCTGGTTGACCATTTGCTGCCACAACGCAGCGTCGACCAGCAGGTCCCCGGCCGCCTCCGCGCTGTACGCGGCGCCGTACTGGACGCTGCCGGGGGAGACCGGCATCCACAGGATGTCGTCGTCGGCCACGGCCCCGTCGGTCGCGGGCCGGCCGTCGAGCGGAGCCTGGAACAGGACGCCGAGGCCCCGCCCGGTGCCGAGAGCGAAGGCGTACTCCAGGGGACTGGGCGCCTCGTAGCCGGTGTCGGATGTTTCGTAGCCGGTGTTGTATGTGCCGGACGCAGTGTCGTACGTCCCGGACGCAGTGTCGTACGTCCCGGACGCGGTGTTGTACGTGCCGGAGGCGGTGTCGTACATCCCGTACTCAGTCTCGTACGTCTCGTACTCCGGCCGGTACAGCTCCCGCAGCGGGATCCGGCGCAGCAGACAGTCCTGCGAAGGCCTGCCGAGCAGGGTGTGCCGCGGGCCGTCCACCGGGCCGAGCAGCAGTGTGCCCGCTTCGAGACGGCCGAGGAAGTGCCAGTGCCCCTGCTGGGCCGCGTCGACCGCGAAGAGATCCAGCGCCCCGCCGACGACGAGCCACAGCACCTGCGGCCCCTCCAGCGCCAGGCTGCGCAGGCCGGTGCAGTCGACGGGCGCGCCGAGGCCGCCCAGCGCGTGGGTCACCGCGTCGGTCTCGCCCGGTCCCGCGACCGCGGACGGGTGAACGGATGCCACGTCAGTGCTCCTTGACCAGGTCGGCGTACGGACCCCCGGCGGCGACCAGCTGCTCGTGCCTGCCGCGTTCGACGACCGAACCATGGTCGAGTACCACGATCTCGTCGCTGTCGCGCACCGTGCTCAGCCGGTGGGCGATCACGACGCAAGCGCAGCCGCGCCGCCGCAGATTATCGATGATGACCTGCTCGGTCTGTGCGTCCAGGGCGCTGGTGACCTCGTCGAGCACGAGGATGCTCGGCCGCCGGACCAGCGCCCGGGCGATCTCCAGCCGCTGGCGCTGACCGCCGGAGAAGTTGCGGCCGTCCTGCTCGACCCGGCTGTGGATGCCGTCGGGCCGCCGGGCGATCACGTCGTCGTAGAGCGCTGCGTCCTTGAGCGCGGTGACGACGGCCTCGTCCGGTATCGACGGGTCCCACAGCGCCACGTTGTCCCGGACGGTGCCTTCGAAGAGGAAGACGTCCTGGTCGACGAAGGAGACCGAGGCGGCCAGCGCGCTGCGGGGAATGTCCTCCAGGCGCTGCCCGTCGATACGGATCGTCCCCTCCCACGGGCTGTAGAGGCCGGAGATCAGCCGGGAGACGGTGGACTTGCCGCTGCCCGACCCGCCGACGAGCGCCACCTGCTGCCCAGGTCCCACCGTCAGCGAGAACTCGCTGAGCAGCGGCTTGTCCAGCGGGCTGTAGCCGAAGGTGATGTTCTCCAGCGTCACATGGCCCTTGAGCCTGCGGGTGCTCGCGTCCTGCTCCCGGCGTGAGTACAGCGCGTCGACGGGAAAATTCTCGACATCCTTGAGCCGGGCCACATCGGCGGCGAAGTCCTGGATCCTGCCCGCCACTCCGTTCAGCCGGGTGATCGGCGCGGTGAAGCGCGTCACCAGCGCCTGGAAGGCGACGAGCAGACCGATCGAGATATGGCCCTCCACCGCCCGCAGTCCTCCGATCCAGAGGATCAGCGCGCTGTTGAGCATCGCGAGGGTGGGCGCGACGACTGCGAGGGCGGCGCTCGGCACACCGAGCCGCTGCTGTACCTCCAGCGTGGTCGCGTGCTGCCCCGCCCAGCGCCGGAAGTACCCGTTCTCACCGCCGGTGGCCTTCATGGTCTCGATCAGCTGAAGACCGGTGTACGAGGTGTTGGTGAGCCGGGCGCTGTCCGCGCGCAGCTTCTGGGTGTTGGTGGCCCGCAGCCTGATCACGATGCGCATTGCGACCACATTGAGCAGCGCGATCAGCACGCCGATGACGGTGAGTTGAGGATCGTACGTCCACAGCAGGACGGCGTAGAGGATGACGACGACGCCGTCCACGCCCGCGGCGGCGAGGTCCCGCGCCAGAGTCTCGGCGACCGCGTCGTTGGACTGCAGGCGCTGCACCAGATCGGCCGGACTGCGCTGGGCGAAGAACGTGACCGGCAGTCTCAGCAGATGCCGCAGGAAACGGGCGCTGCTGAGCGTGGACGAGATGATGCGGCCGCGCAGCAGGTTCGCCTGTTGCAGGCCGGTGAGCACGGCGGTGAGCGCCACCATCACGGCCATCGACGCGAACAGGGGTCCCAGCAAGGAGGTCTGATTGCCGATCAGGAACATGTCGATGTACGTACGGCTCAGCGCCGGCACCGCGGCGCCGACCGCGACGAGCAGCAGGCTGGCGAGCAGAGCCGCCAGCAGAGTGCCCGTCGTACCGCGCAGCCGCGCGGGCACGGCGCCCATGATCCCCGGCTTACGGCCGCCCCGGCGGAAGCTGTCGGAGGGTTCGAAGATCAGCGCGACGCCGGTGAAGCTGGTGTCGAAGTCTTCCGTCGCCACAAAGCGGCGGCCCTTGTCGGGGTCGTTGATGTGCACGCCCCGGCGGCCGAACCGGCGTTCCATGCCGTCGTAGACGACATAGTGGTTGAACTCCCAGAACAGGATCGCCGGCGCCCGCATCTCCGCCAGCGCCGCCGACTCCATCTGCATGCCCTTGGCCTGGAGACCGTAACTGCGCGCCGCTTTGAGCAGGTTGCTGGCGCGCGAGCCGTCGCGGGAGACACCGCACGCGATACGCAGCTCCTCGAGCGGCACATGCCGCCCGTAATGCGCGAGCACCATGGCCAGTGAGGCGGCGCCGCACTCCAGCGCCTCCATCTGGAGGACGGTGGGGGTGCGAACGGCCTGCTGCTTCTTGGCCTTCTTGGCTTTGGGCGGGGGGCCGGCGCGGCGCGAGCCGCGCCGGGAGGCCGGCGTTCCCTCCGGGCGATGGCGTCCGCGGCCGCCCGCCGGCGGGGGCAGCTGTTGCTTCTGCTTCTGCGCGGTCACGGCAGCAGCCAATCGATCGGGTGCTGCTCGGACAGCCTGATGGAGCCGGTGGTCAGGGTCATGGAGTCGACGGCGTACGGCGGACCGTCCGCGGACGACCAGGTATAGCCGGACTCGGTGCGCGAAGACGGGTCGAGGCGTACCAGGACCGCCACGGGCTGACCCTTGTTCGAGAACTGCTCGCCCAGCTGACTGCTGCCGAGGAAGCCGGTGATCCGCTGGCGGGTCTGGGCGGTCCGGCCGACGGCCTTCACCCGGCCGCGCAGTACTCCGTACTGCTGGGTGGGCACCGACTGGACGGTGAGATCGACCGAAGCGCCCACGGGCACCGTCGATCCGCTGTCGGCGGGCACATACAGGACGGCCATCAGGGGGTCGTCCGGCTTGTCGATCCTCTCCACGGCCGCCACATCCGCTCCGGTCGTGACCACGGAGCCGATCGTGGCGACGAGTGCGGTCAGCCGGCCCGCGGCGATCGTACGGACGACGGTGCTGCCCTCGGCGGTACGGAGCTTCACCAGGGGAGCGTTGGCGGAAACCCTCGCGCCCTCTTCGGCGAGCACATCCGTGACCTGGCCCGCGACGGGGCTCTGCAGGACATAACTGCCCTGGGCGTGGGTGAGGATTCCGGGCGCGCCGAGTGTGGAGGTCAAGGTTCCGGTGACCGCCCAGGCGGATGCGGCGATCATGACGACGACCGTGACGGCCAGGACGAGCCACCCCTGCGGGCGGGCGAAACGCACCGGCAGATCGATTTCTTCCGGCGATTGCAGCTTGGAAAGGGCCTGTTGGCGGAACTGCACGACACTCTTCCCTCAACTGCGATGGTGCTGGCGGGTATTCGGCGCGGCTCGCTTGGCGAGCCCGCCGGGCGGCGGCCGTATGCCCCGGACCCTGGTTTGGATCCGGGGCATACGGTCCGGCCGGTCGGCAAGGAGGGGGAGCCGACGAGCCGTAGTCACCGCTTGGGGATGCGCCGCTGAGCGGCACACGACCGGCTCAGAGACCGGCGACCAGGCCCGTGACGCCGGAGGTGTCCAGGCCGGTGAGGCCCTCGGCGGTACCGACCACGGAGCCGACGGTGCCGGACGCGGCGCCGACGACGCCGGAGACCGGGATGACGGAGTCGACGGTGCCGAGCGCGGCGCCGGCAGCCTGGCCCACCAGGCCGCCGGACACGTTGTCCAGGTCGCTGTCGGAGATTTCCTGGGTCTGAACCTGGGGGGTGGAGTTCATGAGGGGGTTCCCTTCGCATGGATATCTCGAGTGCTGCGACTGAGTCTTTCGGCTCCCGCAGTGCGAAGGATCAAAGCACGCAGGCGCGTTGCGCAGCCAATCGGACAACTGCTGATGCGGTCGAAAGGCAGCCGTTGAATTACCTGACGTGCAGGTGTGTCCATGGCTTGGTGGCATCTTCTTCACACAGTGAGCCACTGTAATTCCCTTGAGCTGACTCCCACTTGGTTAAAAATTGGACATTCCGCATCAAAGGGTAGATGTACTGGTCAGGGCGGGGGAGGTCCGCGGGAGGCGATGTGACGTCTGCGCATTCGGTGTGCAGATTCACCGAAGGAAGCAACCTCGTGTCAGGTGTCGTACGCACCGCAGCGTCTATGTGTAGGGAGTGTTTCCGGGGCGTGTGCAGAAGGTGTTAGGCGGTGCTAAGGGTGTGGCATTGCGGGGGAAATGGCTCGGCGGCTCGGAGAAGCGAAGATAACCGCATAACGGAGATGCGCCGGATGCGAGGGGAATGGTCGATTACCTGCGGATACCTCGGTTACCTGTCGATACCCCGGTTACCTGCGAATACCTCGGCCTTTGGCACCACTCGGGGTCGGTGCTGCCTCGGTGCTCCTTCGGGCTCCCCTTGTCGTGTCCCGCGTCGCCCGTGGTGCAACCATTGACAGTCTGACGGTGTGTCAGGAACTGTGATGGGCATGGCGAAGATGCGCGCACGTCTGATCGGTCTCGTCATCCTCATGACCGCGTCCCTGACCACAGGGAGCGTGCCGTCCGCCGCGGCGCCCGCCCCGGACTCCCTCTGGTTCGACGAGCAGGCCGCGTCCGCCTTCACGGTCGAGGGCGGCCGCTTCAAAGACGGACTCGGCCGCGAGGTGGTCCTGCGCGGGTACAACGTCTCCGGCGAGACCAAGCTGGAGGAGAACGGCGGACTGCCCTTCGCATCCGTCGCCGACGCCGAAAAGTCCGCGACCGCGCTTCGTGCGCTCGGCGGCGGCAACGCCGTCCGTTTCCTGCTGTCATGGGCTCACGCCGAACCCGTGCGGGGGCAGGTGGACCGGGCCTATCTCACCGCCGCCACCGCACAGTTGCGGGCTTTCCTCAAGACAGGCATCCGCGTCTACCCCGACTTCCACCAGGACCTCTACTCCCGGCACCTCTTCAACAAAGGCAGCTGGTACACCGGCGACGGTGCCCCCAAGTGGGCAGTCGAGGCCGGCGGCTACCCGCGGGAGTCGTGCGGGATCTGCCTGTTCTGGGGACAGAACATCACGCAGAACGAAGCCGTGAAGCGGGCGACGTACGACTTCTGGCACAACAAGGGCGGCGTCCAGGACGCCTTCCTCGCGACCGCCCAGACCACCATGGCGTACTTCGCCGAGCACCTCAGCGCCGCTGAGTTCGCGGCGGTCGCGGGCTTCGACCCGTACAACGAACCGCACGCGGGCTCGTACGACTCCGGGCAGTCCAGCCGGGCCTGGGAGCGCGAGCTGCTCTGGCCCTTCTACGAGAAGTTCCGCGCCCGCATGGACGCGGCCGGCTGGCAGAGCAAGCCCGCCTTCGTCGAACCGAACCTCTTCTGGAACTCCAACCTCGCCTTTCAGAAGCAGGAGGGCGGGCTGCTCGACGCCGGCACCATCGGCCCGCGGTATGTCTTCAACACCCACTTCTACGACCACAAGGCCATCTCCGGCATCTTCATGTGGGGCAAGGCCGCCGACGGCCAGTACGCCGGAGACTTCGGCGCCGTCCGCGACCGCGCGGCCGGCGCGGGCACGGCGGCGGTCGTCAGCGAGTTCGGCCATCCGCTGACCGGGAGCGTCTCCGACAAGGCCCCGACTGTCGGCAAGGCGATGTACCAGGCCCTGGACTCCCGCCTGCCAGGTGCCGCTTGGTGGTCCCGCCTTCAGGACTCGGGACCGGTGCTGTCCGGCACACAATGGCAGTGGGACATCTACAACGGCCGCCACCACGAGCTGATGAACGGCAACCCCGACAAGGTCCTGACCGCCGCCGACGCCTGGAACGACGAGGACCTCTCGGCCGTCCGCCTCGACGACTCGGGCACGGCGCTCCTCCGACAGGACGCCCGGCTGCTGGACCGTCTGTACCCCAGCGCCACCGCGGGCCGGGTGATGGCTTTCACGTATGAGGACAGGTCCCGCGACGGCTCGAAGACCCTGACGTGGAATCCCGTACCGAAGTCGCTCCCGCGGGTCGCCGAGCTCGTCGGCTCGGGCCAGTACGGCCTCCTCCTGTGGCGCTCGGACGGCACCGCCGCCCCCACCGAACTGCACCTGCCTGCGTCCTTCGACACCCCCCGCACGACGGTGGTCTCCGACCTCGGCGCGGTCGCCGGACCTCCCGCGTACACGAGAAGCACACCGATCGCCGTCGCCCCGGAGCCGGGCGGGACAGGCAGCCGCCGCCTGCTGCTCACCGCGCAGAACGCGGACGGCGTGCACTATGCCCTGGTGACGAACGGAGCGACGGCGCCCTCGGCCGCCATGTTGAAGGGTGCCCAGGACGAACTCGCCGCGTGGGCGGCGGGGCGGGCGTGGTCCTGACTCAGACCGACAGCGCGTCGACCAGACCCGCCAGCGCGGCGGCGAGGGCGGTGAGGCCGGGGCCCGCCGCCCCGCCCGGTTCCGACATGTACGTGTCCCGGCGGATCTCGATCATCAGGGCACTGACGCGCGGGTCCTTGCCGTAGAACTTCAGCGGTACGTAGGTGCCTGCGAATGGGCTGTTGATCCCCGTGCCGCCGAACCCGGCGAATGCCGTCTGGGCCAGGGCGATCAGCTCGGGCGAAGTGTGGAAGTCGTCCGTACCCAGGCAGATGGGCGGCCGCCGCCCGTCGCCGTGCAGCTCGTAGGGCAGCGGCTCGGTCGGATACGAGTGGACGTCGATGACGAAGGCACGCCCCGTCGCCGCCAGCCGCTCGCCGACCGCCGCGGTCATCGCCTCGGCATAGGGATGGAAGTAGCGCTCGATCAGCGGCCGGGGATGCGCCGGCGGGCGGAGCCGCTCGCGGTGCGTGGTGTGGGTATAGACCGCGCCCATGCCGACGGCCAGCATCTCCTCGCGCTCGTCGGGGAAGCGCTCGGGATCGATGACCAGACGGGAGAGCTGGTTGACGAAACGCCAGGGGGTGACGGTCGCGGCTCCCACTGCGGCGGCGGCGATCTCGGCCGTGTGGGAGTCGGTGATGTGGTCCAGCTCCAGCTCGAGCGCACGGTCGTCCAGGACGATGCCTTCACGCACCGACTCGGGAATGACCCGCGAGGAGTGCGGGACGTGCAGGATTACCGGAGAGTCGGCGGCGCCGGGAAGGAGCTGGAAGGAAGCCGGGGTGTCGTCCGGCCACGTGCGGCTAGCCATGAGGGGGAGTCAGGCTCCTGCCACGTACCGAACGAACCGCGCCCAGCCGGGGTGGCTGACGGACAGGTGGGGCCGGGTGACGTCATTGGAGTCGCGGACACTCACCGCCTGCTCACTGGCAGCGACTTCGACGCACTCGCCGCCTTCGTTCGAGCTGTACGAGCTCTTGAACCAGGATAGGTCGGCTGCTTCATGAGTGCGCACTTCGGGTGTCATTGCTCGTTCAGCAACCTTTCGATCAACACCAGGGACTCACGCGGCGTGAGTGCCTGAGACCGGATGCATCCGTACCGTGCTGCCAGGATACGGACCTCTTCCAGGTCAGTGATCAGACGGCTGATGTTCTGCACTTCCACGTAGCCGACCTGCGGTTTCCCTTTGGGTGTCAGCAGCGTGAACGGACCACCCATGCCTGCGTGTTCGGGGCGGTCCAGAGGCATGACCTGGAGTTCGACGTTGCGCAGTCGGCCAAGCCGCGCAACCTCCGCCAGCTGTTCTTTGTGAACGCTCCATTCACCGATGGGGCGCCGGAGAATGGCCTCTTCGATGACGCAGTTCACCATCGGGACTGGGCGACTCGTCAGCACCACCTGGCGAGCCATCCGCGCCGACACACGCTGCTCGATCAACTCGTCATCGAGGAGTGGCTTGCGCATCCCGTAGAGCGCGCGTGCGTGGGCCTCGGTCTGGAACAGACCGGGGATGTTGTGGTTGCTGTAATAGGAGAGCTCGTTGGCGTCCGCCTCCACCTTCGCATAGTCCGTGAACCACGTCGGATGCTTCACCCGCGCCCGGGTCTTCGCCCTCGCCACGTCCTCCTTCGCCGCCCGCAGCAGCCCGCCCGCGCCCAGCCTCTCGTCCGCCGCGTCCAGGAACTCCGGCTGAGGCGTCCTGCGCCCCCGCTCCAGCGACCGGATCAGCTCCTCGCTGTACCCGACTTGCTCACCCAGCTCCCGCTGCGTGAGACCAGCCCGCTCCCGCAGCAACCTCACCTGGCGGCCGATCACACGGAAGAGGTCCGCAGCGTTTTCCACGTCGTCGTTGTCGTCCACCGGACCCGTGAGCTCCATCGCCCGCCCCCGTTCTGCGCGCTGCCTGCCCGTACCGGTACCTATACGCTGTGTACCGGTCCCCTCCGGCAGGCTACGGCTCGGCGGCAAGGCCGCACGGTGTAAGGGCGAAGCCGCACTCCTTCGTGTGGCGGTCAGGACCTCTACGCGGCGCTACGGGCGCGCACCAGAAGCTTGCCCAGCTTGCCGACCTCGGGCGCTTCGAGGACGCAGGCGTCGATGTCCGTGAAGGTAACCACCGTCACCGTTACCACCTCACGAGGCATCATCGGCTCTCTGAGCGGGAGTTGCGCCGAGGCCGGCCTGTGGCTGGCCGCCGTCGACCGGGATGTGGGCCCCGTTCAGGGCCTCGGAGGCGGGGGAGAGGAGGAAGCCGATGACCTGGGCGACTTCCTCCGCGTTCAGCAGCCGCCCGTTGGGGTTGCGTTCCGCGTACGCGGCGTACGTCTGCGGGTCGCGCTTTCGCAGGCGGTCCCAGCTCTTGCCCGGCAGGAGGATCGAACCAGGGCTGACGGTGTTGACCCGGACCCGGTAGGGGGCCAGTTCTTGGCACAGTGCGCCCGCGAGGTAGATCTCTGACGCCTTGGCCGCCCCGTACTGGGCGGGGAAGCGCGGTTTCCAGCCGGAGATGGAGGAGACGAGCACCACTGAACTGCCCGGTCTGAAAGAGCCGAGCGCCGACCGTATGGCCCGTACCGCGTGCCCGCCGTTCAGTTCCCAGGTCGCCTGCCAGTCCTCGCGGGTGGATTCGAGGAGTCCACCACCGCGTTTGCCGCCGATGTTGGCGACCAGGCCGTCGAGTCCGCCGAGTGCGCGACCGGCTTCCTCGGCGAAGTCCTCCAGTTCGTCCAGCGCGAGGACATCCACGGACCCGGTCACGACCCGGGCGTTGAACTCTCCCTCCAGCGCCGACGCGGCACGGGCCAGACTGTCGGGGTCCCGGCCGCAGATCGCGACGGACGCCCCCTCGGCGGCGAGAAGGCGGGTGACCGCGTATCCGAGCCCGCGGCTTCCGCCGGTCACCAGGAACGACCGCCCGCGCAAGCCGTAGGTGACGGTGGGTGCTGTGCTCTCTTCCATGGACGTCACTTTGTCATCCGGTCGTCCGAGGGCGCTCAACGCACCAGTTTGCGGATGACGATGCCCACGATGAGCGTGATGAACAGCATCCCCGCCGAGGTGAACGAGACGGCCAGAGTGGACCATTCAGCTGTCTTCAGCTCCGATGGCATGCCGGTGCCGACGTTCAGCCACAGGGCGAGGGCCAGTACGAAGGACTTCGCCGCCACGGTCACGTCCGTCAGCCCCTGCCCTGGGCCGCGTAACGCGCCCGCCAGATGGAGCCCGACAGCCGTGAGCAGGACACCTGCGACAAGGATCCGGGCCGGGTTGCGTGCGCGCACACCCCAGCCGAGGACACCCCCGAGAATGCCTTGTGCGATGCCGCGCCGCAGAGGTGGCAGGAGAGCGGCCTCGCGTTGCCGGGCGAGATAGTAGAGCTGGTCGACCTCGCGGTTCCGGTTTCTTCTGGCCAGGGCGGACCGTACTGACTCCAGTGCCCCGGCAGTCACTTCGGTGAAGGAACGCTCCAGGAAGGAGACGATCTGGCGGCCGTCACGGAAGACCTGGCCGGCGAGTTCCATGTCACCGATGCTGGAGGAGTCGTCGAGGCTGTAGCGGGAGCTGCCGACCGGCAGCCCGAGGGTTCCGGTGACCGAGGAGCCGTACAGGCTGATCACCGACGATGCTTCGGAGGCCGAGGTCAAGGACAGCACTGTCGTGTTGTGAAGTGAGAGGCGAGCGGTCGTGCCGGTGCGGTCGCGGTCGGCACCGTCGCAGACTTTGAGCTCGCGTACCTCTACCGGCCCGCGGACGGTGCTGTTCGTGATCGTGCTGTCCTCGGCGGGGATCACGAGTCCATTCACCCGCACGGTTTCGCTGCACCGCAGCTCGTTTGCCCGCAAGGGCTGGTCCAGGCGGACACGCTGCAGGTTGAGCTCCGGAGTCTCGACATCATCGAGCTCGAGGGCGGACAGCCAGAGATCGTCGAACGTGATGTCCTCGCGGGCGCGCAATCCTCTGGCCTCCACACGCGGACGCCCGAGGCGGCCTCCGGTGACCTGACTCCGGACCGTCAGGGACGACACGCGGGTGTTGCTGATACTGACCGGCCCTCGCAGGGCGTTGACCTGTATCAGTTCCTCCACCCGCAGGCGCTCCAGCCGGGTGGTGCCGCAGGAGTGCAGAGCGAGGAAGTCCAGTGAGGTGTCGATGACCGTGACATCGCAGCCCATCGAGGCGTTGCGGATGGTCAGGCGCCCGATCCGGGAGTTGATCACCAGGAGAGCGTCCGCCTGCACATGGTCGACGACGAGTTCGTCGATGTGACAGGAACGCACGGTCAGCGCCCCGTCGATGCTCACGCGGTCCAGGAAGACACGGTCGGCGGACACGGTGTCCAGGAGGAGGTCCGCACCGACCTCGTCCTGGCGCAGGTGCACGCTGCGGTCGGTGACGGTCCGCTGCCGGCCGATTCTGGCCAGGTCCTCGAGCGTCCGGATGACTCCCACAGGCATCCCCCTGCTGCTTGTGGCGGCGGTTGTTCGTGTTCGGCGGCGTGATCACGCCGCGGCCGGCATCACATACCGGGCCGCGGGTGTCTTGCGGGATCGAGGTCCAGGGCTGCCAGCAGATCCTCGGTACGCAGGGGGTCGGCCGACCCGTCCAGGGCGGCGGCAATCAGCTTGGCCGTCTGACCGGCATCGGCCTCGTCGGTGCGTACCACCAGGTCGAACAGGCCCTGCAGATCGGAGCCGAGGAGGTCTTGTGCGGTCTCGTCCCAGGCGGTGAGCCGCTTGGCTGTGTCGGTGTCTCCCCGCTGCCGTGAGCGTGCCTCGCACACCTCTCTCGGTACCCACAGAAGGACGCGCAGCCACGGGGTCTGCGTCTTGGTCAGCAGTGTGCGCATGTCGGCAACGTTGCCGATGTGTGTGACCGGCACCAGACCGTGGGCCTGCGGCTCCGTCAGGGAGTGCTGATCGACCGCGTAGACGTTGCCGTAGCGCCGGGTCTCCACGACGATCCGCCCCTGTCGGCGCAGCGCGTCGAGCTCCTCCGTCGAGACGAACCGGTAGCCCGCCGATCGTCCGGTTCCCTGCTTGAGTTTGGTCACCAACTGAAACCGGGGGTCGAGGGCGCGCAGAGCTGCCGTCACGGTGTCCTTGCCCGAAGCGGGCGGTCCGTACAGGACGACTGCGCTCACGCGTCCCCCAGAAGTCGTTGCGCGATGGACTCGACCTGCTCGGCCAGAGGGCGGGACGCGCCGATACGGTTGTCGATCACGTGGTGGGGGACAACCGGCCGGAGGCCGGTGTCGATACTGCCCGAGTACGTCGGCCAGTGGGTCAGTTTCCAGGTGTCGCGCGAGGCGTCGCGTGAGATCAGGCGGTCACGCATGGACTCAACGTCACTGTCCACCCACAACGTTTCGAAGCGGGCCCCGATTCTGCCGCAACGGCGCGCCACCCGGGAGGTCCACTGTGCGTCGGCGCTCTCCGCGAGGAAGGGCGCGACCGCCACCACGGAGATGCCGCACTCGAGGTTCTCCCAGACGGCCTTCATCAGGCACGCGTACTCCAGGGGCCTGGCGTGCTCGAGGTAGGTCGGGCTGTGCCGGTCGTCCGGGTCGCCGCCCAGAGCCTGCAGAAGTCGCTCGGTCATCGGCCGGCTGAGCGTGTCCTTGTCGAGCATCGCCCAACCGGTGGCGGCTGCCAGCAACTTTCCGGCCTCGGACTTGCCCGACCCGGCATAGCCCGCCACCAGGGCAAGGGTGATCGTGCTTGTGCCTAACGCTGTGGTCACTGGGCCGGCCCCCGGAAGTCTTGAACACCTGTGCTCAGCTTAGGGGTCGGACGGAGCTCCTGGCGATCAGAAACTTCTGGCCAGGTGAGGGGAGTTGACCGGTCCTGACCCGGGATCAGTGAGGCACACACCGCACGAAGCGCGGCGTAGCTCCGGAACGTGCAGCGTCCGGCTGTGCGCGTCATGGGGGGACTACCGGTACCCGGTGCCATGCGTACCGGTACGCGCCCGCTACGTACCGCTGTCGTTCCTGGTCAGCGTACGGGCACACGGCCACGCTGAGTGGTGTGAAGAGCGAATCCGTACAGATGGACATGCCTCAATCGGCAACACCCGCAGCACAGTTCACACAACTGCTGAGTGCCACCCGGCGCGGTGCCCGCCTCGCACGACTGCTTACCGTCGAGCAGATCGCCCAATGGGGGTGGCCGCGGGACAGCGAACACGCCGACGCGGCCGCGCTCATTGTCGCCGAGCTGGCGGCCAACGCCGTCACGCACGGACGCCTGGCTGGGCGGTGCTTCCGTCTCAGCCTCGCCCTCCTGCCGGCCGCGCGTCTGCGGATCGAGGTCACGGACCCGCGCGGCGAACGTCCGCCCACCGTGACCCGTCGGGCCGATGAGGGGGGCCGTGGCCTGATCCTGGTCGACGCCCTCGCCGCCGACTGGGGCGTACGCCCGTATCCGCCCTCAGGGAAGACCGTCTGGGCAGAGGTCTCCGCAGCGCGTCCGACCGGCCGTTAGCCCGCGGCCTTCCCCGGCCCCTCCGGCGGCTTCAACGTTCCCGCTGTCAGGCCGCCCGTGAGGATGTCCGCCGACCGGAAGGCGGGTTCGGCAGCGTGGTGCGCGGCGGGGCGTAGCTGGCGGATGGCCACGCTCGCCTCGACCCTCCCAAAGCCGGAGACCACCGCGACACCGGCCGTTCCTCCACCGTCGACTTCGCCACCCACCCGTACACGGTCGCCGACATGGCCGCCGACGCACTCGCCGTCCTGGATGCGTTCGGCGTCGAGCGGGCCCACCTGGTGGGCGCGTCCCTCGGCGGCATCACCTCACGGTGATCACGCCACCGCCCGCCCCGCTTCGGCGTCCGGTCCGGCAGCAACGGCTCAATCCGCGCCCACTGGGCGACGCCCTCCTAGCCGAAGGCGTTGACCTCCTGCCGCAGTCTCTGCGCATGCCTTGGCCTGCGTCGAACTCTCCTTCTCGGGACAGGAGTTACTTGCCGGAGGCCTGCCCTCCTGCGAGGATCACATGATCGACTGACCGAGAATTCCTGAGCAATTCCTGAACATTTAGGGAGCTTCGTATGACCGGGAGCGAGCCCGCCGTCCCCAGGATCGACACCAGCAAGCCGCATCCGGCGCGCGTGTACGACTGGTTCCTGGGCGGCAAGGACAACTACCCGGTCGACGAGGCGCTGGGCCGGCACATCATGAGCATCGACAACCGCGCCAAGCATGTCGCCCAGACCAACCGGTGGTTCATGCAGCGAGTGACGCGGTGGATGGCGGGACAGGCGGGTGTGCGCCAGTACCTCGACATCGGCACCGGCATCCCCACCGAGCCCAATCTGCACCAGATAGCCCAGGGCGTCGCCCCCGAGTCCCGGGTCGTCTACACCGACAACGACCCGATCGTGCTGACGCACGCGGAAGCGCTGCTGCGCAGCACCCCGGAAGGCGTCACCGACTACATCCAGGCGGATGTACGCGAGCCCGACCGGATCCTCGAACAGGCCAGGAGGATCCTCGACTTCAAGCAGCCGATCGCCCTCTCGCTGGTGGCGTTGCTGCACTTCGTGGGCGACGAGCACCGGCCGCACGACCTGGTGCGCCGGCTCGTGGACGCGCTGCCGTCCGGGAGCTATCTCGTACTGTCGCAGCTCACCGCCGACTTCGACGCGCTGGCCGTGCAGCGCGGCGTCGACATGTACGCGGCCGGGGGAGTCACGCTGATGCCGCGCTCGCACGCGGAAGTCGGCCGTTTCTTCGAAGGGCTCGAGGTGGAGGAGCCCGGCATCGTGCGGCTGACGCAGTGGCACCCGGAGCTCGGTGTCGACGAGGTCGTGGAAGGGGACGAGGCGGCGTCGCTGTACGCGGGCGTGGGGCGCAAGGCGTAGCCGCCGGCCGGTGTCCGGTGGGCGTCCTGGGGGCGTTCGGTGGGGCTCGGCCGGAGCCCCCTCGATACCCAAATTCTGCTTATGATGCGCGGGTGTTCGACTCCCGGCACATCAAGACGTTCCACGAAGTTGTCAGGGCCGGTTCGTACTCCGCGGCCGCCCGGGCGCTCGGCTATACGCAGCCCGCGATCACCCAGCAGATGAAGGCCCTCGAACGGGACGTCGGCACACCGCTGTTCATCCGCGTCGGCCGCGGCATGCGCCTCACCGAGGCGGGGGAGGCGCTGTCGCGGCACGCCGCGGTCATCCTCGACAGCATGTCGGCGGCCCAGCAGCAGATGAGCGCCCTCACCCGGCTGCGCGCGGGACGGGTCCGCGTCTGCGCGTTCCCCAGCGCCAATGCCACGCTCATCCCGGAGGCGATGGCCCGGCTGGCCGCGGCCCACCCCGGCGTCCGGGTCGACCTGCTGGAGAGCGAGCCGCCCGCCTCGCTCCAGCGGCTGGTGCGCGGGGAGTGCGACATCACGCTCGCCTTCACCTACCCCGGCCTGCACGAGGAGGTGCCGGAGGGGCTGGTGGAAATCCCGCTGCTCGAAGACCAGTTGACGGTGCTGCTGCCGACCGGGCATCCACTCGCGCGGCGGCGGGCGGTGCAGTTGGCGGATCTCGCGGAGGAACGCTGGATAGCGGGGTGCCTGCGCTGCCGCGCCAATCTGCTGCACGAATGCGCGGAGCAGGGCTTCGCGCCGGACATCGCCTTCACGACGGACGACAATCTCGTGGTGCAGAGCCTGGTCGCGGAGGGCCTTGGGGTCGCGATGATCCCTGCGCTCGTACTGAACTTCCTCTGCCACCGGAAGGTGACGGGTCGGGTGCTTCAGCCCGCGTCGCGGCGGCAGATCTCGGCGTACGTGCTGCGGGAGCATTTGCGGATCCCTGCGACGGCCCGGGTGCTCGACGAGCTGAAATCGGTCGCGGCGAACAAGGTCGGCTGCTGAGGTAGCGTCCCCAACCCATAAGCGGAGCTTGGGAAGTAGCCAAGAATCTGTCGTTGGACGTATGGGTCCGACGGCTCGACGCTGCCCGTATGACCACATCGACCGGATCGACCGCCTTCAGGGCCGCGCGTACGACCGACCGCCTCGACAGTCTGGTCGCCGAGGTGCGCGACGCCGTCGGGCGCGGACTGCCACCCGATCTGACGGCGTATCTGGTCGGCGAGCGCCTCGCGCCGCACCTCGGCGCGGTCGATCTGCTCACCGATGAGCAGTGCGGGAGCGACACCGCGCGCTACCGCCAGCACCTACTTCACGCCGAACACGACGGGAGCTTCTCGGTCGTCGCACTGGTCTGGCTGCCCGGCCAGGGAACCTCCGTGCACGACCATGTGTCGTGGTGCACGACGGGCGTGCACGAGGGCCAGGAGTACGAGCGGCGCTACCGCCTCCTCCCGTCACCGGCGACGGGCCGGGCCGCGCGCCTCGTCGCAACCGGCGATGTCGTCAATGCCCAGGGCGCGGTGTGCGGTTTCGCGCCGCCCGGCGATATCCACCGGGTCTGGAACGCGGGCGCCGGCCGGGCGATCTCTCTCCATGTCTACGGAGCGGACATCTCCCGTCTCGGCACGAGTGTCCGCCGCGTCTACGAACTCCCGGCCGACCGCTGATGGCGCTGCTCCGGGAACGGGCGGCGTCGGCCTCCCCGTCGTCCGGCCCGTCCGCGCCGGGCATCCGGCCCGGTCTCGCGCTGGCCGTCGTCGGCGTTGCCGTCGCCTGGGCGGTACATCAACTACTGCCGGACATACCGATGTTGACCGCGTCCGTGGTGCTTGGCATCGTCGCGGCCCATCTGCCGGGAGTGCGCTCGGTCGTACGAGGAGCGGCCCGCCCCGGACTCTCGTACGCCGGAAAGCGGCTGATGCGCATCGGCATCGTCCTGCTCGGCCTGAAACTGAGCCTCAACGATGTGCTCGGCCTCGGCTGGGCGACGGTCGCCATGGTTCTCGGCGTCGTCGCTGCGACCTTCCTCGGCACCTGGTGGCTCGGCCGCCGGATGGGGCTGCCCGGCGACCAGCCGCTGCTCATCGCCGCCGGGTACGCCATCTGCGGGGCGTCCGCGATCGGCGCGGTGAGCGAGGCGACGGACAGCGACGAGCGCGACGCGGCTGCCTCGGTGGCGCTGGTGACCCTGTGCGGGACGCTCGCGATCGCCGTACTGCCCCTGCTTCAGCAGCCGTTGGGGCTGAGCGACGCGGAGTTCGGCCGGTGGGTCGGCGCGAGCGTCCACGACGTGGGCCAAGTCGTGGCCACCGCGCAGACCGCCGGATCCGGTGCCCTCGGGGAAGCGGTCCTGGTCAAACTGATGCGGGTGGCGCTGCTCGCCCCGCTCGTCGCGGCCGTGGCCCTGTCGGTCCGCCGCAGTCGGCGGGCCGGGACGACGGTCCAAAAGCGGCTGCCGATCGTCCCGCTCTTCGTGGTCGGCTTCCTGGCCATGGTGGCTCTGCGCAGCACAGGTCTGCTTCCGTCCACCGCGATCGACGCGGCCCAGCACGCCCAGGAAGTCCTCCTCGCGGCCGCGCTGTTCGGCCTCGGCGGTGCGGTCGACCTGCCGACCCTGACCCGCACGGGCGGCCGGGTCGCCGCGCTCGGGCTGTGCGCGTGGGTGGTGGTGGCGGGGGTGTCGTACGCGGGGGTGCTGCTGGTGACGGGCCCCATCAGCTGAGCAGCGTGGGCGCCGCCTGTGCCCGTCAGCTGAGCAACGTGGGCGCTGCCCGCTCAAGCACCCCCGAGACCCGCTCCCATGTCTCCAAGTCCCGCTCCACAGGCGGAAGTTCCACCGCCGCGCCGCCCTGCCAGGCGGCCGCCACTGCCACCGGGTCCTCGCCCGTCGCCGCGCTCGCCGCGAGGGCCGCCGCGCCCAGGGCGACCAGTTCGGTGCTTTCGGGGATCAGTAGTGGGCGGCCGGAGAGGCGGCGTACCGTCTCCACCCAGTGGCGCCCCCTGGCCCCGCCGCCCACCAGGCGCAGGGGGCGGGCGGCCACAGCCTCGTCGGACGGGTCGAGGCCGCAGGCGCGCAGGACCTCGTCGAGGGCGCGCAGGACCGTGACGACCGCGCCTTCGTAGGCGGCACCCAGGAGTTGCTGCCGGGTGGTGGTGTGCCGCAGGCCCGTGAGCAGGCCCGAGGCCGCGGGCAGATCGGGGGTGCGCTCGCCGTCGAGGTACGGCAGGAGCACCACCTCCCCGCCCGCCTCCGCGGCGTCGCGGCCCAGGCCCAGCAGGGCGGCGATCTTGTCGACGGCGAGTGTGCAGTTCAGGGTGCATGCCAGCGGCAGGTACGTACCGTCCGCGGCCGCGAATCCGGCGAGGGCCGCGGAGGCGGGCCGGGTGCGACTGGCCGCGAAGACCGTGCCCGAGGTGCCGAGGCTGAGGGCCGGGTGGTCGAGCAGGCCGGCGCCGCCGAGGCCGAGGCCGACCGCGGCGGCCATGTTGTCGCCGGTGCCCGCGGCGACCGCGATGCCGGCGGGCAGGCCCAGGTCGTCCGCGGCCGTGGCGGTCAGCGAGCCGATGCGGGCGGCGCCGGTGGCGGCCACCGGGGGCAGCAAATCGGCGTCCAGGCCGATGAGCCGGAGGAGTTCGGGGTCGTACGCGCCGGTGGCTGTGGAGTACCAGCAGGTGCCCGACGCGTCGCCCGGATCGGTGGCCGCGGTGCCCGCGAGACGTTCGGTGAGGAAGTCGTGGGGGAGGCGTACGGCGGCTGCGGCCGAGGCCGCCCGGGGCTCGTTCTCGCGCAGCCACTGCCACTTCGCGGCCGTCATCGACGCGACCGGCACCGATCCCGTACGGGCCGTCCACGCCTCCGGGCCGCCCAGTGCCTCGGTGAGTGCGGCGGCCTGCGGTGCCGAGCGGGTGTCGTTCCACAGCAGCGCGGGCCGCACCGGAAGCCCGGCCCGGTCGAGGACGACGAGGCCGTGCTGCTGCCCGGCGACCGCGATGCCGATGACGGCGGACGGGTGCAGGCCCGATTCCTTGAGCCCGGCGGCGACGGCCTCGCGCAGCGCGTGCCACCACACCTCCGGGTCGCTCTCGCGCGCCCCGCCCTCGCCGCCGACGTGGTGCGGGGCCCGGCCGACCGCGAGCGTACGGCCGGTGGCCGCGTCGATGAACGCCGCCTTCGCGGACTGGGTCGAGCTGTCCACGCCGATCACGACCGGCTGCACGGGCATTGCCCCCACCTCTCCCTACCGGCCCATTTGGCCGTCCGCGAAACAAATTACGTCAAGCGGCCCCGCGCGAACAGGTGTTGGCGGGGTCTTCTGTGATGCCGCGGACGCATGCATTATTAGTAAGGTCAGCAAACAAACTGTGTTCGAAGGCGGCTATGGCGATGACGGAACGCTTCACCCCCACCCCCGAGGACAAGTTCAGCTTCGGTCTCTGGACGGTCGGCTGGCAGGGCAGGGACCCCTTCGGGGACGCGACCCGGCCGCCCCTGGACCCCGTCCAGTCCGTGCAGCGGCTCGCCGCACTCGGCGCATACGGCGTCACCTTCCACGACGACGACCTGATCCCCTTCGGCGCCTCCGAGTCCGAGCGCGAATCGCACATCAAGCGCTTCCGGCAGGCGCTGGACACGACCGGCCTCGTCGTGCCGATGGCCACCACCAATCTCTTCACCCACCCCGTCTTCAAGGACGGCGGCTTCACCGCCAACGACCGGGACGTACGCCGGTACGCGCTGCGCAAGACGATCCGCAACATCGACCTGGCCGCCGAGCTCGGGGCGCGTACCTATGTCGCCTGGGGCGGCCGAGAGGGCGCGGAATCGGGCGCGGCCAAGGACGTGCGCACCGCCCTCGACCGGATGAAGGAGGCCTTCGACCTGCTGGGGGAGTACGTCACCGAGCAGGGGTACGACCTGCGGTTCGCCATCGAGCCCAAGCCCAACGAGCCGCGCGGCGACATCCTGTTGCCCACCGTCGGCCACGCGCTCGCCTTCATCGAGCGACTTGAGCGGCCCGAGCTGTACGGAGTCAACCCCGAGGTCGGCCATGAGCAGATGGCCGGGCTGAACTTCACCCACTCCATCGCCCAGGCGCTGTGGGCGGACAAGCTCTTCCACATCGACCTCAACGGGCAGAACGGCATCAAGTACGACCAGGATCTGCGCTTCGGCGCGGGCGATCTGCGGTCCGCCTTCTGGCTGGTCGACCTGCTGGAGACCGCGGGCTACGAAGGGCCGCGGCACTTCGACTTCAAGCCGCCGCGGACCGAGGACTTCGACGGGGTGTGGGCGTCGGCCGCGGGCTGTATGCGCAACTATCTGATCCTCAAGGAGCGGGCAGCGTCCTTCCGCGCCGATCCGCGGGTCCGGGAGGCGCTGCGGGCGGCCCGTCTCGACCAGCTCATGCTGCCCACCGCGGCGGACGGGCTGTCCGGGCTGCTTGCGGACCGCGGTGCGTTCGAGGAGTTCGACGTGGAGGCGGTGGCCGAGCGGGGGATGGCGTTCGAGGCGCTTGACCAGCTGGCGTTGGATCACCTGCTCGGGGTGCGGTGACAGCTCGGGCCGCCTGCTGGGGGCGCTGCCCCCAGACCCCGGTCCTCAATCGCCGGACGGGCTGGAAAGGCGGTCCTCAAACGCCGGACGGGCTGAGGAGCGTTCTCGAGCGCCGGGCCAGTTGGAAAGCGTCCTCAAACGCCGGACGGGCTGGGATTCAGCCCGCCGCGCGCTGCGCGTACGCCAACGGGTCCGCCAGCACGTCCTGGACCACCAGCGCCGCCGCGCCGCGCACCGCGTCCGCCGCCGGGGACGAGGCGCGCAGCCGGCCGCCGTCCAGCGGCCACAGCCCCGACACCACCCGGCGGGACAGCTCGCCGCCGGCCGGCGGCGAAAGCCAGGGCAGCAGCGGCCGGTAGATCCCGCCGAGCACCACCGCGTCCGGGTCGAAGAGGTTCACCGCCCCGGACAGCACCCGGCCCAGCATCAGCCCGGCCTGCCCGAGCGCCGCCACCGCGCGGTCCTCGCCCGCCCGGGCGCGCAGTTCCAGCTCGGCCACGCCTGCCGCGCCGGTCCGCTCGTCGATGCCCGCCGTCCGCAGCAGCGCCGACTGGCCCGCGTACTGCTCCAGGCAGCCGCGCGAGCCGCAGCGGCACTCGGGGCCGTCCGGGTCCACCAGGACATGGCCGATCTCCCCGGCGAATCCGTTCGCGCCGCGCAGCAGTTCACCGTCCAGGACCAGCGCACCGCCGACCCCGATCTCGCCGGTCAGATACAGAAAGCTGCGTACGTCGCCGAGGCCGCCGAACCACAGCTCGGCCAGGGCCGCCACATTCGCCTCGTTCTCCGAACGCACCGGCAGCGGCGGCAGTCCGGGCCGCAGCGCCGCGAGCGCCTCGGCGAACGGGCCCTCGGCCGCGACCCGGGTCCAGCCGAGGTTGGGCGCGTGCCGGACCGTGCCCGCCGAGATCAGCCCGGGCAGCGCCAACTCCGCGCCGGCCGGCCGCAGTTCCTGCTCGGCAGCCGATGCCAGCGCCCGGGCGGCGATCCCGGCCGCCCGGCCGAGCACCCGGTCGGGCGGAGCACCGCGGTTGTCCAGGTGCTCGACGAGCCGCACCCGGTCGGTGCCCGCAAGATCCACCACGCACACCGACACATAGTCGACGTTGATCTCGACCCCGATGCCGGCGACGCCCGTACGGGCCACCTTCAGCACCGTGCCGGGCCGGCCCGCCAGACCGCTGAACGTCTTGCCCGACTCCGAGAGGAAGCCGCTCTCCAGCAACTGCTCCACCAGTGAGGAGACGGCCGCCCGGGTCAGCCCCACCCGCGCCGAGACCCCGGCGCGGGTCGCCTCGCCCTCGTCGCGGACCGCCCGCAGCACCAGGCTGAGATTGTGCCGTCGCACCGTCTCCCGGTCGGCCTTGGGCTCCAGCGGGATCCGGCCGCCCGCGCCGGGCAGCCTCACGCGTCTGCCGGATCGGTCTCGAGTGCGCCGCGCGGCTCCTTCGCGACCCGCAGCTCCTCGTCGGTCAGCGGCGGGCCCGGCAGCTGCGGCAGTTTGGGCCCGCGCAGTACGGCCAGCACGATCTCGGGCTTGAGCAGCGAAATGGTCGGCGCCGACAGGGTCATCACGTCGAACAGCGCGCGGGTGATCAGGGGGCGGCCGGTGGCGGTCAGCATCAGCCGGTCCACATAGCTGCGCAGCACCGTGGCGGACGCGCCCGGCTCCTTGCCGACGGCTCCGGGGTAGAGGATGTCCTGCCCGGTGGCCAGGTCCCAGGCCGTGCCGACCGGTCCGGCCACCGCGCGCTGCACCCGCCGGGCGAGGCCGGGGGCGGTGAGGCTGTGCGCGTGGAGCTCCTTGCGCAGCGTGAGGACGCCCTGGGCCGCGACCGACATGCCGTGCCCGTAGACCGGGTTGTACGTGGCCACGGCGTCGCCGATGGCCACGAAGCCCTCCGGCCAGTCGGCGATCTTCTCGTAGAAGCGCCGCCGGTTGACGGTGCTGCGGGAGACGACGACATCGGTGAGCGGCTCGGCGTTGCTGATCAGCTCAGCCACGATCGGATGCCGGACGCCGCGGGCGAAGTCCTCGAACTCGGCGGCGGAGTTGGTGGGCTGACCGCCACGGGTACCGGACAGCGTCACCAGCCAGCGGCGTCCCTCGATGGGCACGATGGTCGCCGTCTGGCCGGGCCGCGGCTCGCGCGCGTCGGCCTGCACATTGACGACGGGATACTCCTCGGTGCCCTCCGGCGCCCGGAAGATCCTGCTGGCGTACGCGAGACCCGAGTCGACCTTCTCCTCGTGCACGGCGGCGACGCCCAGGGAACGCAGCCAGTCGGGCGCCCGCGAGCCGCGGCCACTGGCGTCGACAACCAGATCGGCGTCCAGGACGAGTTCGCTCCCGTCCTCGGAGCGCACCCGCACCCCCTTCACCCGGCCCGCGTCGCCTTCGAGGCCGAGTAGTTCGGTGCCCGGCAGGACGGTGACCCCGGGGCGGCCGACGACCTCCTCCCGTACCACCCAGTCGAGCAGATCGCGGCTGCAGGCGATCAGGAACTGCATCTCGGGCCAGCGGCGGAACCAGCCCTGCGCGGACATGGAGACCAGGCCCGTCGGCAGCGGGATCCGGCGAGCACCCGCCGCCAGCCAGCGATCGGTGACACCGGGCAGCAGGGCCTCCATCGCCCGCGCCCCGCCCGACCACAGCAGATGCGCGTGGTGCGCCTGCGGGAGGCTCTTGCGCGCTTCGGGGCCGGACGGCAGAGTGTCGCGGTCGACGAGCGTGACATCGTCGGCGTACTCGGCGAGGACGGCGGCCGCCAGCATGCCGGCCAGCCCTCCGCCGATCACGACGGCCCGGCGCACAGCCGTGCTCCGGCGGGTTCTCACAGGATCGCTCATAGGGAGCCGCTCTCTGACCTGGCCGCACGCCGGCGGGCTGCTTCAACGACGGGTGAATGGCGCAGCGCGAGGGACATGCGTACCAGATCGCGCGGTCCTTCGGCTGCTTTGGGGGTGTAAGCCTGGGCCGAGCTTATGATCTTGCCGTCCGGGTCGGCCGTCCGGGCCCGCAGCGCCGCCGCGACCATCGCCGCGTCGGCGATGGCCTGGGCCTGCCGCGGATCGGAGCCGGCCTCGATCGCCGCGTCATGGGCGCCTGCGCGTAGCGCGGGGTCGAAATAGGGGTCCAGATGGAGCATCCCGTCGTGGATGTCGGACTCGCGCTGGGTGACGCGCAGGTCCGCGGACGACCACCAGGAGATGCGTACGGAAGGGGTGCCGGCGGGCACGACCGTACGCAGTTCGTGCCAGAGCGTGCCCAGCTGCCGGTATGTGGTCCAGGTGTGCCAGTTGTCGGACAGCCGCTGGGCGATCAGCGGCAGGATGAAGCCGACGGCGCTGAACAGTGCGCCCAGCGACGCCAGGGGCGGCGCGGCCAACGTGCTCAGACCGTCCCAGTCGTGGCCCGCCCAGCGGGCGAACACGGCGGCGAACTTGCTGGCGCCGTAGCCCAGATTGAACAGCGAGCCGACCACGATGGTCACCAGACCGGTCCGCAGCCAGCCGCGCACCTGCAGCGACCAGCGCCAGCACAGGGCGGTCATCCCGACGGCGGCGACGCTGTGCGCCGTCAGGTACAGCACGATCATTTCGCGGATGTACGGCGTCGTGGCGTAGTACGTGTCCAGATCGCGCAGCCGCTCCACCGGGGCGTCGCCGAGTACGAACAGCACCACCAGCGCCGCGACCACCATGGCGTAACCGATCACCCAGCGGCGGGAGATCTGCCGGGTCTCCTCCGGTGGCCCGCCCCGCCAGTTGACGAGCAGCACCAGACAGGAGGCGCTGAAGGCGGTCAGGATGCAGTAGACCAGCGGCGCCGAGATGTTGCAGACGCCGGTGAGCCTGTTGACCTCGGCGATCGTCGGCGGCGCGGCGAAGAAGAAGGTGCAGGCCGCCAGCACGAGCAGGGCGCAGACGGAACGCAGCAGCGGATCACGCCAGTCGCGCAGCATCCCGGGGAGCTTGAACACGAGTGCGAAGCCCAGCGCGGCGGCTGGGATGTAGTAGTCCTGACCGTCCACGCATCAGCCCTGTGGCCCGCGGTACCCCAAGGACGCCTCGATCCGGCCCGCGAGTCCGTCCCGCCGCAGGTGTCCGCGGCCCGTCGAACCGGCCAGCCAGGAGCGGCACTTGCTGCCGAGCAGCAGGCCGAAGCTCTCGGCTTCGTTCTCCTCGGCCTGGTCGAAACGGGTCCTGGCGGCCACCTTCAGCACCGTCGCCTGCAGGTCCGCCTCGTCCGAGAGCAGCCGGGCCGCGACGGCCGCGCCGTCGACATGGTGGGTGCAATGCCCGGCTTTCATGTGCCACAACTCGTGGCCGAGGATCACCAGTTGATGGTCGGGTGCGGTGCGCTCCTCGATGACGATCAGATCCTGGTCCGTCATGTCGAGCCAGAGTCCGCTGGCCGTGCCGGGCGGGAACGTCGCTAGGCGGTACCGGACGGGGCGGCCGCGGCGCTTGCTCATTCCGCTGCACAGGGCGGCATAGAGATCGGCGGGCTCAGCCGGTGCGGGCAGATCGATTCCGGCTACCAGCTCGCCGCACAGCCGACGCATCTCCTTGCCTATGCTCACCGTTCTCCTCTCCCCGTCAGCAGCTGTGCGCACACGCGTGAATCCAACCCTGTCCTGAAATCAGGGTTCCGTGCATCAAAGCATCAATGTTCCGTCGGCTTGACGCTTTCCAGGAGCATGTCGAGCCACTCGGTGACCTTGTCCCGGTGTTTGTCCGTGGGCAGTTGAGCGGCACGCCAGGCGATGCCCCGTACGCCATGGTCCTGCAGCAGCCGCTCCAGCGGGTCGCCCTCGCCGGCGTAGTCGTGGAGCAGTCGCTGCTCGGTGCGCTGGAGTGCGCCGTTGAGCGCGTCCGCGTCCTCGGCGGTGAGGAATCCGGCGTGCACATTGAAGAACCTCTGGATGGCATCGCAGTGCTCCATGGTCGGCCTGCGGTCGCCGTTGATGAGAGCGCCCGCCTGCTGCCGTGACATGCCCGCGCCGTCGGCGATCTCCTGCTGGGTGTACCGGCGCCCGTTGGGCTTCAGCCGGGTCCTGCGCAGCAGGTCGAAGCGCTGCAGAAAGCGCGCCTGTAGGTCGGGTTCACCGGCGGGCTGCCCGTCCAGCAGCGCGGTGACCACGTCGGCCGGTACGCCCGACGCCTCGGAGAGCTGGTGTACGTCGAAGATCTCGCCGTAGCTCAGTCCGAGCTTGCCGGCGAGTTCGGCGACGCGGGCGACGGACGCCGCCAGGGGGCCTGTGGCCGTCGGGCCCGGAACCAAGAAGCCGTCTGTCACCAGTAGGTCTCCTAGATCACGCGAGGTCGCTCCGCACACAGTGGGCTGCCGGGAGATTAACCGTTTCGGTGGAGTACAGCCAGGTCTTGCCACAGCTGTGGCGCGATTTGAGCGTTCAGCGGCGTGGAATGCCACGATAGTTGACATGGTCGCGTTTGCGGTAGCAGGATCGCCACGCGGTATAGAAGATCCAAAGGGCGCTGCCGCAGCGGGACTTCGAGAAGGGTGGCGTTCTCGATGACACATGAGGCAGGCGTTGAACGGCCTGGTGTCCACGGGCGTCGAGGGTGCGCGGGGACGACCCGTGGCGTGCTCCGGGCGAAGCGGCTCACCGATGTCCTCAGAAGGCGCCGGGAGGAGCTCGGCCTGAGCGTCGAGGACGTGGCCGCGCGGCTCGACATCAGCACCGTCGCGTACGGCAGCTGGGAGCGCACGCCCGCCCAGGACTGGACCGACGAGAAGCTCTGCGCCCTGGTCAAGGCCCTGGAGATGAGCGACCAGCAGGGCGGCTGGTTATTCCGCCTCGCCGTCGACCGGGACCCGCCGCAGGCCTGGAACAGGCCCGTCGGGGCATCCCGGCCCGCGCCTCCGTCCGGTCCCGCGCGCCCGTCGGGACCGGCCTTCCCGTCCGGGCCCGCGCGCCCGTTCGCGCCCGTAACCGCGCCCGCGCCGCCCGCCCTGCCGGTGGAGCCGGCCGACCCGTCGGAGCCCGCCGGTCCGGACCACTCGGACCCCGAGACGCAGGCCTACCTGCGCGACTTCGCCGCGATGATGGACGCCGTACCGCTGCCCTCGGTGCTCTTCGACCGGCGCTGGGACGTGACACACGCCAACCACGCCTTCGAGGCGCTGTTCCACGGCGTCGGACCGCACCCCACGGCCATGCCGGCCCAGAACTTCCTCCGGTTCGTGCTGTTCCACCCGGACGCGGGCACCGTGCTCGGCGACCGCGAGACGAGTTGGTGCCTGCCCCTGCTGGCGCAGCTGGACGCCGCCCTGGAGTGGTACCGCGAGGACCGAGTCCTTCAGGCCATTCGTGACGACATCGCCGATGACCCGATCATGGACGTTGCCTACCGGTGCGGGCTGCCGCACTGGATGCGGGCCATGGGAGCGGCGGCGCTGCACCACGACGGAGCCGTACGACCGCTGAACCACCCGGATCCGCGGTGGGGCCGCACCGAGTGCCGGATCGTCGACGAGACCCCCGCGACCCTTCAGGACAGGGGATTCACACGGATGACGCTGGTGCTGCGGGAGACGCGGGCGGCCGTACCGCCCGATGTACGGCGCGGCAAGCCGCATCTGAGGGCGGTCTCCAACGGCTGAACCGGAGCCGGGCGGCGGCTGCCGGCAAATCGGCGGTGACTGCCGAGAGGACGGTCCCTTGTCAGGGGTTGGCGCGTCCATGACGATTACCTCATGTCGCAGCAGACGCCCGGAAGCACCGGCGGCCCACCGACCCCACCAACTCCCGGGGCGCCGAGCGCACCCCCGACCGGGAGCGCACCCCCGACCGTGACCGCCCCGCCACCGCCCAGTCCCCCACCCGTGAACTGCGCGCGCTCCTGGCCGAGATCGACCGCGACCGCATCGAGGCGATCAACGCCACCGAGCTGGTGTGGGAACGGGGCACGGAGCCCCGACCTCGCCGGGTACGAGGTGGTCTGGCGCGAGACCACGGAGCCGGGGTGGACCCATGTCGTCAGAGCCGGTGACACCACCCGGCACACCGTGGACCTGTCCAAGGACAATGTCTTCTTCGGCGTCCGCGCGGTCAACCGGGCGGGCCTGCGCAGCCCCGTCGCGTTCCCCGCTCCCCAGCGCTGATTCCGCAGCGTTGCGGAGCGTTCATATCGGAGCGTTCATATCGGAGCGCTGATTTCGGAGCGCTGATTTCGGCGGCCAGCCGAGACTCGAGGTGTCACGCGTAACGTGCCCGAATCCCCTGCGTTCCGCTGGGGATTCGGGGGTCCGCCTCCGGGGACGGTTGCGACGGTGTTCCGGGAGTTCGTGTGGCTGCGCTCATCGAGGACTATGCACTGATCGGGGACATGCAGACCGCGGCCCTGATCGCAAGGGACGGTTCGGTCGACTGGTTCTGTCTGCCGCGCTTCGACTCGCCCGCGGTCTTCGCCGGGCTGCTCGGCACACAGGACCACGGCTTCTGGCGGCTCGCCCCCGCGGGGCTCGCCGAGGGCGAGGGGGCCGCCACCCGCCGCCGCTACCGCGGTGACTCACTCGTCCTGGAATCGGAGTGGGACACCCCCGAAGGAACGGTCCGGCTGATTGATTTCATGCCGCCCAGGGGAGCCGGCCGCGGTAGGCCGGATGCCGCACCCACTCTCGTACGAATAGTGGAGGGCGTCTCAGGGCGGGTCCGCATGAGTTCTTCACTGCGGATGCGCTTCAGCTACGGCCGCATCGTGCCCTGGGTGCAGCGCGAGCACGGACCGGGCGGCCGGGACAGGCTCGTCGCCGTCGCCGGGCCCGACGCGCTGTGGCTGGACGCCGACGTCGACACCTACGGCAGCGACCTGACCACCCACGCGGCCTTCAGCGTCGGCGCGGGCGAGCGGGTCACCCTCACGCTCAGCTGGCAGCCCTCCCACGGCGACGCGCCGCCGAGGCCGGACGCGGCCAGGCTGCTGACCCACACCGAGCAGTTCTGGTCGCAGTGGACCGGCCAGTGCAGCTACGCGGGCCCCTGGCGCGAGGCCGTGGTCCGATCGCTGATCACCCTCAAGGCGCTCACCTACGCCCCGACCGGCGGCATCGTCGCGGCCCCCACCACCTCCCTGCCGGAGGAGATCGGCGGCGTACGCAACTGGGACTACCGCTACGCATGGCTGCGCGACGCCGCCATGACCCTCACCGCCCTGCTGCGCACCGGCTACCGCGAAGAGGCCCGCCGCTGGCGCGAATGGCTGCTGCGCGCCGTGGCGGGGGACGCGCAGAACCTCCAGATCATGTACGGGGTCGCCGGCGAGCGTGAGCTGCCCGAGGCCGAACTGCCATGGCTGCCCGGCTACGAGAAGTCCGGACCGGTCCGCATCGGCAACGGCGCCGCGAACCAGCTCCAGCTGGACGTCTACGGCGAGGTCGTGGACGCCCTGTGGCTCGGCCAGACCTCCGGGCTCTCGCGCGACGACAGCACCCACATTCTGCAGATGAAGCTCATGAACCACCTCGAGTCCAACTGGCGCGAACCGGACGAGGGCATCTGGGAAGTGCGCGGCCCGCGCCGCGACTTCGTCCACTCCAAGGTGATGACCTGGGTCGCCGCCGACCGCACCGTGCGCAGGCTGAGCAGGCTTCCGCTGGAGAGCCCGGTGGAGCGCTGGCGCGCGCTGCGCGACGAGATACACCGCGACGTCTGCGCCCACGGATACGACCCCGAACGCAACACCTTCACGCAGTACTACGGCTCGCGCGAACTCGACGCCTCGCTGCTGCTCATCCCGCAGATGGGCTTTCTGCCGCCCGGCGACCCACGGGTCGTCGGCACCATCGAGGCCGTCCAGCGGGAGCTGTGCGACGACGGATTCGTCCGCCGCTACCCGGTGCCGGGCGGCGGCTCGGACAGAGTCGGCGGGGACGGACTGCCCGGCGGCGAAGGCGTCTTCCTCGCCTGCTCCTTCTGGCTCGCCCACGATCTGGCCCTGATCGGCCGCCGGGACGAGGCACGGCAGCTGTTCGAGCGGCTGCTGGCGCTCCGTACCGATCTCGGTCTGCTGGCCGAGGAGTGGGACACCGGGCGCGGCCGGCTCGTGGGGAACTTCCCGCAGGCCTTCAGCCATGTGCCGCTGATCGACACGGCCCTGCGGCTGTCCTGAGCGCGCTTCTGGAGTCAGAGTCGACCGGCAAGGCGCATGGTCGTACGGCACCGGCAGTTCCGCACAGAGGAGAACCGGCCATGTCGTCGTTGCGAAGCTTCCTGCTCGTCAAAGTGCTGCGTCCGGTGGGCCGGGCACTCATCGCATATGGGATGTACTGGGTGTGGATTCCCGGGGTCGACCATGAGGAAATCCTGCCGAAAGACAGTTTTCCCCGAGAAGACAGCGAGGAATATCTCACCCTTTTCGGCGAGGTTGAGCCGCCTTCAAGGTGGTCTTGAGACGGATTTCCCAAGCTCTGGCCATAAGTACGCGGCTCTGGGGGAAAAGATGGCTGCACACCGGAACTTCACCGAACTCGCGTTGCACAGAACATCGGAACTCGCCTGCCAGGAGGCCTACTTCTGCGTAAGCGCGAATCAGCAGGGTGAGCTGGAATCCGATGTGCTCAGCTATGGCGAACTCGGCGAACGGGCCAAACGGCTGGCGTCCTGGCTCCAGGACCGCGGGTCACACGGGCACCGGGTGCTCATTCTCCAGAGCGACGTACGGGAGTTCATGAGCTGCTTCCTCGGCTGTCTGTACGCCGGGGCGGTGGCCGTGCCCGCACCGGCTCCGGTCGGCTCCCGGCAGAACGTCGAACGGGTCGCCAACATCGTCAGGGACGCCTCGGTGAGCTACATCCTCACCGACTCCTCCCTCGCCTCGACCGTCTCCCAACTGCTGGCCAACATCGGCCATCCCGAGATCGCGTGCCTGGCCACCGACCGGGCGGAGGTCGGCGATTCGGACGCCTGGCAGATGCCGGGCCTGTTCCCCGACGACGTGGCCTTTCTGCAGTACACCTCGGGATCGGTGAGCGAGCCCAAGGGCGTGATGGTCACCCACCGCAATCTGCTCGCCAACCAGCGCGCCATCCAGCAGGCGATGCGCACGACACGCGAATCCCGGGTCGGCGGCTGGCTGCCCTTCCACCACGACATGGGGCTCGTGGGCCATCTGCTGCACCCGCTGTGGCTCGGCAGCGCCGGTGTGCTGATGCCGCCGATGACCTTTGTGAAGCGGCCCCTGCGCTGGCTGCAGATGGTCGACCAGTACGGCATCACCACCGGCGGCGGCCCCAACCTGGCGTACGACCTGTGCCTGCGGCGGATCAAGGACGACCAGATCGCGCAGCTCGACCTCTCCCGCTGGGAGACGGCCGTCAACGGCGCGGAGCCGGTACGGGCCGAGACCATGGACGCCTTCGCCGAGCGCTTCGCGCCCGCCGGTTTCCGTAAGGAGGCGTTCTACCCCTGCTACGGACTCGCCGAGTCCACGCTGCTCGTCAGCGGCATGGAGCCCGGCAAGCAGGCCGCCACCCGCGTGGTGGACGCCGCCGACCTCGAACACCACCGGCTGCGGCCCGCTCACGAGGGCAGGCCGGCCAGGACGCTGGTCAGTTCCGGCAGCCCACACCAGTGCGACGTGGCCATCGTCGACCCCGCGAACTGCAGAAAGCTCCCGGCCGGGGAGGTGGGCGAGGTGTGGATACGCGGCGAGAGCGTCGCCCGCGGCTACTGGAACCGCCCTCTGGAGAACGCCCACGCCTTCAAAGCCGCCACCGAGGACGGCGAGGTGGGCTATCTGCGCACCGGGGACCTCGGCGCCATGGACGGCGACGAGCTCTACATCACCGGCCGGATGAAGGACATCATGATCGTCGCGGGCCGCAACCTCTACCCGCAGGACATCGAGCGCAGCGTCCAGCGGGTGAGCGCCCTGTTCGGCTCCAGCGCCGCGTTCGCGGTCGAGTCGGACCGCGACCATGTCGTCGTCGTCCAGGAAGTGCGCACCGGATCCGGCTTCGAGGCCGAACTGGCCTCGCTGTCGGCCGCCGTACGGATGTGTGTGTCCAAGGAGTTCGAGGTCGCCGCCGAGAACGTCCTGCTGGTCCGCCCCGGCACCGTACGCCGCACCACCAGCGGCAAGCTCCAGCGCACCGCCATGCGCCAGCTCTTCCTCGACGGACGCATCCAGCCGCTGCACGAAGTGCTGCACCCCGAGGTCCGCGAACTGGTCTCGGTGGGCGCCCTGTCCGACGGGCAGGGCGGATGACCGCGACCACCGAACGCGCCGGCATCCCGCTCACCGAGGAGCCCACCGGTCTGCGGTGGCAGCTCGCGGAACAGCTGGACCAGCGCCTCGGCGACCCCAACGGCACGGGCCCGCTGTCCTACGCACGCGCTGCGAGCGAGGACGCGGCCGAGGAGTTCCCGGCAGCGGCCTGCGAACTCCTCGGCGCCCTCGGCATCCACCACTACTACATCCCCGCGGAGTACGGCGGCGCGCTCACCGACTTCCCCCAGCTGCTCGAAATCGTCCGCACCATCGCCCGCCGCGATCTGACCACCGCCATCGGACACGGCAAGACGTTCCTCGGCGCGGTCTGCGTCTGGGTCGCCCAGGACTTCGCCGGAGCCGAACGTCTGGCATCCCTCGTGGGTGCCGGCGAGCCGGTGTCGCTCGGACTCACCGAACGCACCCACGGCAGCGACCTGATGGCCGGTGAGGTCGTCGCCGAGCGCACCGACGGCGGCTATGTCATCAGCGGCGAGAAGTGGCTGATCAACAACGCCACCCGGGGCCGTCTCGTCTGCCTCCTCGCCCGCACCGCCGCCGAAGGAGGCCCGCGCGGCTTCAGTCTGCTGCTCGTGGACAAGAACGAACTCCCCGAGGACACCTACCGCACCCTGCCGAAGGTCCACACCCTCGGCATCCGCGGCGCGGACATCAGCGGCATCGCCTTCGACCGCGCGCCCGTCGACGCCCGCGGACTGATCGGCCGTGAGGGCGAAGGCCCCGAGACGGTCCTCAAAGCCCTGCAGATCACCCGGTCGCTGTGCACCGCGCTCTCGCTCGGCGCGGCCGACCACGGACTGCGCGTCGCCTACCGGTTCGCCGCCGAGCGCGAACTGTACGGACGCAAGCTGCTCGACCTCCCGGCGGCCCGCAGAACCCTCGCCGAGACCTATGCCGACCTGCTGGCGATGGAAGCGCTCAGCACGGTCGCCGCCCGCTCCATCCACACACTGCCGGGCGAGCTCAGCGTCACCTCCGCGGTCGCCAAGTACCTGGTGCCGACCGTGGCCGACGACATCCTGGGCCGGCTGCGCGGCGTGCTCGGCGCACGCGCCTTCCTCAGCGACTACTACGCCAACGGCCGCTTCCAGAAGCTGGAGCGCGACCACCGCATCGTCGGCATCTTCGATGGCAACACCATGGTCAACCTGTATGCGCTGACCGCCCAGTTCCGCACCCTGGCCCGGTTCCACCCGGTCCACGACAGCCCCCCGGCCACCCTCGCCGCCACCTTCAGCCATGGCCACGGACTGCCCGGCCCGCGCCCGGCACAGCTCAGCCTGCTCGCGCGGCGCGGCAGCACCGTACTCGGATCGCTGCCGAAGACCGCCGAGGTGCTAGGGGCGCAGGCGTCCCGGGAACCGGAACTCGCCCGCGCCGCCACGCTCGCCCGCACGCTCGCCGTCGCCGCGGACCAGCTGCACACCAGAATGCGGGCCGCGCGACCCGTGCCAGGCGGCGCCCCCGTGGAGAGCTTCGACCTGGCGCGCGGCTACAGCGTCTGCTTCGCGGCCGCCTGCTGCCTCGGCGTATGGCGGCACAACCGGCGGCCCGCGCAGGAGACGCGCACCGCCGGGCACTGGAGCGGGGGCCTGTGGCTGGAAGCGGTCCTGGCCCGGCTGGTCGACCGTCTCGAGCAGGCGGTCCCCGGCATCACAGGACCGCAGCCACGGCCGCCCGCCGCCTACGACAGCGAACTGGAGTCGCTGTTCGAGCGGTTGCTGGCGCGGCTGACCGAACAGTACGAGGCGGGAGAGCTGTTCTCCCTGTTGCCCGGCCGTATCGCAGAAGGACCGCCATGCTGACCCCGAGCCCGGAAGAAGTCCTCATCCAGCAGCGCGTCGCCGACCTGGAGAGGCGACTCGGCGACCCCGGGGACGCCGACAACCCGCTCGGTCTGGACGCCCTGCTCGCCGCCGACGAACGCGGCGAGCTGCTCGCCGAAGCCGAACAGGCCCTGGCCGACTTCCGGCTCAACGCGGAGTTCGTACCGACCGAGCTCGGCGGACGCCTGGACCGCATCGACACCCTCGGCCGGGTGCTGCGCGGCGTCTTCCGCCGGGACGCCAGCCTGGGACTCGGCTACGGAGCCACCACCTTTCTCGCGGCGATCGCGATCTGGGCGGCCGGCACCCCCGAACAGCAGCGGCGGGTCGCCGATCTGCTCCTGGCCGGCGGTCGGCTGGCCATCGCGTACCACGAACTCGCCCACGGCAACGACTTCGTACGCAATGAATTCCGGGCCACCCCGACCGCCGACGGCTTTGTGATGTCCGGCGAGAAGCACGTCATCAACAACGTCGAACGGGCCGAGGCGCTCGTGCTGTTCAGCCGCACCGAGGACACCGTCGGCAGCCGCAGCCACTCCGTGCTCCTGGTCGACAAGGCCGCTGTGCCCGCCGACCGCTACAGCTATCTGCCGCGGTACGAGACCGTCGGCGTACGCGGCTGCCGGAACGCGGGCGTGCGGTTCACCGACTGCCCGCTGCCCGCCGACGCGCTCGTCGGCAAGCTCGGCGACGGCGTCGAACTGGCCCTGCGCTCCTTCCAGATCACCCGCAGCGTGCTGCCCTCCATGATCCTCGGCGGCGGAGACACCGCGCTGCGCACGGCGGTCTCCTTCGCCCTGGACCGCAAGCTCTACCACCGCTCCGTGCTGGAGATCCCGCACGCCCGCGCCACCGTCGTCGGAGCCTTCAGCGATCTGCTGATCAGCGACTGCCTGGCGCTGACCGCCACCCGGGCCGTGCACCTGGTCCCGGAGGCCACCAGCGTGTACGCGGCAGCCGTGAAATACCTGCTGCCCAAGCTGCTCACCGAGACCGCCTACGACCTGTCCATCGTGCTCGGCGCCAACTTCTATGTACGCGACGGGGCCTACGGAGCCTTCCAGAAGCACGTCCGCGATCTGCCCATGATCAGCCTCGGCCACGCGGGCACCGCGGCCTGTCAGGCCACGATCATCCCGCAGCTGCCGCGCCTCGCCCGCACCGCCTGGTTCTCCGGAAAGCCCGCGCCCGAAGGCCTGTTCCGGGTTCGCGACGGGCTTCCGCCGCTCGACCCCGCCCGGCTGGTGCTGGTGGCCGGCAGCGACGCGCTGATCGCATCGCTGGACGGTGCCGCCGAGGCCATCGCGGGCGCCGCGGGCTCCCGGGCCGGCGAATACGCCGACGCCCTCACCGCGCTGGCCGCCGCTCTTGAGGACGAGCTGCGCAGCCTGCAGAGCGAGTGCCGGGACATGTCGCCCAAGGACCGCACGGTGCTGGCCAGCCCCAAGGCGTACGCCATCGCCGACCGCTACACGCTGCTGCTGGCGGGCGCCGCATGCCTGGGCGTCTGGCGGCACCAGGAGCCGCAGGACGACCCGTTCCTCGCCTCGCCCGCCTGGCTCGCCGCCGCGCTCACCCGCCTGGTGAAGCGGCTCGGCCACCCGCTGCCGAAGCTCCCGGACGGCTGGGAGGACCAACTGCTCGACGAGGTTCTCAACCGCTATCACGAAGGCCGCAGTTACGACCTGTACGACACCCCGATCGTCGGCTGACCGCAGAGACACGTTGCTGAGGAGCATCAGATGGTGCCGCATCCCACCGGGCCAGACGCCCTGGGCCCCTGGTCGGCCAAGCCTGTGGCCGAGTTCGACGAACGCGACTTCAGGCACTGGCTGATCACCCGGCTCAGCGAGTATCTCCAGCGCCCCGCCGACGAGATCGGTGCGCACACCCCCTTCGCGGAGTACGGCCTGGACTCGGTGGCGGCGCTCAGCCTCTACGGAGACATCGAGGAGGAGTTCGGGCTGTTCCTCGAACCGACCGTCGCCTGGGACCACCCCACGGCCGACGATCTGGCCCACCACCTCGCCGAAGAGTTCACCAAGGCCGGCGGCGAGCACCGGGAGGTATGACCATGGGCCGTCCATCGGGCCCGTCCCGACACCCGGTCGCGGTGGTGGGTCTGGACTGCAGATTCCCGGGCGCGCCCGGGCCGGATGCGTACTGGCAGCTGCTGATGAGCGGGGCGAACGCGATCGGTGAACGCCCCGCCTCGCGCGGCCCGTCCGCCGTGCCCGGCGGCTTCCTCGCCGACGCCGACGCCTTCGACCGGTCCTTCTTCGCCGTCCCCACCGCCGAGGCGAGCGCGATGGACCCGCAGCAGAGGCTGCTCCTCGAATGCTCCTGGCGGGCCATCGAGGACGCCGGAATGTCCCCGACCCGGCTCGCACGCGGCTCGGTGGGCACCTATGTGGGCTCCATGTCCGACGACTGGATGCGGCTCAGCATCGCCGCGCCCGACGGGGTCACCCCGCGCACCGGCACCGGCAGCGGCCGCTCCATGCTCGCCAACCGCGTCTCCTACCAGCTCGATCTGCGCGGCCCCAGCCTCACTGTGGACACCGCGTGCTCCTCGTCCCTGGTCGCCGTGCATCTCGCCTGCACCGCGCTGCGTGCCGGGGAGTGCGACATCGCGCTGGCCGGCGGCGTCAACATCGTCGTCGGCCAGGTGCTCGACGAGATCTACGCACAGGCCGGACTCGCAGCCCCCGACGGCCGGTGCAAACCCTTCTCCGCCGCAGCGGACGGCATCGGCCGCGGTGAGGGCGTCGGCGTGGTCGCGCTGCGGCTGCTGGAGGACGCGGTGCGCGACGGCGACCCCGTCCACGCGGTGATCCTCGGCAGCGCCGTCAACCAGGACGGCCGCAGCAACGGCATCATGGCCCCGCACCGCGCCTCCCAGCGCGAGGTGATCGCAACCGCCTGCCGCCGGGCCGGGGTCGCCCCCCAGGACATCCGCTTCGTCGAGGCCCATGGCACCGGCACCCCGCTCGGCGACCAGATCGAAGTGCTCTCGCTCGGCGACGTGTTCCGCGACACCCAGGGCGTACGGAAATGGCCCCTGGCCATCGGCGCGGTCAAGGGCGCCATCGGTCACACCGAGGGCGCGGCCGGAATGGCCGGCCTGATCAAGACTGTACTGGCGCTGCGGCACGGCGTCGTGCCGCGCAGCCCCGCGTACGGCGAGGAGAACCCGCGGCTGGGACTGGCCCGCCGCTCCATGGAGCTGATCACCGAGCCGCTCGAACTGCCCGCCGACGGCTGCCGCGCGGGCGTCTCCAGCTTCGGCATGGGCGGAACCAATGCCCATGTGGTGCTCGAAACCGCACCGCAGAGCGCCGCGCCGGCCGCCGGGTCCGGCCCGTGCGCGGGGGTCTTCACGTTGTCCGCCGACACCCCCCGGGCGCTGCGCCGCAATCTGCGCATCCAGGCCGTCGACGTCGCCGGCCGCACCGGCGACGAGCTCGCCCGGCTGTGCTGGACCAGCAACCGGTCCCGCGCCGCCCTGCCGTACCGCTTCGCCACCGCGGCCGACAGCACCGAGGAACTCGCGTCCCGGCTGTTCGCCGGCGCCGAGCTGGAGACCGAGTACGCCGAGGCCGCCGAAGAGCCGGTCCTGGCCTTCGCGTTCACCGGACAGGGCGCCCAGTACCCGAGGATGACCGCCGGTCTCTACGAAGGCTCGAGCGTCTACCGGACCTTCCTGGAAGAGGCGTCCAAGGCACTGCAGCCGTACACCGTCACCCCCGTCCACGAGGCAATCCTCGCCGGGGACCCCGTCATCCACCGGACCGGCACCACCCAGCCCGCCCTGTTCGCCGTGGAGTACGCCCTGGCCCGCACCCTGATGGAGCTCGGGGTGCGGCCCGCCGCGGTCATCGGGCACAGCATCGGCGAGTTCGCGGCCGCCGTCGTCGCCGAGGCGCTGGACCTGGCGGACGCGGCCAGGCTCGTCGCCGTACGCGGCGCCTTTATGCAGCAACTGCCCGAAGGCGGCGGCATGCTGGCCACCAGGGCCCGCCCCGCGGAGGCCGCAGCCCTGGTCGCGGACGAGCCCGCCGTCGGCATCGGCGCGCTCAACGGGCCCGGCGCAACCGTGCTCTCCGGCGACCTCGCAGCCCTCGGCCGGATCCGCGCCCGGCTCGAGGAGCGCGGCCTGGCCTGTACTCCGCTCAAGGTCTCGCACGCCTTCCACTCGCCGCTGATGACACCCATGCTGGGCCGTTTCGAGCGGGTCGCCTCACGCATCCCCGGCGGGCGGCCGCGGCTGCCCTTCCACTCGACGGTACGCGGCAGACTCCTCGCGCCCGGCGAGGAACTGGACGCCGCCTACTGGACGGAACACGTCTCTGCGACCGTACGGTTCGAGGACGCCGTCACCTCGCTGTGCGGCCGGCCGCCCACCCATGTCGTCGAGATCGGGCCGGGGCCGGTGCTCAGCAATCTGCTCCGGCGGATCGGCGCGGCCCGCGACATCCCCGCCCTCGGCGTCTGCCGGGGCGAGGGCTCCGGGCCGCGGGAGGTCGGCGAACTCCTCGCCCGGCTGCACCAGGACGGACTCGACCCCGCCTGGGACACCTTCTACCCCGACGCCGGGAAACGGGCCGTGCGTATGCCTGCCCATGCCTTCTCCACCGAGTGGCGGTCCTGGCACCAGCAGCCGGCGGTCTCCGCCCCCGCCGCCCGGCCGTCCGGCGCGCCCGCCACCGGGCCCGATCCCGACCGGGTGCGCCAGGGGGTGCGCGAGGCCGTCGTCATGGTCAGGGGCGGCCGCCACGACGAACTCGACGACGGTCTGCGCTTCTACGACGACCTCGGCTTCGACTCCGTCATGCTGATGGAGCTCAAGTACCGGCTGGAGGTGCGGTTCCCGGAGATCGGCGAACTGTCCATGCCGGAGATGCTCTCCAGCCTGGTCACCGTCGAGTCCCTGATCGGCTATCTGAGCGAGCAGCTCAACGCGGCGGTGGCGCCATGACCTGGCCCGCGGGCCGCGTGGGGCCCGTCCAGCTGGCCGGGGTCGGCACCGCCCTGCCCGGCGAGCCGGTCGACAACGCCGCGCTGTCGCGGAGGCTCGGCATCGCCGCGGAGTGGGTGGAGACGTTCATCGGCACCAGGACCCGGCACTTCGCACGCGACCTCGACGGCGGCACCGTCCGATGGACCCTGGAGGACCTGTGCACCGACGCCGCCGACCGGGCGCTGGCCGACGCCGGAGCGGATTCCGACGATGTGGCCTTCGTCGTGCTGGCCACCGCGACCCCGGACGCCCTGATGCCGACCACGGCCGCGCTGGTCGCCGACCGGCTCGGCATCGACCAAGTGCCCGTCTACCAGCTCCAGTCCGGCTGTTCGGGCGCGGTGCAGGCGCTGGCGCTCGCCTCGGCCCTGCTCGCGTGCGGGCCGCGCGGCGGAAAGCCGGTGGGCCTGGTGATCGGCGGCGACGTATGCAGCAAACACCTCGATCTGCGCCAGGACTTCCGGGAGTTGCCGCCCTCCCAGCTCGTCAACTACGTCCTTTTCGGCGACGGCGCGGGAGCTGTCGCCCTCAGCCGCGAACCGGGTGCCGCCCGGGCCGTATTGACCCTGGCCGAGCACTGGCTCAGCGGCCTCGGCCGCGCGCCGGGACAGCGCGTCGAATGGTTCGGACTGGCCGACCGCCATACGGACCTGCCCGCCGTGACGGAGGACTACAAGGCCGTCGAGACCATGGTCCCCGTCATGTCCCAGGAGGTCCTCGACACCCTGCTCGACACCCTCGGCTGGCCCGCCGCGACCCTCGGCCATGTCCTTCCGCCACAGCTCAGCGGCAGGATGACCGAGCGCATCACGAGGGGTCTGCGGCAGGGCCTCGAGTGGGAGGAGGTCTCCTGTGTCGCGGACACCGGAAACAACGGAAACGCGCTGGTCTTCTTCCAGCTGGAGCGGCTTCTGCCGCGGCTGGGGGCAGGCGGGCGGGCCCTCGGCATCGCGATCGAGTCCAGCAAATGGATCAAGTCCGGCTTCGCAGTGGAGGCGACGGAATGAGCGCGCGAGGCGAAGCACAGCAGGAGTTGCGTGCCCTCCACGAAGAGGGCCGGCTCGCCCACGCGTACCCTCGAGTTCCCGCGCTGCTCGCCCGGCTCGACGACGACGCACTCGACCACGCGGGACGGCTGCTTGCCCGGCTGAGCCCTGCCGATGTGCTCACCGCCCACCCCGAGACCCCGGCCGTGCGCATCGCGGTGACCGGGCGCTCCACCACCGCCGGACTCGTGCCCGCGCTCACCGCCCAGCTCGCCCGGCACGGACTGCTCCTGATCCCGTACGCGGCAGGCAGCGGCGGCTATGTCCAGGACCTCGCCGACCCGGCATCCGCCGTGTACGCGCACCGGCCGGACCTCACCCTGTGCGTCCTGGACCCGCTGACCGTCTGGGACCGGGTGCGGCCGCCCTGGCAGCCCTACGGCGTGGCCCTCGAAGCCGAACGGCAGCGGCTGCTGCTGGCCGAACTCGCCGCCACCCACGCCGCACACGCCCCCCAGGGGGCGACCTTCGTACTGAACACCGTGCCGCTGCTGCGGCGCTTCACCCACCAGCTGACCGGACTCGCACAGCGTGCAGAACTGGGCGCCATCTGGCGGGAGTTCAACGCGGACCTGCTGCGGATGTCCGACCCGGCGGCGGGCGTGGCCGTACTCGACCTGGAGCCGCTGACCGCATCGGGGGTGCGCGCCGACGATCCGCGTCTGGGCGCGTACGCCGATGCGCACTGCACCGCCGGGCTGCTGGCCGGGTACGCCCGCGAGGCCGCCCACCTCGCCAGGGCGCAGCGCGGCGACGCCAAGAAGTGCCTGGTCCTCGACCTCGACGGCACCCTGTGGGACGGCATACTCGCCGAGGACGGGCCCGAGCGGGTGCGCGCCGCCGACTCGCTGCGTGCGGGCGCGTTCGCGGACTTCCGGCGGACGGTCGAGCAGCTCGCCTCGCAGGGCGTGCTGCTCGCCGTATGCAGCAAGAACGACCCGGAACCGGTCGCCCGGGCCCTGGCCGCCCACCCCGACTGGCCGTTGAGCACCGACGACTTCGTCACCATCGTCGCCGACTGGGGCTCCAAGGCCGAGAGCATCCACAAGATCGCGGCCGGTCTGGGCATCTCGCCGTCAGCCGTCGTCTTCGCCGACGACAGCCCCTTCGAGCGGGAGGTCGCACGGGCCGGAGTGCCGGGGGCCGCCGTCCTGCCGCTGGACGCCGAACCGGCCCTCCACAGCGAACACCTGCTGGCCGACGGCTGGTTCGACGTCCCCTTCGTCACCGACGAGGACCGCGGCCGGGCCGCCCGCTACCGGGAACGCGAACAGCGCGACCGCCGGCGGGCCGGCGCGAAGGACTACGAGAGCTTCCTGCGCGGCCTCGGCATCGAGGTCGACGTCGGCCCCGCGAAAAGCCACGAGACCGCCAGGATCGCCCAGTTGAGCCTGCGCACCAACCGCTTCAATCTCAGCGGAGAGCGGCTGACCGGCGCACAGATCAAGCGCCTTGGCCAGGACCCGGATGCGCTCGTGCTCGCGGTGCGCGCCGCCGACCGCTTCGGCGACGACGGAGTGGTCGGCGCGGTCTTCGCCCGCAGGGACGGCGCCGGACTGCATCTGGAGAACATGGTCGTCAGCTGCCGGGTGCTGGGCCGCGGCATCGAGGACGCCGTACTGGCCGGACTGCTGCACGCCGCACGGCAGGCCGCGCTGCCCGCCGTGCACGCGCTGTGGCGGCAGGCCGCGGCCAACGAGGCCCAGCACGCCTTCTACCCGGCCCACGGCTTCGAGACGGCATCTCGGACCGGTGGCGCGATCCGCTACCGGCACGCGCTGGAGCAACTTCCGCCCGTCCCTTCCCATGTGCGGCTGCGGCTGCGCCTCGCGCACGACCGGGCACAGGAGGTGGAGTCATGCACACCGTCATCGATCTGATCTCACTCGCCAACGAACACCTGGGCACCGACCTGGAACCGGACGACGCGGGACGCGAGCTGACCGAGCTGCCCTGCTGGGACTCGGTCCATCTGCTGCGCCTCGTATCCCTGCTGGAAACGGAGCTGGGCAGGCCGGTCCCGGTCGCCGAAATGCTCCAGGCACGCAGCATCAGCGAGATCTGGACCGTAGCGGTGGCGACATGACCGTGTCCCGGGACCGGGCCAGGCGCCATACGCGCTACTTCCTCAGCTGGGCGCGGGCCGCCGCCCCCGTCCACCTCGGCGCCGACGTCGACATGACCCGCGTCGAGGAGCACCGGGCCGCCGGACGCGCGGCAGGCCGGCGGTACTCGGTGGTGAGCTATCTGCTGCACGCCGCCGGGCGGGTCGTCGCCCGGCACCCCGAGGCCCGCGCGATGGCGCGGGGCGTGCTGTGGCCGCGTACCGCGCCACTGCCGGATGTGGCGGCCAAGCTCGCACTGGACCGCAGGACCGAGGGCGGCGAGCGCGTGGTGCTCACCGCCGTGCTGCCGCGCATCGCCGTGGCGACCCATACGGAGATCCAGGATTTGGTGGACCTGTGCCGCGAGAGCGACCCGCACGACCTGCCAGGCGCCGCGGCGGTGCGGCTGCTCAACCAGCTGCCGCCGCCCGTCGGGCAGTTGGCGTTCCGGCTCGGAGTACGCAGTCCGGGCACCAGGGCCCAGCGGCTCGGGACCTTCGCGGTGAGCTCGCTCGGGCACCGCGCTGTCGATGTCTTCCACTCCTACGGCGGCACGGCACTCACCTTCTGCGCGGGGCGGGTGAGCGACCGTGCCGTGGTGCGCGGCGGCCGGATCGTGGCAGCGCCGGTCATGCGCCTGGGGCTGACTTTCGACCACAGAGTGCTCGACGGAGCTGCCGCGGCGGACGTACTCGACGGAGTGGTGAAGCGGCTGGAGGGCTGGCATGGTGATCTTTCCGGGACCCGTGACGAACCCCGCGACGGAGCAGGGATTCGCCCGACCCGTGCGGGTGACCGGCCCCGAGGGCCCCTGGGAGCAGGTCCGTGACGCGGTACGGGAGTACGGCAGCGTGGTCGTCCACGCGCAGCTCGACGACTGGCTGCCCGCCGACCTGGACGCGCCCGAACTGCGCCCGCTGCTCGGCCGCGACTACACGCGCTTCGCCGCCATGACGCATTATCAGATCCGGTCCCGCTTCGTGTCGTCCAGGCTGCTGCTCAAACATGTCGCCTGCGCGATCATCGAGGCATCCCCGCAGTCCGTCGAGCTCGCCTACAAGCCGGGCGGACGCCCGTATCTGCGCGGCCTCGACCAGATCGACATCAGCCTCAGCCACACCGACACACTGCTTCTGGTCGGACTGACCCGCCGCGGCTGGATCGGCGTGGACGCCGAACTCAGGGACCGGCCGATGCTCGGACTCGGCACCGAGAACCAGGTGTGTACGCCGCACGAGCGCGAGGCCCTCGCGCAGATCGCCGACGAGCGGCGCAACGGCGCGCTGGTGCGTCTGTGGACGCTGAAGGAGGCGTACAGCAAGGCGATCGGTCAGGGCATGCGGTTCCGCTTCACGGAGTTCGGCTTCGGGCCGCAGGAGCGCAAGGTGCAGGTCCTGAGACCGGACGGGTCGCGCGGCACCGGCGATGAATGGACCTTCCACACCTGCCTGGTGGACCGCCGGTACACGGTGAGCGTGGCCCTGTTCGACGCGGGCTTCGGCGACACCAGCGACACCGCCGCGTCCACCATGCTCGACGCCGGCCTCATGGAGGCGCTGGCGAACACCGGACTGGACGAGGCACCGACATGACGATCACGACAGAGGTCTGTGTGGTGGGCGGCGGGCCCGGCGGCCGCGCGCTCGCCCTCGCGCTGGTGCGCCTCGGCCGGCAGGTGGTCCTGCTGGAGCAGCGTACGGGCGGAGCGCGCGCCTTTCGCGGCGAGTCCGTGTCGCCCGACGGAGTGCGGCTGCTCGCCGGACTCGACGTACTCGACCGGGTACGCCGGCACACCCACCAGGTGCGCCGTCTTGAGATCGCCGACGGCGGCTCCCGGGTACTCGACGTACGCTTCGATACCTTCCCGTACGCCTACCGCCACCCGGTCGAGCTGGCCCAGCCGGTGCTGCTGTCCGCGCTGGCCGACGCCGCCGAAGAGCAAGGCGGCTGCACCGTACTCGAACCCGCCTCCGCTGTCGGGCTGCTGCGGGACGGCGGCGCGGTACGCGGAGTGCGCGCCAAGACCCCTGACGGGGTGGTGGAGATACGGGCCGATGTGACGGTCGGCGCGGACGGCAGATACAGCGCCGTTCGCCGGATGTCCGGCCTCGGCGCCGTGCGCACCCCGCTGGAGCGGGACGTGATCTGGCTGAAGCTGCCGTTCCCGGCCCCCTGGGACCGGCGGACCTACCGGGTGCGGATCAGCGCGGGCCGCCACGGGCTCTTCCTGCCCAGCACCGACGGCACCCTGCGGGTCGGCCTCAACATCCCCAAGGGCGGTCTGCGCGAGCTGCGTTCGGGCGGCATCGGACAACTGCACGCGCGGCTCGCGGAGCTCGCCCCCGAGCTGGAGCGGGAAGCGGCCGAGGGCATCAGCGACTGGTCCGACACCCATCTGCTCGACATCTTCACCACCGATGTACGACGCTGGTCGGCCCCCGGAGTCGTCCTGCTCGGCGACGCCGCGCACACCCTCTCGCCCATCCTCGGCCAGGGCGTCAACCACGCCCTGGCCGACGCGGTCGCCCTCGCCCCGCTGCTCGCCGACGCGCTCGATGCGCCCCGCAGCGGACGCCGGGCGGCGCTCGGCGGCGCCGTGCTCGCATTCCAGCGGGACAGGGAGGGCGCGGTGCGCCGCTCCCGGGGGCTGCAACTGCGCCAGGAGCGGATGTTCAGCCTCTCCGCACCGCCGGCTGTGGCCCTGCGGCGCACCGTCTACCGTGCACTGAACGCCAGCCCCGCACTCCAGCGCAGGGTGCTCGCCCCCGCCTACTTCCCCGGCCGGCAGGCCGACCCCGGTGCACGGCCCGCCAGGACGGAGCACCGGACGGAGCAGCGGACATGAACGGCACACCGTCCGGACCCGAACTCCCGGAGCTGCGCCGCTATGTGCTGCTGCACGCCCGCGCACAGGGACTCGCCCCCGCCCGCTGCCGCGAGATGCTGAACGAGGTGGCCACCGCGCACGGGGGCGGCCACGAATCCTGGGCCGCCGTCTGGAGCCGCGCCGGCGACCTGCTCGCAGGACGCGGCCGACAGCTGGAGGCCTGCCGCCACTACGGCCTCGCCCGCTTCCCGTACGCGGCGGCTGACGATGTCGTCCGCCGCCGCGCGCAGCTGCTGTGCGTCCAGTCCTTCGACCAGTGGCGCCGGGCGCGCGCCGGCCTCGACCGCATCGACATCGCCCTGCCCGAGGGCAGGTTCGCCTGCTGGACGGCCGGACTCTCGGCGGCTCAGCCGCGTCCGCTGATCGTCGTCATGGGCGGCATCGTCAGCGTCAAGGAACAGTGGGCCCCGATCCTGGCGCGGGCCGACGCCCTCGGCGTGGCCCTTGCGGTCACAGAGATGCCCGGCGTCGGTGAGAACACCCTGCCGTACCGCGCGGACAGCCACCGCATGCTCACTGCCCTGCTCGACACGGTCGCCGACCGGGCCGACGTACGGCGTACCTGCGCGATCGCGCTCAGCTTCGGTGGCCATCTGGCACTGCGCGCCGCCCTGGTCGACGGGCGCGTGCGCGGGGTGGCCACGGTGGGCGCGCCGCTGCGCCACTTCTTCCTGGACCGGGACTGGCAGCGCCGCGTCCCGGACACCACGGTGCTCACGCTCGCGCACCTCATCGGCTGCGCGCCGGGCGGTGTCTTCGACGCCGTACGCGAATGGGCGCTGACCGAGGACGAGTTGGGGCGGCTCGAAATCCCGGTGACGTACGTGGCCGCCCTGCGCGACGACATCGTGCCGCTCACCGAGACGGCCGAGCTGCTGCGCGACCGCATGGCCCGGCGGGACGTACTGCTCCTCGACGACGAACACGGCGCGCCCGCGGAGGTTGCCCGGGTACGGGTCGCGTTGCTGCGTGCCGCACTGCGTGCGGTCGGGGCCCATCCGGTGCGCCGTGCGCTCCTGGGCGCGGTCGGCGGAACGCAACGGATGCTAAGCAGGAGAGGACGGCTGACTGTATGAACGGCGCTTGCGGCGGGCCCACGCGGCGGAGCCGCACATCGGACACGGCCCCCACCCCGCCCCTTCCCGTAACCGGGGCAAGCCCCGGACCCCGTACCGCCCTTCGGGCGGTGTCCTCAATCGCCGGACGGGCTCTTTTGGAGCCCCGCCGACGATTGAGGCGCGGGGTGGGGGGACGCTCCGGCTGGACCTACCACGACCCCGTCGGGCGGGCCCTGAGCGGCGCGGTAGGGGCGGCCGCTCTGGTCACCGGCGCGCGGGTCGGCGGGGCCCGCAGCCGTGTGCTGTGGACGACCGCGGTGCTCCCCGACATCGCCCTGCTGTACGGCATCGAGGCCGCCCCGGACTTCGAGCGCCTGCCCGGCTACGCCGTACGCCCCTACAACATCCTGCACTCGCCCGCCGTACCCGCCGCCCTGCTCACCCTCGCGGCCGTCACCCGCAGTCGGCGCACGGCCGTCGCAGGCCTCGGCTGGCTCGGGCACATCGCCGTCGACCGGGCGTTTGGATACGGGCCGCGCAGGCCGGACGGACTGCGGTACTGAACTCCCGTCGCATCAGCCCCAGTTCACCGGCAGCGACTCCAGCCGGTTGACGATCAGCCCGGTATGCATCCGGACCTCGTCCACCGGCACGGCGAGACGCAGGTCCGGGAACCGGCGGGCCAGCGCGGACAGCGCGATCTGCAACTCGGCCCGGGCAAGCGGCGCGCCCAGACAGTAGTGCGGGCCGTGCCCGAAGGCCAGATGCGGGGCGCCCCGGCGGCAGGGCTCGAAGCGGTCCGCGTCGGGGAACCGGCTCTCGTCCCGGTTGGCGGAGCAGATCGCCCCGATGACCGCGCTGCCGGCCGGCACCGTCGTGCCCGCCACCTCGATCTCGGCGGTGGTGACCCGGAGCGGACCGCCGTCCCCGATCGGGTTGATCCGCAGCAACTCCTCCACGAGCGTGGCCAGCGCCTCCGGCTCCGCGGGCACCAGACCCATGCCGCCGTCGTGCCGCAGCAGCGTGAACACCGAGTTGCCCAGCACCCCGACCGTCGTCTCGTGCCCGGCGATCAGCAGCGTCATCGCCATCGTGATCAACTCGTGCTCGGTCAGCGGCCCTTCCTCGTCCCGGATCCCCACGAGCGCGCTGAGCAGATCGTCGCCCGGCTGCTGCCGCTTCTCCTCAACAAGCTGCTGCAGATAGCCGACGAGCGCCAGCTTGCGCTCCAGCATCTGCTCGGGGGTGTGCGCGGTGAGTGACAGGACGGCGTCCGACCAGCCCCTGAACAGCTCCCGGTCGGCGAAGGGCACCCCCAGCAGCTCGCAGATCACGGCGACGGGATAGGGAAAGGCGAACGCCTCGTTGAAGTCGACCGGACCGCCGCCCCGCTCAGCCATCCGCTCCAGCAGCCCGTCCGCCAGCTCCTGGATGCGCGGCCGCATCAGGTCAACCCGGCGCGCCGTAAAGGCACTCGACACCAGGGAGCGCAGCCGGGTGTGCTCGGGCGGGTCCATGGTGAACAGCCCGCCCGCGTCGAACGGGACGGCCGTGAGCCTGGGCGACTCGGGAAGCGCCGTCGCCGCTCTGCTGCACCGGGCGTCGGAGAGCACCGTACGTACATCCTCGTACCGGCTGAACAGATACGCTCCGTCACCACTGGGCATCACGACGTCTGCCGCCGGAGTGTCGCTGCGCAGCCGCGCATACTCCTCGGGGATGTCGGTCGCCGAGCGGCGAGGGGGCGGATAGCTGCGCACGGCGGAGTCCTGAGGCATGACCACACCGTCCGACCTGGTACTCGGGATGTGCTCGAGCCGGTGTTCAGAGTGACTCGGAGAGGTATCCTCAGCCTTCGCTGACGGCAGGCTGGGGGAGGCCGAGTGCTGCGTGAACCATCGCACATGATCAGAGTGGTCCTTGCCGAGGATATGCACATGGTTCGGGGAGCGCTGGTTGCTCTGCTCAACCTCGAGGTCGACATCCAGATCGTGGCGGAAGTCGGTACGGGGCGGGACATCGTGCCCGCCGTGATCATGCACGACCCGCATGTGGCGGTGCTCGACATCGATCTGCCGGGCATGGACGGCCTTTCCGCCGCCGCCGAGGTGCACGCCAAGCATCCGTCCTGCCGCACCCTGATCCTGACCGGCCTCGGCCGCCCGGGCAATCTGCGCCGGGCGCTGGAGGCCCAGGTGTCCGGGTTCATCCTCAAGGACGCACCGCCGAGCCAACTCGCCGACGCCATAAGACGGGTGGCGGTGGGGGAGCGGGTGATCGACCCGCAGCTGGCTCTTGATGCGTGGGCAGCCAGGGACAATCCGCTCACCGCCAGGGAGACCGAGGTGCTGCGGATGGCCGCGGACGGGGCGGAGGCACCCGACATCGCGGGACGGCTCTATCTGACCGTCGGGACCGTACGGAACTATCTGACGACGGTCGTCACCAAACTGGGCGCGCGCAACCGCGTCGACGCGATCCGCATCGCGAGGGATCAGGGCTGGCTCTGACCGCCGCGTCCCGGCTCCGGTCCCGGCTCTGGGATCCGGTCCCGGCTCAAGGATTCCGGCGCGGAGAATGCCCGCGCAGAAACGTTCAGACGGCGCTGCGCGTACCGTCGTCGGACTTCGTGGTCCGCTGGTCCACCAGCAGCCGCGGCCGGGGCACCCGACGGCTCACCCCGAAGTCCAGCGGCACCTTCGCCACCAGATGGAAGCAGCCGTCCTCCCGTACGCCGGCGGTCAGTCCGCCGCCGATCGCGGAGACGCGGGCTGAGAGATTGCCGATGCCGCTTCCGTTGTACGACGACAGCTCGTCAAGGTGGGCGGCCACCCCGTCGTTGCGCACATGCAGCTGGACCGACCCGTCGCCCGTGCGGCGAGCCTCGATACGGCAGCGCCGCACGGTGCTGTGCCGCAGGATGTTGGTGATCCCTTCCCGAAGCACGGTCGCCAGGACCGTGCCCACCTGATCGGGCAGGTCCACCAGCGTGCAGTCGACCTCGATGTCGATGCCGGCCGCGCAGAACACCGAGCGCGCCGAGGCGAGTTCGGCGGGGAACGACATGTCCCGGTAGCTGCGGGCGACCTGCCGGGTGTCGGCGAGCGCCTGCCGGGAGATCTCCAGCACCGTCGAGAGCTCTTCCCGCGCCCGGGCCGGATGCTGGTCGACCAGGCGCAGAGTGAGCTCGCTGCGAAGCGTGATCGCCGAGAGGCTGTACCCCAGCAGATCGTGCAGATCGCGGGCGAACCGCAGCCGCTCCTGCTCCACGGCGAGCCGGGCGATCTCCTCTTGTGCGCTGCGCAGTTTGAGCACCATCTCGGAGAGCGCGGTCAGTCCGTAGACGAGACTCGCGATCATGACGGTGGAGATGCCGATATAGGCGACGTCGAGGTAGGTCTTGCCGGACCAGCCAGTCGTCAGGCTCATGGTGCTGACGACGGTGAGTCCCGCGGTCACCCATGACCAGGGTGGCCGCAGGACCAGCAGCAGCGATCCCGCGAGGAAGCCGGTGATGCCCACCCATGCGGTGCCCATCAGCAGGATCGGGGGGTAGCTCAGTGCCACCTGGACGGCCAGGATCCAGTACTGCTGTCTGCGCCCCAGCCGCACCCGTCTGGGCGCCGACAGCACCACCTGGCAGGCGAACATTCCGATCAGGGCCGCCGCGCCCGCGATGAGTTCGGACAGGCTCTGCTGCACCGTGAGCAGATGCAGGGCCGCGGCGGCCAGGACGCTGCCCAGGGCGACGAGCAGGATGCCCAGGGCGATCTTGGGAGCCAGACCCGCGTTGTTTCCACCGCGCTGAGGCATGGCCGGATCGCGGTGGTCTGGACTGTGCAAGTGCTGTCTCTCCTGGGTGCGATTCACGTCAAGCATGTGACCCCCGTTTGCACTGCTTGCACTGCTACGCGTGCCTCGATCCTAGGCGAGCGCCGCGGGGACGTGACTGTCATTACTAGACAAACAGCGGGATGGGGTTGAGTTGCTCGTAGGGGATCGGGGTGGTCCTCCGGCCAAGACGCACGGGTACGTCGTAGAGCCGGCCGTGGCCGAACCGCGCCCAGAAGTGGCGCAATCCGGGTACCAGCACCTTCACCGCCGGGAGTCCCAGATCGGGCCGGGTCTGGTCGAGGACCAGCAGTTCCAGGCCGTGTACGCGCAGCAGCTGCTCCGCGGCCCGGATGTCGTCGAGGAGGTCCGCACGCAGCGTGTAGCCGTAGTCGGCGCGGCGCTTCGCGGGGATGCTCCGGTCGGGGCCCAGATAGGGCTGGTTGGCGAGGGTACGGCGAGTGCACCAGTCGAGAAGTGCGGGGTCGTCGGAAGGGGTCTGAAGCACTGCGGGCAGCAGCTGGTTGAGCTCGGTGAGAGCACGCCGCAGCGCGATGCCGGGATCGAAGTGGCAGCCGAAACCGAACATGATGTCCTCGGCCGGCTTGTCGGTACGGCGCGAGAGCGCGGCCATCGCCGGAATACCCAGGTCGGAGGTGAGATCGAGAACCCAGAACTCCCGCTTGAGCGAGGCGTACTGGGCGTGCATCTCATCGATCCAGGGGTCCGGGAAGGAGTCCAGGTCGACCGCCGGCTGAGGGGTGCGGTTGTACCACCACAGGGCGACCGCATCCCGCTCGACGAGCTCGAAGAAGCCTTGCAGGATGGCGTCCCTCGAGGCTGCTGCCCGCCGCGTTGCCATTGGAATCGGCCACGGTGAAGCACGGGCCCTTCGAGGGCGCCGGGGCGAAGTAGAGCATCCCGGTCGGCAGCAGCCGCTGCCTGCCGTGGGTGACCGACCAGACCGGTGTCCAGTCGATGGGAGCGTTCTCGTCGAACTGGTCGCAGATGTACTGGAACGGCGGCTGTACGGCGTTCCACTGCAGACGGCCCGCGAACTGCCGCTCGTGGTACAGCTGGCATTCATTGGGGTGGACCGCGTCGTCGCCCAGTTCCGTGAGTGTGCCGCGGATCCGGGGTTCATCGCCGTGCAGGGTCGCGGAGTACCGCTCCACCGCCTCGCAGAGCGCGCCGACCTTGGCATCCAGCGCGGTGACCCCCTTGCCGCCGCTCTGACTGCGCAGCCCGGAACGGAACGCCGCGAGGCTGCGCCGGGTCAGTGCCGGATTGGGGCCCGAGTGGTACGAGTTGAGGAAGTCGGGGCCGCCGGGCGCGCGCTGCAGCGAGCTGACGACTCCGGTGACCCGGCCGACCAGGTGCTCGTAGCGTTCAAGAACCTGCTCGGCCGTAAGGGCCCGGTGACCGTTTCCGGTGAGGGTCTTCTTGGGTCGCGAAGTGAGGGCGATGGGCTGCTGCACCCGGTCCCCGACCAGCTGAGGGTCCCCGCATACAGGACATTGCGGCCGCTGTCCGACCGGGTGCGCCCGGATACCGAGCTGAAGAGTGTCCAGAACTCGTATGGCCAACTGGCTCTTGTCGCGGTAGCCGGCAATCCACTTGGCCGCCTCCACGGCGATCGCCTGGAGCGCCAGTGAGCGGCTCGCGGCGATGGTCGCACGCGGCGGCGCCGGCGGCGAAGCCAGGCCGAGCGCATCCCCCACATGCTGCTCCGGCTGACGGTGGTGGTTCAGCCGGTGTGCCATACAGTTCCAGCAGGCCCCCTCGCCCGGCTGGAACACCGGCCCGATCCACGGTTCGACGCCGTGTGGTTTGGCCAGCAGCCACGGACTTCCGCTCCTGCGCTGTTCCTCGTCGATGTCCCGCAGCTCAGGCAGGAGATAGTCGTCGCACAGGACGACCGTCAGATCACAGCCGCCGGGGCCGCTCAACGCGACCCCGGCGGTGAAGAAGGCGTCCCGGGCGGCGGGCCCGCCGATGGCGCCCAGGTCCAGCAACCGGACCCGGCCCTCGGTCAGGGCTCTTCCCGCATGCGTCGCTTCAAGACCGGCGGCTTCCCAGAACGCCGAGGCGTCCGTGTCCGTCGAGTCGGCCTGAGGCGGCGCGGCGCACCCGGTGACCAGGTTCGCCTGCGTCAGCTTCCCGAGGAGACTGCCGAGTTCGGTCGGCGACAGCAGTCCCTGGGTGTCCCGCACAAGAGCGGGCAGGTCCCTGCTGCCGTCCAGCAGAGGAGCGAGGGCCGCTACGGCCTCGCCCTCGATCGCGGTGACACCCTGTTCGGAGACCAGATAGGTCCCCTCGCCGGGTACGACGGCGGTGGTGAGGTGTCGCCTGAACCCGATCCGTGGCCACAGGGAATCCATGTGTCCCTCACATGGGCAGGGTGCCGACGGCGCCCTGTCGGTCCGGCTCGGGTGCGAAGGTGGAGCAGACGCAGGGCTGAGGTGTCACGGGAACGGCGAACGCGGGGTCGATCTCCCCGGAGAAACTGAGATTGATGATCGTCACTTCCGTGTCGGCATCCGCCGGCAGCGCGGGTATGGAGCTTTCCGGCGTTGTCGGAATGCCGAATTCGGCGAGAACATTGCGCGGCTCCAGCGCGTACCGCAGGGCGAGCTCAGGCTGTATGTAGCTGCGGGCGACGAGTTCGGCGAAACGCCAGTCGTGTTCCACGGAGCCGGTGCAGGCCTCTTGAGCTGCGGTTCCGCTGGGCGCGTAACCAGACATCATGGTGCTCCCATCGTGATGTGAACGGTGCCGGGTGGTTCATTTCCCGTGCGGATGTTCGGCTGCGCATACGAGAGCAGTGTGCTGTCGGGTGACTGGAATCGAACAGTGGACACGTCATCTCCCTGGATGTGAAGATTTCATAGGCCCGAACCAGGTGATCTCCATGCGCGGCTTGTGAGCTGGTCACTGTTCTTGCCCCTGCGCTGCATGGGACTCTCCCGGAAACAGCTTTCGCCACAGCGGGGCTGTCCGACGGGGTAAGGAAAAGGCCATGCCTGACAGGGGGCGCACCATGCGTGTCGAGGTACTGGGAACTCTCCGCGGTGAGGCCGCGGGAGTCTCGGTGCTTCCCAGTGCCTCCAAACCACGGCAGATCCTCGCCCTCCTCGCCCTCAACGCGCAGCACATCGTGCCCGTCCCGGTCCTCATGGAGGAGCTCTGGGGCGCGGGACCGCCGCGCAGTGCGCCGACGACGCTGCAGACGTACATCCTTCAGCTGCGGCGCAGACTGCGCTCCGCGATCCCCGGGGCAACAGGCGTCTGGGACAAGAACGTGCTGGTGACACGGCACGGCGGTTATCTGCTCGACGCGGACCCCGCCGATGTCGACGCCCTGGAGTTCGACCGGCTCACCGGCGCAGGCCACACCGCCTACGAGGTCGGCGACATGGCCGCGGCATCGGGCAATCTGACCGCGGCCCTGGAGCTGTGGCGCGGGCCCGCACTGGCCGACGTGCCCCATGGACGTCACCTCGGCATCGAGGTGACCCGGCTGAAGGAGAGCCGGCTCGGGGCGCTGGAGCGGCGCATCGGCGCCGACCTGCGGCTCGGCCGGCGTCGCGAAGTGCTCGGCGAGCTGTGCGCGTTGTGTGAACGCCACCCGCTCCACGAGAGCCTGCGGGCGCTGCAGATGCTGGCCTACTGCGCGGACGGCCGGTCATCCGATGCGCTGATCGCCTACAAGCGCCTTCGCGAAACCCTGGTCGAGGAGTTGGGCCTTGAGCCCTCTCCCCGTATTCAGCGGCTTCACCAGGCAATCCTCCGAGGTGAGGAAGCCATGGATGTGTGGAACGGTCACGGACGCCTGGGCAGTGACGGCGAGCTCACCGGCTGACGCAGCGCCCGGCACAACCGCTCCACCTCACTCCAGCTCCGATCAAGCGGCCTTCCAGCGGCGGTCGTGAGGATCGGGGCCCGCGTAGTCGAGAACCGGTGCGGTGTGAGGAGGCGGCGTGAACCACTATCTCGCGGTGTCGCCCGGAATCATGGAGCTGCCCGAGCCGGCACTCCGGCTGTTCTGCTTCCACCACGCGGGCGCCGGAGCGCTTACCTTCGCCCGCTGGCGGGCCCGTTTCGCCGCCGACGTACACGTGCTTCCGGTGCGGCTGCCGGGCCGCGAGACCAGACTGCGGGAGCCGCGCATCGTCGACTCCGAGCAGCTGCTCGGTGAACTCGACACATATCTGGGCCCGTTGCTCGATGTGCCGCACGCCTTCTACGGGCACAGCCTCGGCGCGCTGGTCGCCTACCGCTTCGCGCTGCGGCGCACCCGCGGCGGACACCGGCCGCCGCTCCTGGTCGGCGTCGGCGCCTGCGCCGCGCCCCATCTGCCCACCCCGCTCGTCGAGCAGCCGGATCTGCCCGACGACAGACTGCTGGCCGCGCTCGCGCGGTACGGCACCCTGCCGCCGTACCTCTTCGAGCGGCCCAAGTGGCTGAGCATCCTGCTCTCCACCATGCGCGACGACCTCCAGCTCGCCCGCAGTCTGCGGGACGGATCGGGCGAGCGGCTGTCCAGCCCCCTGTACGCGTACGCGGGCGCCGAGGACAAGGTCGCGACCGCCCAGGCGGTCGCCGCATGGAGCCGCTACACCAGCGCCGGCTTCGATCTGCGGACCGTTCCCGGCGGCCACTTCTTCGTACGTGACGCGGAGCTGCCCACCTTGCTCGCGGCAGAGCTGCGCCGTCTTGCCACACCTCATCCGATCGCCTGAGCCTGAACGCCTCGAAGGGAGTAGCGGATATGGACATCAGCGTGCTGGGGCCGTGCCGGGTCGTCCAGTCGGGGGTTTCCGTTGTCCCCACTGCAGTCAAACCACGCAAGGTCCTTGCCCTGCTCGCCATGCACCCCGATCAAGTGGTGTCGGTGGGCTCGCTGGTGGAGGAGCTGTGGGGCGAAGCACCGCCGCGCAGCGTCCAGACCACCTTGCAGACCTACATACTTCAGCTGCGCAATCTGATCGCCGCCGCCATCGGCGGGTCCCGCAGGCCCGAGCTGCCGAACGGCGCCAAGAGCATCCTCGTCACCGAGTCGGGCGGCTATCTGCTCGACACCCAGGGCGGTGTGGTCGACGTCAGTGAGTACGAACGGCTCGCCGGGACCGGTCATCGCGCCCTGGAGAGCGGCAACTGCTCGGTGGCGTCCGACTCCTTCCGCAGGGCGCTCGCCCTGTGGCGCGGCCCCGCACTCGTCGACGTACAGTGCGGAGCGCTGCTGGAGATCGAGGCAACCCGGCTCGAGGAGTCGCGCCTGAGCATCCTCAACCAGCGCATCGAGGCGGATCTGCGGCTCGGCCGTCACCATGAACTGGTGGGCGAGCTCTCGGGTCTCGCCGCACAGCATCCGATGCACGAGGACACCCAGGGGCAGTTGATGCTCGCGCTCTACCGCTCCGGCAGGCGCGGAAACGCCCTTGAGGTGTACCAGCGGCTGCGTTCTGTGCTCTCCCAGGAGCTGGGGCTCGACCCGTCGCCCCGACTCCAGCATCTGCAGCGCGCGATGCTGGAATCCTCACTCGAACTGGAGATCCAGCCGGAGCCGGTGCGGGTGGGAGTGGGCGCGGGAATGGGCGCAGGAATGGGCGTGGGAGCGGGAATGGGCATCGAGCGTGCCCTGCGGGCGCGCTGAAGTCACCCCTCCGCGCGGGGTTCCGACGCCGTCCGCCGAGCCCCGCGCGTACACGGCGTCGGCCGGATCCTCCCGGCGGCGCAGCGCCTGCGCCGCGTGCCACATCCGCGCCGCCGCCCGGGCGGTCCCCGCGCCGCTGAACCCCTCGCACAGCTGGGGCAGATGGGGCCGGAGCCCTTCCCGTAGGGAGGGGGAGAAGTGCACATCGCCGTCCGGGTCGATACGCACCCCCTCGGCGAAGGTGAGCCGCTCGTTACAGGCGACGGCGTCCGACAGCGTGAGCCCGTACGGCAGATCGAGTTCGACCCGCCGCCGGGTGACGCGGGCGGGATAACCGCCGGGCAGCCCCTGCGGCCCCGGTACGGCGGTGCGCAGTTCGGGGCCGCCGTGCAGTGCGGTGAGCAGGCGGGCCACCGTGTGCCCGGTGACCGGGTTGAGGGCCTCACGCGGCACACCGCGCTGCTGGGCCAGGAGCTGTCCGACCCCGCCCAGTTCATGGTTGCCGAGCCAGACCCTGGCCTCGTCGTCCGGATGGTCGGGCCGGTGCAGATGGCGGTGGTGGGCCAGCACCCGCAGGCCGCGGCGGGCAGCCGGACCGAGCGCCGCCTCCACCGACGCTGTGATCAACGTGCCGTTGCCCACCCCGCACACGACCGGCCCGCATCTCAGGCCCAGGTGAGGACGGCGTTCTCGGTGGCGCTGTACTCACCGACACTGATCTTTCCCTCGGAGCCGGCGCTGCCGTCCGGAAGGAACCGGGCCCAGCAGCCGCCGGCCCTGCCGTTGAAGAGCATGGGGCTGAGCACCGGCGAGACGGGCGCGGTCCAGGTGGCCCGGCCGTCGGTCAGCTCCAGCGGGCAGGACAGCGGCTCGACATACTCCTGCACGATGCTGTCGCCCGCCTCGAACGCGCCGTTGACGGCCTCTTCCCAGGCCTGTTGTCCGGTGTGGCGGCCGATGAGAACCTCCCGCCCCGTCTGGCCGATGGCCCGCTTCAGGACGAACCGGTCGCGCTCGCGGAAGAGCAGGGCGGGCAGGTCGTGTTCGCCCTGCTGCCAGTCGGTGCGGCCGGGGATGGTCATACGGGTCCAGGGCAGGTGCCGCTCGACCGTGCGGCGCTCGGCGCGCGTCATCCAGGGGCGCCCCTCTGAGACCAGGGCCAGTGCCTTCTTGTTGGCGAGCAGACCACTGCTCTGCGGTGGCAGCAGCAGGAGACCCGAGCGCTGTGACTGATGGACGGGTTCGATGCCGATGCCACGCTCCCGCCAGTCGAGCAGGGCGAAGTTGCGCAGACCGAGCGGATAGCGCAGGGCCCCCGGGCGGCCGAGCGCGTCGGGGAGTTCGTGCGGTTCGAAGAAGTCCGCGGTGAAGCCACGACGCCTGAACTGGTCGAGCGTGAGTTGGTGGAAGCGGATGTCGGAGTCTTCGAGCAGATCGCCCAGACTGCCGACGACGGCGACGGCCTTCGGCAGATTCCGCCGGGTACAGACGTCCTCATAGGCCTGGACCCGGGCAACGAGCGGGTCGGACCCCGTGAACGGCGTCCGGCCGTCGTCCTGGTGGGTCCGCTGCCAGACCGCGGCGAGAGCGTGGGTCTCAATGGGTCCGCCGAAGGTCCCGCTGACATTGAAATCCAGCAGCTGCGGGCCCCGTTCGCCGATGACGATGTCCGGGCGGGCCATCATCGCGCAGTACTCGGTCTCGGTGTTGTCCTGACCGGACAGCAGGGGGTAGTCGTCGGGGTCGGCGCCGAGCGCCTCGGCGCGGGCCGGCCAGCTGCCGCCCTGGGCCAGGACGGCCCGGCGTACCAGCGACAGCAGCACTCGGCTGACCTCGAACAGCTCGTCGTAGGAGCTGCGGGGCAGGACGAACGGCTGCGCGGGAAGGGCGGGTCCCGGGAGCGAGATGCTCAGCCCGGCCGTCTCCCGGCGCAGCAGCTCGTGCGTCTCGGCGCCGGACAGCCGCCGCAGGTCCGACGGCTTTGGCCGTCCCTCCTCGTGGAACCAAGGGTGCACTGTGCCGGCTGAGGCAGGAACGGTGCTGGTCATGATCGGCCTCCTCAATGGGGTGCGGGGGTCGCCGGGCGGCCGGTATTCCAGGAGTCTTCGAGCCGGGGCTGAGCGGGCGGGTATTTCAATGGAGGGAATTCCCTGCCCGGAATTCTCTTCAATGTCTGCTGGACATGCATTCGTCCGGCTGCCTATTCTGTCAATCATCGCTGCATCGGGCCGAGTTCCTGCCGAGTCCGGCCGAGTTCCGAACGATTTCCGAACGATTTCCGAACGACAATGCCAAGTGGCGGCAGGAAGAATAGTCGGACGGTCTCGAGAACTACTGGAGACCTTCGGCTGCCACCGGTTCCGTCGGCCCCCACCCGACATCCCCGTGCCGCGAGGAGACAGCCCGATGAGCCACCCGTCCATGCCGGTTCTGGAGTCCTTCACCCGTACCTGGCCCAACCTCGAAGCCGCGCACGAGAAGGCGATGAGGACGGCCTCCGCCCTGCTGAGCTGCCGCGACGAGCTGCTGTCGCTGCTGACGCGGGTCGCCACCTACAGCAGCGCCCGCGATGAACTCCTGCGATCCATAGGCGCGTTGACCGGTGCGCCCTGGGAGCTGGCGCGCAACTGCCCGCCCCAGCTGTCCCGGCTCTCGGTGTTCCTGCCGTCGAACAACATCCTCTACTCGTACGCGCTGTTCGGCCTGATCCCCGGGCTCTACTGCGACGAGGTGGTCATCCGCCCCTCGGCACGCACCCGGGACACCGCGTACGCCGTGCACAAGCTGATCAGTACTCGCATCGACCCGGACCTCGCCCGGCGGATCAAGATGGTCGACGTCTCCCAGCGGCAGTTCAAGCCGATCTGCTCGGCGTCCGACGCGGTGGTCTTCACGGGGCAGCCCACCAATGCCCAGGACGTGATGAAATCCGTCGGCGACCGGCCGCTGTTCCTCGTCATGGGCTCGGGACCCAACCCCCTTGTCATCGGCCCCCGCACCGACCCGGGCGCCGCCTGCCGGGCCATCCTGCGCGCCCGACTGTACAACTCCGGCCAGGACTGCCTGTGCCCGGACGTCATTTTCGTCCACCGGCTGCGGCTCGACGCGGTCGTGGAACAACTGCGCGCCGAACTGTCCGTGCTCACCGTCGGCGCGCGCAGCTGGCCCGATACCGTGCTGACTCCGCTGGCCTACGAGGACGCCGTGGAGGGTGCGGCGGAGTTCCTTGTCCAGAACGCCGACCATGTGGTCAGCGGCGGGGAGGCGGACCCGGAGCGGATGCTGGTCGAGCCCTCACTGCTGGTGTTCCCGGAGGGCGTGGACTTTCATCCGCCGGAGCTCTTCTCGCCGGTCTTCTGCATCGTGCCGTACGAGGACCCGGAGATGCTCCGCGAATGGGCGCGCACCCCCGAGGAGCTGGAGCGGGGCATGTACGTCTCCGCGCTGGGCGAGCCGCGACTGACCGGGGAGACCCTGGGCACCGGCGTCATCAGCCGCAACGCCACCACGCTGGACGCCGAGGACGGCAACCAGCCCTTCGGCGGATACGGCGTGCACGCCAGCAGCATCCGGCGCGACGGCCGGCTGATCGGCCGGCCGCTGCTGCTGTCCGCGGAGGCCGGGCTGCGGCAGTCGGTCATCACCGGGCCGCTGCGGTGAGCGTCGCGACGCGGCCGTACAGCCTTTTGGCTGGGTTCGCGCGGGCGCCGGGCGGCCGGGACCGGGACCGGGACCGGGACCGGGACCGGGACCGGGACCGGGACCGGGACCGGGACCGTACAGCTGGTCACGCGCGTCCTCGGCGCGTTGGTCGCGGACTCGGCTCCGTCATCGCAGGACGCACCCATCGCGCTTGCGCATCGCCGACCTCGATGAATTCCTCTCGGCCGGACCCAAGTTGGACAGTGGATCGAGCGGCGCTCCAGCGCTGCCTGTCACGGTTGCGACAAGCCCGCCAACCGCAGGGCTTCCCAGTACATTCCACGAAGGAGGCCGACGGTGGCACACCGGACGCTCATAGTGGCTCGGATGGAGCCGGGCAAGGCCGGCGACATCGCCAAGATCTTCGAGGAGTCGGACTCGAGTGAGCTGCCCCACATGATCGGTGTGACGAGGCGTTCGCTGTTCACCTTCCACGATCTCTACTTCCATCTTGTCGAGGCCGACGCGGACATCGGCCCGCGCCTGTATCAGGCCCGCAGCCACCCGCTCTACGACGACATCAACACCCGGCTCGCCGAGTGCGTTTCGCCGTACGACCCGAACTGGCAGGAACCCAAGGACGCGATGGCGCAGTCCTTCTACATCTGGACCAAAGAGGGAGGCCGGATCCAGTGAGCGAGTTCACTCTGCCGGAGCTTGCCGAGCAGCTCCGCGAATGCGCCGGCGAGTCCGAAGGCATCGACCTCGACAGCGACGCCGTGCTGGACGTGCCCTTCATGGACCTCGGTTACGACTCCCTCGCGCTGCTGCAGGTGACCGGAGTCATCAAGCGCGAGCGTGGGGTCGAGCTCTCCGACGACGCGGTCGTGGAGGCCGAGACCCCGCGCATCCTGCTCAAGATGATCAATGCCAACCTCCCCGAGGCGGCATGAGCACGGAGGATGCCCTCACCTCGGGTCTGGCCGGCAAGCGCGTGCTCATCACCGGCGGCACCCGTGGCATCGGACGGGCGGCGGCTCTGGCCTTCGCCCGTGCCGGGGCCCAGGTGGTTGCGGGCTACAGCAAGGACGGCGAGGCCGCCGAATCGCTCGCGCGGGAACTGGACGAGTTCGGCGGGGGTCATCTGACCGTGCGCGCCGACGTCACCACCGCGAGCGGGGCCGAGACGCTCGCCGACGCCTGCCGGGACGGGCTCGGCGGGCTCGAGGTGCTGGTGAACAATGTCGGCATCGACGGGCACGCGAAGTTCGGCGACCTCGAAGCGGCTGAGTGGCAGCGGCTGTTCGACCACAATGTCACCTCCGCGTACCTGGTCACCCAGGCCGTGCTCGACCTGCTCTCCGAGGGCGCGTCGATCATCAACATCGGCTCGTCGGCCGCTCTGCGCGGCCGCCCGTTCAGCGCCCACTACACCGCCTCCAAGGCAGCCCTCGTCGGCTTCGGACGGGCGCTCTGCAAGGAGCTCGGGCCGCGCGGTATCCGCGTCAACACCGTGGCCCCGGGCGTCACGGAGAGCGAGACCGGCGGGGATCTGCCGCCGCAACTGCGGGAGCGGATCGCCTCGATGACCGCCCTGGGCCGGCTCGGCCGGCCCGAGGACGTGGCCGGGACGGTGCTCTTCCTGGCGGGGGACGCCTCCCGCTATGTCACCGGTGCCACGATCACCGTCGATGGAGGAATCTGATGCCGTACGCAGCGATCACCTACCGGGTCAAGCCCGGCCACGAGGACGAGATCGCGGCGATATTCGCCAAGTTCACCCGGGTTGACACCCCCGACTTCAAGGGCGAGGACGGCTCGGCCGCCGGTCGCCTGCTTGGCACCGGGGTGTTCATCAAGGACGACGTGATGGTGCGCGTCATCCACTACGAGGGCGACTTCGCCGCCGTCGGCCGGCACATGGCCACGCAGAAGGGCGTGCACATCCTGGAGGAGAAGCTCCAGCCGTATCTGGCCGAGGAGCGGGACACCTCCTCGCCGGCCGGCTTCGCGGCGTACTTCCGAAACGCCACGATGCGGTCCATCGCCCAGCTCACCGTCGACTCCCACCCGGCACAGGCCTGAGCGCCATGACCGAGGTGCTGGGGATAGCGGTTCTCCTCGGCAGCGGTGTCACCGCGGGGGTGCTCTTCGCCGTCGCGCTGAGCGTGCTTCCCGCGCTCTTCGCCATGGAGACGGGCACCTACGTGTACGCGCACAAACTGCTGGGCCGTAACTGGGACCCGACCATGCCGGTCGTCGTCCTCACCTCCACGCTGCTCGCCGCGGTCCTAGCCGTGACCGCGGACGACGGCGCGGCCCGGGCGCTGTTCGGCGTCGCCGCGGTGCTGCTGCTGGGTGTGTCCGCCGTGTCCCATCTGTGCAATGTGCCGATCAACCGCCGGGTCAAGTCCGTCGAGAACCCCGACGAGCTGCCCGCCGACTGGGAGGACCCGCGGCCCCTGTGGCGGCGCTGGCACCTGCTGCGTACCCTGCTGGCGGTGCTGGCGCTGGCGCTCAACGCCGCGGCGGTCACCGCCCTCTGACACCACAAGGCCCTGTACGGAAGCCCCCACCGGGGGCTTCCGTACAGGGCCTTCTTCCTTACTTCACGATCTCCATCTGGCCCATCATGCCCATCATCTGGTGGCCGAGCATGTGGCAGTGGTACATGTACGGGCCGGTGTAGTCGGTGAACCGCAGCATGATCTCCGCGGACTGGCCGGCCATCACAGTGATCGTGTCCTTCAGCCCCGCCTCCTCGGGCCCCGGTGCGTGGCCGTCGCGGCTCAGCACCCGGAACTGCTCCAGGTGCGGGTGGATCGAGTGCGGAATGCCGAGGGTGTCGGAGTTGCGGATCGTCCACACCTCGGTGACGTCCAGCCGGGGACGGATGTCGATGCGGTTGATGTCGAACGGCTTGCCGTTGATGAGGTGTTCGCCGCTCGCCGGGTCGAAGGCGAGGTGGAACTCCCGCCGCACCTTGGCCGTGCCGAGGTCCGGCACGGGACGCAGCGCGGCCGGCACCGAGCTCGGGTCCGAGGCCGTGCGCACCACGTCGAACCGCATGACCTCCGGGGTCTCGCCCTCGAAGGCGGCCAGATTCTCCAGCACCAGCTTGGTCCCCACCGGGTAGCGGGAGAAGTCGACGACGATCTCGTTCCGCTCGCCCGGCCACAGGCCCAGTGCCCCGGCGGGCGCGGGCGCCGGCAGCAGGCCTCCGTCGGTCGCGATCTGCACCAGCTCCGCGCCTGCCTGCGTGCCGTCGTTGAGCCGCAGGAAGAAGCCCCGCTCATTGGCGGTGTTCACCAGCCGCAGCCGGTATTTGCGGGCCGCCACCTCGAAGTACGGCTTGGGGCGGCCGTTGACGAGGATCGTCGGCCGGTCCTCCGGCTTGTGCATGTCGTAGACGAAGGCGCCGTTGTCGTCGAACTTCGCGTCACGCAGCTGCAGCACCACGTCGTACTGGCCCTTGGGCAGCGGCAGTCGCTCCTCGAAGGTGTCGGTGAGCAGATACGTCGCCGCGAGACCGCGGTAGATGTTCTCCGCGTGCGCGTGGTGGGTGTGGTCGTGCAGCCACAGCGTCGAGGCCCGCTGGGTGTTGGGGTAGTAGTAGCTGCGCCGGCCGCCCGGGCCGATCTGGTCCTTGGGGTGGCCGTCCGAGCGCACCGGCACATGTCCGCCGTGCAGATGCAGCGCGAACGGGTCGGCCAGCTCATTGCTCAGCTCGACCACGACGGGACGGTCCCGGCGGGCCACGATCAGCGGGGCGAGCGCACCGCCGAAGCCGCGGATCCTGGTGCGGGTGCCCGGCAGGATCGTCACATCCGCTTCCCGCGTCGCCAGCCGGTACAGATCGTGGCCGGCCAGCCGCGTCGGCCGCAGCGGCTTCGGCACCGCCAGCGGCACCGTGAACGGCGCGGTGGCCGCCACGGCCCTGCCGGGCCGCCCGCCCACGATCAGCCCGGCGGGTGCGGCGACCAGCAGCCCCGCTGCCGCGCCTCCTCTGAGTAACTGCCTGCGGTTGAGCACGAATTCTCCCTCAGTTCGCTGACGGCGCAGCCGCGTCGCGTACGGACATCTGCGCCATGCACGTGAGCAGGGACCGCTTGAAGGTGGCCACGAAGCCCTCGACCGTGCCGGTGTCCCGGGGCCTGGTCAGATAGGGGGCGAGCTTCTCCTCGACCTCCCGGACGCCGGGCTGGGTGGCCATGTGCCGGGCGATGGCGTCCAGATCGCCCTCGTACTCGATGACCCGCACCATGGTGTCGTCGCGGATGAAGACGGCGGTGGCCAGAATGCGCGCCGTCTCCCCGCCTCCCTCGCCCTTGACGACGGGGGAGCCCACCCGGCGGAAGTTGCCGAAGATCTCGGTGATCTCCTTCTCGTATCCGGCCTTGATGTCGTACGTGATCGCGGCGAACGGCATGCCAGCTCCTTCCGGCGGACGAAGTCTTGCCTCGCCAGGACGCCGCATCCCACTCGCCGGGTACTTGAGCGCGAGTACACCGATTCTCGGCCGTTTCCCGTCAACGCGAGTTCGAGCCGCCCTGTAGGTACGACTGCGAGCGTGCTGTCGCTGGAGAACAGGCTGTTGAGGAGGCGGGCAGTGACCACCGAGATCACGCGGACCGTCCGGGTTCACGCCGACGAGGTCGAGCACAACACTCGGCGCGGCGGCGATATCCGGACGACGCTCAGCCCCAAGACCGTGGGGTGCACCTCCGGTTTCGGCGGAGTGCTGAGCCTGGAACCGGGCGACTTCATCACCACGCACTACCACCCGTACTCCGAGGAGTTCCTGCACGTCGTCACCGGGGAGCTGGAGATGACGCTGGACGGGCAGCCGATCAGCCTCGGCCCCGGGGACTCGCTGCTGGTGCCCATCGGAGTACGCCATCGACTTGTCAACACGGGGAAGGAGACGGCACACGCCGCCTTCCATCTCTCCCCGCTCGCCCCGCGCCCGGAACTCGGGCACGTGGACATCGAGGAGGTCCAGCGGCCGCAGGAGCCCAATCCGCAGGTGGGCGGTGCCGCGTGAGCCGCAAGGCCGTCATCACCGGAATCGGGGTGGTGGCGCCGGGCGGAGTGGGCCGGGAGGCCTTCTGGGACCTGCTCTCCGCCGGCCGCACCGCGACCCGCAGAATCTCGCTCTTCGACCCGTCGGCCTTCCGGTCCCAGGTGGCCGCCGAGGCCGACTTCGACCCGGTGGCCGCGGGTCTCGCCCCGCGCCAGGTGCGGCGGATGGACCGGGCCGCGCAGTTCGCGGTGGTGTGCACCCGGGAGGCGGTCGAGGACAGCGGATACGACTTCGCGAACACGCCGCCCGAGCGCATCGGCGTCAGCATCGGCAGCGCCGTGGGCTGCACCATGGGCCTCGAGGAGGAGTACGTCCTGCTGAGTGACGCCGGCAAGCACTGGCTGGTGGACCACACCTATGGAGTGCCGCATCTGTACGGGTACATGGTGCCCAGCACCCTCGCCGTCGAAGTGGCGTGGGAAGTGGGCGCGGAAGGACCCGTCGCGCTGATCTCCACCGGCTGCACCTCGGGCCTGGACTCCATCGGCCACGGCGCCCAGCTCATCGAGGAGGGCACGGCCGACGTCGTGCTCGCGGGCGCCACCGACGCCCCGCTCTCCCCGATCACCTCGGCCTGTTTCGACGCCATCAAGGCCACCTCCCCCAGCAACGACGATCCCGAGCACGCCTCGCGGCCGTTCGACCAGAACCGCGACGGGTTCGTCCTCGCCGAGGGCTCGGCCGTGCTGGTCCTGGAGGAGAAGGAGGCCGCCGAGGCCCGCGGCGCGCGGATCTACGGCGAGCTCGTCGGCTTCGCCAGCCGCAGCAACGCCTTCCACATGACGGGCCTGAAGGCGAACGGCCGCGAGATGGCCGAGGCGATCCAGGTGGCGCTGGACCAGGCCAGGCTCGCCCCCACCGCCGTGGATTACATCAACGCCCACGGCTCGGGCACCAAGCAGAACGACCGGCACGAGACCGCCGCCTTCAAGCGCTCGCTGGGCGAGCACGCCTACGACGTGCCGGTCAGCTCCATCAAGTCGATGGTGGGCCACTCGCTGGGCGCCATCGGTTCCATCGAGGTCGCCGCCTGCGCCCTGGCGCTCGACCGCCAGGTGGTGCCGCCCACCGCCAATCTGCACACCTCCGACCCCGAGTGCGATCTGGACTATGTGCCGGTGACCGCTCGCGAGCACCGGATGGACGTGGTGCTCAGCGTCGGCAGCGGCTTCGGCGGCTTCCAGAGCGCCATGCTGCTCGCCCGCCCGGGTGTGGTCCGAAACGGGAGGAGCTGACGGTGAGTGCCACCGCTGCCAAGGCCCCGGTCGTCACCGGACTCGGGGTCGTCGCGCCGACCGGGCTCGGTGCCGAGGCCCACTGGGCCGCCGTACTCGCGGGCAAGACGGCCATCGGACGCATCAGCCGCTTCGACCCGTCCACCTACCCGGTGCGCCTGGCGGGCGAGGTGCCGGACTTCGTCGCCAAGGAGCAGGTGCCCAGCCGGCTGATCCAGCAGACCGACCGCTGGACCCATCTCGGCCTGGCCGCCGCCGAGGCGGCGATCGCCGACGCCGACGTCACCCCGTCCGAACTGCCCGAGTACGAACTGGCCGTGGTGACCGCGAGCTCGTCCGGCGGCACCGAGTTCGGCCAGAAGGAGATGGAGAGCCTCTACCAGCACGCCCCGGACTGGGTCGGCGCCTACCAGTCGATCGCCTGGTTCTACGCGGCGACGACCGGCCAGGTCTCCATCCGGCACGGACTCCGCGGCCCCTGCGGAGTGATCTGCAGTGAACAGGCCGGCGGCCTCGACGCCATCGGCCAGGCCAGGCGGCTGATCCGGGGCGGCTCCCGGCTCGTCGTGACCGGCGGGACCGACGCTTCCCTGTGTCCCTACGGCCTGACCGCGCAGCTCTCGACGGGCCGGCTCTCCACCGTGCAGGACCCCACCCGCGCCTATCTGCCGTTCGACTCCGAGGCATCGGGCTATCTGCCCGGCGAGGGCGGCGCGATGCTCCTCGTCGAGAGCGCCGAGGCCGCCGAGGCCCGCGGCGCACAGCAGATCTACGGCCGGGTCCTCGGCTACGCGGCAGGCTTCGACCCCACACCGGGGTCGGAGCGCCCGCCGGCCCTGCGCCGTACCATCGCCGCCGCGCTCGCCGACGCCGAACTCGAACCGGGCGCCGTGGACGTCGTCTTCGCCGACGCGTTCGGAGTCCCGGGTGAGGACCTCGCCGAGGCCGAGGCACTCACCGCGGTCTTCGGCTCGCGGGGCGTCCCGGTCACCGCGCCCAAGACGCTGACAGGCCGGCTGTACGGAGGCGGCGCCGCACTCGACGTCGCCACCGCGCTGCTCGCCCTGCGCGACCAAGTCGTCCCGCACACCGTGGGACCCACTGCCCCGGCTCCCGGCATCGAGATCGATCTGGTGCTGGGCGAACCGCGCCGCCAGGAACTGCGTAACGCGCTCGTCGTCGCCCGCGGCCACGGCGGCTTCAACGCCGCGCTCGTCCTCGGGCGGGCGGACTGACGCACCGGCCGACCGACACACGCCACACCGACTACCGGGAGGAGGCCGCCATGGCGGGCCACACCGACAACAGCATTGTGATCGACGCGCCCATGGAACTGGTCTGGGACATCACGAACGATCTGAAGGGCTGGCCGCAGCTGTTCAGCGAGTACGCCTCCGTCGAGGTGCTGGAGGAGAAGGGCCGGGAGATCACCTTCCGGCTGACCATGCACCCGGACGAGGACGGCAATGTGTGGAGCTGGGTCTCCCGGCGGATCCCCGACCCCGAGGCGAAGACCGTGCACGCGCACCGGGTCGAGACCGGGCCGTTCGAATTCATGCGCATCTACTGGGAGTACACCCAGGAGAAGGCCGGCGTACGGATGCGCTGGGTGCAGGACTTCCATATGAAGCCCGAGGCCCCGGCGAGCGACTCCGGGATGACGGAGCACCTCAACCGCAACACCGCCATCCAGATGGACCTCATCAAGCAGAAGGTCGAGGCCGCGGCCGCCCGCCGGGCCCAGGCGGGCTAGGAGGCCGAACGTGCTCGCCTTCCTGGTCCCGGCAGTCGTGCTGCTCAACGGCCTGGCGGCCGGGGTGCTGTTCGGCACCCAGCTGGGCGGCTGGCCGCTCCTCGCGGCGCTCCCGGCCGACCGCTATGTGCACGCCCACGCCTTCTTCGCCACCCGCTACGACCCGGCGATGCCGCTGTGCCTGCTCGGCACGCTGATCGGCGACGTCGTACTGGCCGTGATCGCCCCGGACTTCGCCCCCCGCCTGCTGTTCATCGTCGGGGCCGTACTGGCGGCGGTCACGGTCACGATCTCGCTCACCAAGAACGTCCCCGTCAACAAGTGGGTGCAGACCCTCGATCCGGACAATCTGCCGGACGACTTCGAGGCCAACGACCCCCGCTGGAACTGGGGCGCCTGGAACCACCGGCGCAGCGTGATCACCGTGCTCGCCCTCTTCGTCAACTGCACCGCGCTCGCCCTGCTGCTCTGACGCCTGTGACGCTTGTGACGCTTACGGAGGAAACCATGGATCTCGGTCTCAGGGGCAAGAAAGCCCTGGTCACCGGCGGCACCCGCGGGGTGGGCCGGGGCATCGTACGGGCACTGGCACAGGCCGGCGTCGATGTACTCACCTGCTACCGGCAGGAGAGCGAAGCCGTGACCTCGCTGGAGAACGAGCTCAAGGAGACCGGCGGCGCGCACCATGTCGTGCGGGCCGACGTCGCCGACCCCGCGGACGTCACCACCCTGGTGGAGCACGCCCGTAGCCACTACGGACATCTCGACCTGGTCGTCAACAACGCGGGCGCCATCAGCCACATCCCCTACGAGGACCTGCCCCTGGAGGAGTGGCGGCGCATCGTCGACACCAACCTCACCGGCTCCCACCTGATCATCCAGGGCACCCTGCCGCTGCTCCGCGCCGGCTCCTCGGTGATCGGCATCGGGTCGAAGGCCGTCGACGCCGGCATACCGCTGCGCTCCCACTACACCGCGACCAAGGCGGCACTGGCCGGCTTCAACCGGTCCCTGGCCAAGGAGTTCGGCGGCCGGGGCATCCGGTTCAACATCGTCGCGCTCGGTGTGGTGGAGACGGAGAACCTGTACGCGCTCCCCGAGGACCAGCAGAAGCTCATGATCGAGCGGTACAGCGCGAAGACCGCGCTCGGCCGGCTCGGCACCCCGGACGAGGTCGCCGGCGCGGTCCTGTGGCTCACCAGCGATCTGGCCCGCTATGTCACCGGCGCGACGATCAGTGTGGACGGAGGTATCTCCTGATGGCCTCCACCGTCTTCCGGGTGCTGCTCCGCATGGACATCGAGCCCGGTCTCGAGGAGGAGTTCGAGAAGGAGTGGCTGGCGGGCACCGACGCGGTGACCGGCCACCCCGCCAACCTCGGCCAGTGGCTGTCCAAGGCCACCGACGCGCAGAGCAGCTACTACATCATCAGTGACTGGGTGGACGAGCCGCGCTTCCGGGCTTTCGAGGAGAGCCCGGCCCATCTGGAACACCGCGCCAAACTCCACCCCTACCGCCGCGGCGGCGAGTTCCACACCATGCGCGTCGTCACGCACATCGAGGGCAAGGCGTCCGCTGATGCCCGGTGAAGTGAGGGTGCTGGTCTACCAGGTGGCCCACGACGAGGAGCAGCTCCAGGCGGTGCGCGAGGCGTACCACCTGGTCAGCAAGCGGCTGGCGGAGGTCCCCGGGATGCTCGGCAACGAGCTGCTGCGCTCTCCCGCGGACCCCACCGCCCTCATCGTCGTGAGCCGCTGGGCGGATCTGGCCGCATTCCGGCGCTGGGAGCAGGGCGCCGAGCACCGGGAGGACACCGCACCCCTGCGTCCCTACCGCGACACCCGGCTCGCCGTGCCGTTCGGCATCTACGAGGTCGACGCGTCCTACTGAAGGGCAAGTTCCGATGACCACCACCGCACGACCGGCCAGGACCGCCGCGGAGAGCGAGCCGGCGGCCTGGGTGACCTGTTCCCAGTGCCGCTCCCTGGTCTACGGAAAACGATATATACGCCTGTTGCAGGTCTGCCCCGAGTGCGGCGCCCATGCCCGCCTCGACGCCCCCAGCCGGATCAGCCAGCTCTTCGACGGGGGCAGGGCGCAGCCCGTCGCCGTGCCCAAGACCCTCACCAACCCGCTGGACTTCGTGGACCAGCGGCCCTACGGAGAACGACTCGACCAGGCTCGCCGCAAGACCGGTCAGCAGGACTCGGTCCTTGTGGTTCGCGGCCGTATCGAGGGGCGGCCGCTCGTGGCCGCCGTCATGGACTTCCGGTTCTTCGGCGGCAGCCTCGGCGTCGCCGCCGGAGAGGCGATCACCACCGCGGCCGAGACCGCGCTGAAGGACCGTACGCCCCTGCTCATCGTCACCGCCTCCGGCGGGGCGCGGATGCAGGAGGGCGCACTGTCGCTGATGCAGATGGCCAAGACCAGCAACGCGCTCGCGGAACTCGACGAGGCGGGGCTGCTCACCGTCACCCTGGTCACCGACCCCACCTACGGCGGAGTCGCCGCCTCCTTCGCGACACTCTCCGACGTGGTCGTCGCCGAGCCCGGGGCGCGGATGGGCTTCGCCGGGCCGCGGGTGATCGAGCAGACCATCCGGCAGAAGCTCCCGCCGGGCTTCCAGACCGCCGAATTCCTCCTGGAACACGGCCTGGTGGACGACGTCTGGCAGCGCACCGAGCTCCGCGGCCGCCTCAGCCGTCTCCTTGCGGCCACCGAGATCCCCGGCCCGAGCTGGGGCGAGGGTGAGGACGACCCGGTGGTCCGGGACAGCCAGCTCCTCGATCAACTGCCCGCCTGGGAATGCGTACAGCTCGCCCGCGAGGCCGGCCGGCCCACGGCGCTCGAGCACATCGGCTACTGGCTGGACGGCTTCGTCGAACTGCACGGCGACCGCGCCGGCGAGGAGTGCCCGGCCATCGTCGGCGGAATCGGCCGCCTCGACGGCCTCCCGGTGATGGTCATCGGCCACCAGAAGGGCCACACCACCGCCGAACTCGTCGGCCGCAACTTCGGCATGCCCTCGCCCGCCGGCTACCGAAAGGCCGCCCGGCTGATGCGGCTCGCGGCCAAGCTGGGCATGCCCGTGGTCACCCTCATCGACACCCCGGGCGCCTACCCCGGGCTCACCGCCGAGGAGAGCGGCCAGTCCAACGCCATCGCGGAGAACCTGCGGCTGATGGGTTCGCTGACCGTCCCGGTGGTGGCCGTGGTGACCGGCGAGGGCGGCAGCGGAGGCGCGCTCGCCCTCGGGGTGGCCGACCGGGTGCTGGTGTGCGCCAACGCGACCTACTCGGTGATCAGCCCGGAGGGATGCGCGGCGATCCTCTGGAAGAACGCGGCCGAAGCCGCGGTGGCAGCCGACGAACTCGGCCTGGACGCAGCCTCGTTGCTGCGCCTCGGCGTGGTCGACGGAGTCATTCCCGAGCCGGAGGGCGGCGGCCACACCGACACCACGGTGATGAGCGACGCGGTACGCCGCGCAGTCGTCGTGGCGCTGCGCGAACTGCGCGGCACGACCGGCTCCAGCGCAGCGCGCCGCGCCCGCTTCCGCGCCTTCGGGCTGGCGGACGGCGCGCATCTGCAGACGTCAACAGGCGCAACCGCAACGGCAGGTACTACGGAGAGAGACCGATGACCGAAGTCACCAAGGACAGCGTGCGCAGCGGTTCCGGCGACCCGCTCGCCGGACTGGACTACGACACCAGTGGGCTGGCCCTCACCGACATCTGCCGCAGCATCGCGGAGGTCGTACGGGTCGGACCGAGCCACCCGCGCCGGGTACGGGTGGCGCTGGGCGCGGCCAGCGTGGAGGTCGAGTGGGACGAGGGGCAGCCGCCTCCCGGTCCCGGTGCCCCCGCGGCACCGCCCCGCGAGGAGGAGGCGCTCGACGGCTTCCGCGAATGCGCGCCGCTTGTCGGCACGTTCTATGCGGCGCCGTCACCGGGAGCACCGCCCTTCGTCCGGGTCGGCGACCATGTCGAGGTCGGACAGCAGCTCGGCATCATCGAGGCGATGAAGCTGATGAACCCGCTCGAGGCCACCCGGCCTGGGCGCGTGGTCGAGGTGCTGATCCAGGACGGGGAGCCGGTCGAGTACGGACAGCCCCTGGTTCTCCTCGACCCCACCGATTTCCCCGGCACGGACAAGGAGGACTGACCGTGGCCCTTGACACGGTCCTGGTGGCGAACCGGGGTGAGATCGCCCTGCGGGTCATCAGGACATGCCGCGAGATGGGCATCCGCACGGTGGCGGTCCACTCCACCGCCGACCGGGACAGCGCCCATGTGCGTGCGGCCGACACCGCCGTCCAGATCGGCCCCGGCATGCCCCGCAAGAGTTATCTGTCCGCGCCCGCGGTGATCGAGGCCGCACTGCGCACCGGCGCCGACGCGGTCCACCCCGGCTACGGATTCCTGTCCGAGGACCCGGACTTCGCCGAGATCTGCGCCGACAACGGTCTGGTCTTCATCGGCCCGCGGCCCGAAGTCCTGTCCCAGCTCGGCGACAAGGCCGTCGCCCGGGCGCTGATGACGGACGCAGGGCTGCCGGTCCTGCCCGGCAGCCCGGGCACCGTCGACAGCGCGACCGAGGCGACCGACCTCGCGAACCGCATCGGCTTCCCGCTCATCATCAAGGCCGCGGCGGGCGGCGGCGGCCGCGGGATGACCGTCGTACGCCAGTCCTGCGACCTGCTGCCGGCCTACCGGCAGACCCGCGCCACCGCGCAGGCCGTCTTCGGCGACAACCGGGTCTATCTGGAGCGGTTCTGCGACAGCGCCCGCCATATCGAGGTCCAGGTGCTGGCGGACGGCCACGGCACGGTTCTGCACCTCGGCGAACGCGACTGCTCCGTACAGCGCCGGCACCAGAAGCTCATCGAGGAGAGCCCGGCGCCCGGGCTGCACCCGGGACTCTCCGAGGCCATGGCCAAGGCGGCGGTGCGCGGCGCCCGCGCGGTCGGCTACACCGGCGCGGGCACCTTCGAGTTCCTCGTCCACGACGAGGGCTTCTCCTTCATGGAGATGAACTGCCGTATCCAGGTGGAACATCCGGTGACCGAAGCCGTGTTCGGCGTCGACCTGGTACGCGAACAGATCCGCGTCGCCGCGGGGGAGGCGCTCGGCTTCAAGCAGGAGGAGCTGATCCCGCGCGGCACGGCGGTGGAATGCCGGGTCAACGCGGAGGATCCCGCTCGTAACTTCGCCCCGTGCCCGGGCATGCTCGACGAGTTCGTTCCGCCGGGCGGGCCCTTCGTCCGGGTCGACACCCACGGCTATGCGGGCTGGCGGGTGCCCTCCCAGTACGACTCGCTGCTGGCCAAGGTGATCACCTGGGCGCCCGAGCGGGGCCAGGCCCTGGACCGGATGGACCGGGCGCTGGCCGAGTTCCGCGTCGTAGGGCCCGGAGTGCACACCACGATCCCGTTGCTGCGGGACGTACTGGCCGACCCGGTCTTCCGGGACGGCAAGCACAACACCTCGTTCCTCGACGAGCGTCGCTGAACGGGCACAGAAGCAGAAGGCGCGGCAGGAAGGCCCGGGCCCCTTTCGGGGACCGGGCCTTCGGCTTGCGCGCGTCTCACTCGGGCCGGTTGTGTGCCTTGCCGCCGACCGAGTAGGGCGTGGTGACCCCTTCGTACGTCAGATGCATCACCATGCCGAGACCGGTGTGGACGAAGTTGTGGCAGTGGTCCATCCAGATGCCCGGGTTGTCGGCCTTGAAGGCGACCTCCCATTGTTCGCCCGGCCGGACGTTGATGGTGTCCAGCCAGACGGGGCTGCCGGTGCTCTTCTTGCCGTCCTTGCTCAGCACCAGCATGTGGTGGCCGTGCAGATGGATCGGATGGTCCTCCTCACCACGGTTGATGAACCGGGTGCGGACCAGGTCGCCTTCCTTGACCATAAGCATCGGCGCGTCCGGGAACACCTTGCCGTTGATGGTCTGCCGCAGGCCGAACTTGCCGTTGTAGAAGCCCAGCCAGTCGTCGAAGACCAGGCTGAAGTTGCGGCCCGCCTTGCTGCCGGCGTCGAAGGGCGTGTCGGTGGCCTCGCCGTAGCCGGTGAGGTCGAACTCCTGCCCGTCCAGCTTCGGTTCGATGTCGCCCTTGCCGTCGGGGGAGAACACGATCCCCGCGCCGGCCGCCGCCGAGTCCGTCAGCCGCACCGGCGAGCTCGGCATGGTGAACTCCACGTCGGCCCGCTGGGCGCCGCCCACCACCAGGAGCTCGTCCTTGATCTCGCCCGGCTTGTTGATGTCGGTTCCGTCCAGCGCGGTGACCTTGAACGGGACGCCGGTCAGGGCGAACGTCTTGGTCACGTTGGAGCTGTTGACCAGCCGCAGCCGGACTTTCTCGCCCGCTTTGGCGGTGCGCCGGTCCAGTTTGTCGGAGGTCCCGAACGCCGGGAAGGTGCCGCCGGGCGTCTCCCAGTCGTGCGCGACGACCGTGACGTCCTTGTCGACGGGGCGCGTCTGCTCGGCCGGCTCGATCACCAGCGGGCCGAACAGGCCGCGCTTGACCTGCTCGGAGGCCTGCTGGTGGGAGTGGTACCAGCGGGTGCCCGACTCCTCTACGCGGAACCGGTAGGTGTACGACTGGCCGGGCTGCACCGCGTCCTGGGTGGCTCCGGCCACTCCGTCCTCGCCGTTGGGGACGTCCAGGCCGTGCCAGTGGATGGTGACCGGGATCGCTCCTGGCAACCGGTTGGTGAGTTTGACTTCCACCAACTCGCCTTCCTTCATCCGCAGTTCCGGACCGGGGATCTGCCCGTTGTACGTCCATGCGGTGAAGCTCTTGCCGGAGGCCAGCGTGACCTTCTTCTCCTGCGCGGTGAGGTTGAAGACGCGGTCGGGCTTGCCCTCCCGCGGCCCCTTGAGCGAATCGACGCTGACGGCGGCGGCGCTGCCGGACCCGCCGTGCAGGTGCTGGCCGCCGGCCAGGTGGTTGTGGCCGCCGGCCGGACCGCCGCCGTAGTCGGGCTCGCCCTGCATCATCGAGAAGGTGCCCGGCAGTTTGCTGTTGCTCAGCCCGAAGGAGACCAGGCCGAACACCGCGCCGAGTGCCACGACGGCGGTGCCCAGACGCACGCCCCAGGTGCGGCCTGCCGAACGCCGGGCGGGCGTGACGCCCTGCGCGAGCCGGCGGACCCGGCCCCTGGCGCGGACCGTGAGCAGCGCCGTGAACAGCGCCAGGAGCCCGATGCCCACCGCCAGGTTCAGCAGCGTCGACCGGTGCGGGGGCAGGAACTTCTCGAAGAAGCCCGCCAGGGCGCCGACCGCGGTGATCTGCGGCGGCAGCACGGTGCGTACGGACGCCGCCCGCGCGCGCTCCGCGTCGGACAGGGCGGCCTCACGGTCCTCCGGCCGCCGCCTGGCCGCGGAAACGACCCGGGGCAGTGTCAGGACGACGGTCGCGAGGACAGCGGGAAGGAGCAGCGCCAGCAAGGTGATCGAGCGCCGGTCCGAGACGAACACCCAGTCCATGGCGGCCAGTTGGACGAACACCACGAGCTTGGCGACGGTCGTGAGCAGGGCGAGCGACAGCACTACGAGAGCGATCCGGGCGGTGCGACGAGCTCGTCCGGCCGTGGGCCGGCCGGCCTGCCGCCGCACCAGTAACGCCGCGGCGAGCCACGCGGGGAAGAGGACGAGGCCCAGGATGAAATCCAGCCTCGAGAGGGTCAGATACATGTCAGTACTCCGGTCGAGGGCGGTCGCCCCAAAGCGGTCCGGGGTGTTCCCGGACCGCCTCGGACGCCTGTGTCCCTGGTGTTAGGGGCGGTCGACGGTGAGGGAGCTTGCGCCTCCGACGACCTCGATGTCGTACCGGTCTTCGGCGGTCTCGAACTCCGGAAGGGCCAGCTCGAGTCCGCCGCCGACGGCGTCCAAGTGCTGGCTGTCGAGGGTCAGATGGGAGGCGCCACCGGTGACCTTCACCCGCGCGGGCACGTCCTGCGGCCGGCGGAGCGTGACATTGCTCGCCCCGCCCGCGATCCGGATGCGCACCGTACCGCTGGGCCTGGGCAGGACGATCGACACATGGCTGGCGCCGCCGCCGAGGTCGAGCCGGGTCAGCTGGAGCGACGACAGGTCGCCGGTGACCCGCCCGGCGCCGCCGTCGATCTCCACCGCCCACGGCACCGACGCGTTGACGGTCAGCTGCCCGTTGTGCCGGCGGATCGTGAACGGGTGCAGGCGGCGCGGGTAGCGCACGGTCACCACGCCGGCGGCTGCGTGCACTTCGGGGACCAGCCCGGAGAAGCGCCCGCGGTACAGATCGTCGCTGTTCTTCTCCTCGGCGGCGAGGGTCAGTTCGGACGCCCCTCCGACGAACTTCAGCAGCCCGGTCGTGACGGACCCCAGAGCCTCGCTGAACTGCTGTTCCTGGTCCTTGGCCATGATGGATCAACCCCTTCTGTCTCTTCACACGTCTTGCTTCACACGAGCCGGTCGAGCACCTGGCCCAGGACCTTTTCGAGTTCCTGCTGCGGCTCGGCGGCAGCGCCGTCGCTGCGCCAGGCCACAAATCCGTCCGGCCGCACCAGGACCGCTCCGTCCTGGCCCACCGGGTAGGTGGCGGTCCAGGAGTCCTCCGGGTCCGCGGGCGCTATGCCGTTGCCCACCCGGTGGACGTCGAGGTCGACGCCCAGCCGCTGTGCGGCGGGTCCCGCCGCGTGCTCCCAGCCGGTCCCCTCGGGGCCGGTGAGCAGCACCAGCGAGTCGCCGAAGAGGTCGAGTACGGACAGCTCCTTGCCGTCGCGGCGCAGCGCCAGGTGGGGCGCGCGGGTGCCGGGGCGGCCAAGACGGCGCGGGTCCGTCGCGGGCGGCGCCTGCTCGTCGCCCTTCTCGGGAAGGAGTGCGCCCGTCCCGTAGCGGTAGCCGAGAATGGCCGCGGCGTAACTGACCTGCTGGCCGTCCTCGCTGCCGTCGCCGGAGCGGCCCTGCAGTTCGGCCAGCGCGTAGTCGATGGTGAAGCGGGCGACCGGACGGCGCTCCGCCTCGTATGTGTCGAGCAGCCCGGGTCCGGCGGTGCGGTCGAGCACGGCGGCCAGCTTCCAGGTGAGGTTGTGCGCGTCCTGGATTCCGGTGCTGGCGCCGAACGCACCGGTGGGCGGCATGGAGTGGGCCGCGTCGCCGACCAGGAAGACCCGGCCGTCGCGGAACCGCTCGGCCAGCTGGGCGGCGATCTCGAAGCCGAGAATCTTCTCGCCGGTCTTGTCGATCTGCACCTCGAGGCCCTCGACATGCAGGTCCGGAACACCGACGGCCGCGCGGATCGCCTCGATGCAGCGGGCCTCGTCGAAGTCCTCGAGCCGCTCGCCCCGTTCGGGGTGGTACGGCGTGTAGAAGACCCAGCGGGAACCGTCCAGCGGCATCAGCAGGGTGCCGGTGTCGGGCTGGTCGAAGTAGCCGAGCCCGAGGTCACGGCCGCGCAGCGGACCGGTCAGATCGGCCTTGAAGACCACGCTCACGGTGTGCACCAGGATGCCGGGGCCCTCGGCGGCGATGCCGAGCCGGTCCCGTACCGCACTGCGGCTGCCGTCCGCGCCCACCAGGTAGTCGGCGTGGACGGTGTACTCCTCGCCGGTGACGGTGTCGCGGATGACCGCGGACACCTTGTCGCCGTCTGCGGGCTGCTCGAAGGAGACCAGCTCGGTGGACCAGCGGATGTCGGCGCCCTCGTCGGCGGCGCGGGCCGCCACGATCCGCTCCAGTTTGTCCTGGTCGATGGAGCACCAGGTGACGGGCGTGACCGCGGAGTTCAGCTCCGGCGCCTCGTCCTGCATGGGGGCGGAGAAGATCTCGGGGCCCGTCAGGTTCTCGGCGCGGACCATGAGCTTGACGCTGAGATCGGATGTCAGGGACCGGTCGGCGAAGATCGCGTCCTCGAGGCCGGCCGATCGGTAGACCTCGACGGTACGGGGGTTGATGACCCGGGCCCGCGGGTGCAGGAGGGCGCTGGGGTGGCGCTCGACGAGCAGGGTGCGTATGCCCTTGCGGGCGAGGAACAGCGCGGTGGACACTCCGACGACCGCGCCGCCGACGATCAGCACCTGAACCTGTTCCGTGTTCTGTTCCGACATGGGGTGGACCTCCTCGACGGGGGTGGGAGGGGTCCCGCGGACATCGCCGCGGGACCCCGAGGGGTTGGGCGGGTCAGGACGTGCTCTGCGGGGACGGTGCCGTGGTGGATTCGGAAGCCTGGCCCGGGACGTGCGCGGCCTCGCCGGCCTCCTCCTCGTCCTCGAAGGTCTCCTCGTGGTGCCGGGCCTTGCGAGGCAGCAGGAAGATCAGCAGGAAGACCAGGGCGACAAGGCCGATCTGAGCGAGGATCGTGCGCTGAAGGGCGGTGCTGAAGGCGATCCGCCGTGCGTCCTGAGCCGCTTCGCCGATCGCGGCCTGAACGCCCGCGCCCTGCACGGAGTTCAGGGCCTCGCAGCTCTTCGGAGTCTCGCTCGGGTCCGCCGCGGAGGTGCGGTCCGTGAAGCACTGGGCGAAGGAGGTGGTGATCTCGCCCCGCTTGCTTTCCGCGACCGCGGCCTTCTCCAGACCGGCCCGCAGCTGTGGCGTGACGTCCTTGGTCGCGCTGTCCGCGGCGCCGCCGAGGAAGCCGAGGAAGATCGCGCCGATGACGGCGATGCCGATGGCTCCACCGACCTGCTGGACTGCGTTGACCACACCGGAGCCGGCGCCGGAGTGCTCCGGCGGCACATCGGAGAGGATGAAGTCCAGGATCGGGGCGATGATCATGCCCATCCCCAGACCGCCGACGAGCAGGGTCGGCAGCAGCCACCACGAGCCGATCTGGTCGCCGCGCCACTCGACGGTCAGCGAGATTCCGTACAGACCGGCGGCGAGCAGCACCGCACCGATGACCAGCACCTTCCGGCCCAGCTTGGCCGTGAGCACGGTGGCCGAGAACGCGGCGCCGAAGCTGACACCGAAGGACCACGGCAGACCGGTCAGACCCGCTCGCAGCGTGGAGAACCCGAGGCCCGTCTGCAGGAAGATGATGAAGATCAGGAAGTGCCCGATCACCACGGCGAAGAAGACGATGTTCGCCACCAGGCCCGCGGAGAACGAACGGCTGCGGAACAGACCCGGCAGGATCAGCGCCGAACCGCTGGAGGCGTGCCGCCGCTTCTGGTGCAGCGCAAAGATCACCAGCACCGGCGCCGAGGCCACCAGGGAGACGAAGGCCCAGGCCGGCCAGCCCGCCTCACGCCCCTGTACGAGCGGGAACAGCAGCAGCAACAGCCCGACGGTGACGAGCAGGGTGCCGACGATGTCGAGCTTGATGGGCTGCGGGGACTTGGAGTCGCGTACCACCGCGGAGGCGGCGACCAGCAGCAGGATGCCGACGGGGATGTTGAGCAGGAAGATGACCCGCCAGCCGAGGTCGAAGAAGTCGGCGTTGATCAGTACGGCGCCGACGATCGGTCCGCCGACGGTGGCCAGACCGGCGACGCCGCCGAATGCGCCCAGTGCCGCGCCGCGTTCCTTCGGAGGGAAGGTCGCGGTGATGATGGAGAGCACCTGCGGCACCATCAGCGCCGCGGACGCGCCTTGCAGGGCACGGGAGGTGATCAGCATCTCCGGGCTCTGGGCCATTCCGCACAGTGCCGAGGTCACGGTGAACGCGGCGACGCCGATCAGGAACAGCTTCTTGCGGCCGAACATGTCGCCGAGGCGCCCGCCCAGGATCAGCAGCACGGCGAAGGACAGCAGATATGCGGCCACGACCCACTGCACGGCCGCGTAACTCGCGCCCAGGTCCCGCTGGATCGGCGGGATGGCGATGTTGACGATCGTGGAGTCGAGGAGATCCATGAACGCCGCGAAGAGCACCACGATGAGCGCCTTCTTGCGCTGTGGATCAGCCCCGACGGCGGATGCCTGAACGGCAGGGGACTCGGACATGATGCGACCTTTCGGTGATCTTCACTGCGTCCGGTGGGGAAACGCCCGGCACTAAACTGGGCGAGTAGGTCAGCGACTAAAAATCTCTCAGTGAGAGTATCTTAGTTACTAAGAGAATCACTTGGCTAGATGATACGGAAGGCGGGACACATGTCAAGCGAGGGCGGCCGTGAGGCACTGGTGCGCGAACTCGACCGGGAACTTCGCAACTTGGTGTCCCGCTCTGTGCTCTTCCAGCAGGCGGTCGCCGACCGCCTCAAGGTGAGCGTTCTCGACCTCAACTGCCTCGGCGCGCTGGTCCAGCGGGGCCCCATGACCGCTGGGCAACTGGCCGAGGAGAACGGCGTCACCACCGGTGCGATCACGGGTGTGATCGACCGGCTGGAAAACGCCGGTTTCGTCCGCCGGGACAAGGACCCCAAGGACCGCAGGCGGGTCATCGTGACCCCGCTGCCCAACCTCGAGGCGCAGATCTTCCCGCTCTTCGAAGGACTCGCGACCTCGCTCGTCCAACTGTCCGAGAAGTACGGCGAGGAAGAGCTGCGGACCGTCGTCGACTTCATGCGCGGCGCCGCCCCGCTCACCCAGGAGGAGACCGCGAAGCTGAGGTCCGTCGGCCGGGCGAGGAAATGACCAGCGCAAGGCGGCCGGTGCGCCCCGAAGGGTGCACCGGCCAACGCGTCGCGCTCCATGAACCCGGATAAGCCGTTCACTACGGGATCCTGCCCTCGATCAGCCGAAGCGGCGTACCCGTGGGAGTGACGCCGGTGAACTCCATGCCGGCCCTTTCGAACATGACGCGGTACTCGTCCGCCGTGCGTTCCCAGCCACCCATCACCAGCAGCATGTGCAGGTCCATCAGGGCGTCCCAGGGAGTCTCCGGCGGGTCCGCCACCAGCTGCTCGAGGAGCACCACCCGGCCACCGGAGTGCCCGGCGGCCACGCAGTTGCGCAGCACCTTGTCGCAGGCGTCGTCCTCCCACATGTGGAGCACCTGGCGGATCAGATGGACGTCCGCCGCCGGCACCCGCCCGAAGCAGTCGCCGATCACGAGTTCACAGCGCCCGCCGAGCGAACCGCCCTCGCGCAGCTCGGGCAGCGCGGCGTCGATCGCGTGCGGCCGGTCGTACAGCACCGCCTTCACATGCGGATTGCCCTCCAACAGGCTCCGCACCAGGCTGCCGTGACCGCCGCCGACATCGCAGAAGGTCTTCGCACCGCTCAGATCGAGCGCCTTGACGACCCCCGGATTCATCGCCTGGGACTGCGCCGCGTAGCCGCGCAGGCACTGCTCGCCCGCCGCGTTGTCGTCCTCGTGGAAATAGGTGAACAGGTCCTTGCCGTACGTCTCCTGGAAGGCGCACTTGCCGCTGCGGACGCTCTCGGCGAGCTTGCCCCACATCGCCCAGCCCCAGCTGCCGCCGGTCAGCATGATGTCGGTCAGCGACGCCGGGGCGTCCGAGCGCATCGCGCGGGACGCCTCGCTGTGCGAGTACCTGCCAGGTCCCTCCTGACGGAAGATGCCGAAGCCGACCAGCGCCCGCATCAGCCTGGTGAGCGCCGGGGCATCGGCGCCGACGGCCGTCGCCAGCTCCTCCACCGTGACCGGTTTGTCGTCCACCGCGTCCGCCAGGCGCAGTTGGGCCGCGGCCTGCACGGTCGCGCTCGCCCACATGCCCCAGCCGAGTTCGGCCACCGCCTGCGCGGGCGGCGGCCCTATCACCGGAGCGCCCTCGCACGCGGGAACCTGACGTGCCGTCACTTCACTGGTCATCACATACCACCTCTGATTCTCCTCCGGCCTCAGGGGCGGACGGATTCGAGCAACACGATGGGGGCCCGCTCATGGCCGGCCAGGGGCAGCCTCCTGGCCGGGCCGAACCCGGCCTTGGCCAGCAGGCCTTCGTACTCGTCAGGCGTCCGCGCACGGCCTCCGGTCAGCACCATGAACTCCACGTCATTGGCGTGGACGTGCGAGGAGTGCTCGGTGTACTCCCAGTCCAGGAGCAGCAGCCGGCTCCCCGCGGGCGCGGCCTCGAAGACATTGGCCAGCAGTCGCGCGGCGCCCGCGTCGTCGAGATCGCACAGCACGTTCTTCAGCAGATAGTGCGAGCCGCCGGCTGGCACCTCGCTCAGGAAGTCCCCGGCGATGACGTCGGCCCGGCCGTCGAAAGCGCCCAGCGTCTCTTCGGCGTACGGCACCGCCCAGTCGAGGTCGAGCAGCACCCCGCGGGCGGCCGGCACCTCGCCGAGCAGCCGGTTCAGCACGGTGCCCGGGCTGCCGCCGATGTCCACGATCGTCTCCGCGCCGGCGAAGTCGTAGCTCGCCACCAGCGCGTCGGCGGCCTCCAGGGACAGCGACGCCGAGGTCTCGGCGTAACTGCGCGCCTCCTCGGGATTGGCGGCGTAGTACTCCCAGTGGTCCATGCCCCACACCGCCCGCGTGGCCGGCTCGCCGGTACGCACCACCTCGGCGATCCGCTCCCAAGGGCGGGTCATTCCGGGAGCGTTGACCGCGATGGAGAACCCGCGCAGCGACGGCACGTCGGAACGCAGCAGTTCACCCGCGCCGGTCAGCTGCCAGCCGTCCGGGGCGACCGGGACGATCAGTTCATGCAGTTCGCACACCCGCAGAAAGCGGGTCAGGCTCGGCTCGTGCGCGCCGATCGCGGCGGCCAGTTCGGAAGCCGTACGCGGCTTCTCGGCCAGGTGGTCGGCGATGCACAGCTCCGCCATGCCGCGTATGACCAGGCCGGCGGACCAGTGGAAAGGGTTGAGCCGGCGCAGCGCGCCGAGCGGGGAGAACGTCACTCGTGACCTCCTGTCGCCTTTCTCGTCGGCACGGTGTGTGCGGACTTCGGCACTGTCCTTTGGAGCGGTCGTGAACGGCTCGCGGCGCGGTGATCAGTGGCCGCCGTCGACGTTGATCACATTTCCGGTGATGTTGCCGTTGGCCGCGGAAGCCAGGAACAGCACCGTGTTGTTGACGTCGTCGACGGTGGAGAACCGCAGATGCGGCATGCCCTCGTTGAGCAGGCGCTTGGCCTCCTCGGGAGTGACGTCCGCGATGCGCTGCCTGAGGCTGTCCGGAAGCTTGCCGAGCAGCCCTTCGGTAACCGTGGGCCCAGGGGCCACCACATTGCTGAAGATGTTGTCGGTGAACAGCTCGGTGGCCAGGGTGCGGCTGAGCCCGTGCAGCGCCGCCTTGCTCGCCGTGTAGGCCTCTTCGCCCTTGCGGCCGCGGTGCACGATGCTCGCCGACATGAACACGATGCGGCCCCAGTCACGGGACTTCATCACCGGCAGCACCGCCTGAACCGTGTGGAAGGCGCCCTCCACCTCGGAGCGCAGCAACGGCAGCCAGGTGTCTGGCGAGATCTCCTCGAACCCCACGGGCTTGGGGTTCGGGCCGCCGGTCGCCGATGCGTTGACCACGAGGATGTCGATGCCGCCCCATCTGTCCACGACATGCCCCACGGCGGCGTCGATGGACTGACGGTCCGTCAGATCGAGCTGGACCGGCAGCGCCTCGCCGCCTGCCTCCTCGATCGACGCCGCCACGTCCTTGGCGGCGTCCGCACGCCGCAGATAGGTCAGCGCCACCCTGGCGCCCTCCCGGCCGAAGGAGCGCGCGAGAGGTCGGCCGATACCGCCGCTGCCCCCGGTGAGCAGCACGACCTTGCCGGTCAGTCCCAACTCCATGCCATGCTCCGTCTTCCCGGCCGCGGCCGGCTCGGCAACAGGTCCAGCCCCGGCCGTTACCGGGCACGGAGCTGATTCATGGCTACCGCAAGGCGCTGGAGATCCACTCGAGGACCGATGGACCCGTCAATCGACCGATATCGGGACCACTCAGGTGCGCGGGGTTCTGTCCGGTCTCCAGGGGTCTTCGAGGCGCGCCGCCAATAGTGCTCCCGGCTCTCACAGCGCCGTCTTCGGCGTAGCGGGAGGCCACGGCGCAGACACGTCTCTCCGTCACACCGGGAAAGGACCTGGCGCATGACAAGCACACCCGAAAAGCAGGGTTCGCTGAGCCTCCAAGACATCGTCGGACTGGGCATGGCCTTCGGAAGCGCCAAGGTCCTGCTGACGGCCACCGAACTCGAGCTCTTCACCAAGCTGAGCGAGACCGGGCCTGCGACCGAGGGGGAGATCCGCGAGCGGCTGGGTCTGCACTCGCGCGGCTCCCGTGAGTTCCTCAACGCGCTGGTCCGGCTCGGACTGCTCGAGCGCAAGGACGGCAAGTACGGCAACACCGAGTCGGCCGAAACCCACCTGGTCAAGGGCAAGCGCACCTACGTCGGCCGCTTCCTCGACCGCTCGAACGCCGTCCTGTACCCGGCGTGGGCCGGCTTCACCGAGTCGCTGAAGACCGGTGAGTCGCAGATCGAGGGCCACGGCGACGACAACATGTTCAAGCACCTGTACAAGAGCGAAGAGCAGATGCGCGACTTCGTCGCCATGATGGACGCGCTCAACTGGGCCGTCGGCCCCGAGCTGGCCAAGGAGTTCGACTGGAGCTCCGTCAAGACCGTCACCGACGTCGGCGGCGCGCGCGGCAACCTCCTCGCCACCATCATCGACGCCCACCCGCACCTGACCGGCACCGTTTTCGACCTGCCGACCGTGCAGCCGGCGTACGAGGACCACATCGGCGGACTCGGTCTCAAGGACAAGATCGCCTTCCACGGCGGCGACTTCTTCGCCGACCCGGTTCCGACGGCGGACGTCGTCATCATCGGACACGTCCTGGAGGACTGGTCCCCCGAGCGCCGGCAGCAGCTGATCAAGAGTGCGTTCGCCGGTCTGAAGCCGGGCGGCTTCCTGCTCGTCTACGACCCCATGCTGGACGACGAGCTCTCCCCGCTGAACAACCTGCTGACCAGCCTGACCATGCTCGTGGTCACCCACGGCGGGTCGGAGTACCACGTCGACGACGCCAGGAAGTGGTTCGACGAGGCAGGCTTCGCCGAGGTCACCGCAAAGCTCCTGGCCACCAACGACATCCTCCTGGTCGGCCGCAAGAAGTGAGGGTTGCCGCGTCCCGGCCGCCGTCCGGCGGCCGCCGCGGCACTCTTCACCGAGGTCACCTCGCGATGCCGGGCCGGCCGGCCCGTCGGCCTGCTCTTCTGGCCGGGGGCCAGGGGGCCCGCCCCCGGGATGACACAGCACCGTAAGACAGAGAAGGGGTAGCGATGTCGATCGACGAGGAGCTCCTCGCGTTTCCGTTCCCGGCGCCCCCGCCCGAGGGCTTCGAGCCGCCGGAGGAGTTCTCCCGCCTGCGCGACAAGGCACCGGTCAGCCGGGTGACCCTGCCGACCGGTGACCGGGCGTGGCTGCTGACCCGTTACGCGGACGTGCGCCAGGCGCTGGTCGACCCGCGCCTGAGCCGCGCCGCGGCCGAGCAGTCCGGCGCGCCGCGGATGGGCAACACCAGCCCCGGGCCCAAGACCATCCTCGGCATGGATCCGCCCGACCACTCCCGGCTGCGCCGCCTGGTGATGCAGGCCTTCACCGCCCGCCGGGTGGAGTCGCTGCGGCCGCGGATCCAGCAACTCGCCGACGAGCAGGCCGGACTGGTGCTGGTGGCCCCGCACCCGGTCGACCTGATGTCGTGCTTCGCGCTCAGCCTGCCGATCAAGGTCATCTTCGAACTCCTCGGAGTCCCGTACGAGGACTGCGACCGGCTGCACGCGTGGAGCGAGGTCATCTTCAGCCTCGGCGGCCACACCCGGGAGGAAGTCGGCGACGCCCGGGGCAACATCGTCGGCTATCTGCGCGGCCTGATCGAGTCCCGCCGACAGGAGCCCACCGACGATCTGCTCGGCGTCCTGGTGCACGCCCGCGACGAAGGACAGTCGCTGTCCGAGGAAGAACTCCTCGACTTCGCGATGATCCTGATGACGGTGGGGCACCAGTCCACCTCCAACTCCCTCGGCATCGCCCTGTTCACCCTGCTCCAGCACCCCGAGCAGCTGGAACTGCTGCGCAAGAAGCCGGAGCTGGTGCCCGGCGCGGTCGAGGAACTGCTGCGCCACAACCCCTTCGTCTTCACCGGCACCCAGCTGCGGGTCGCCACCGAGGACGTCGAGATCGGTGGCGTGACCATCCGCGAGGGCGAAGCGGTGATCGCCGCGCTCGGATCGGCCAACCACGACGAAGAGATCTTCGCCGACCCCGACCGGTTCGACGTGGAGCGCACCCCGAACGTCCATCTGTCCTTCGGCTACGGCGTGCACCACTGCCTCGGGGCTCAACTCGCCCGGCTCGAGATGCAGATCGCCCTGCGGACCCTGATCGAGAAGCTGCCGGACACCCTGCGGCTCGCCGTCCCGGTGGAGTGGCTGACCTGGAAGACAGGTCTCACCGCCCGGGCGCTGGCGAACCTCCCGGTCACCTGGTGAAGGCGGGCCGACCATGACCACGTCCACGCCCCAGTGGCGGATCGCGGTGGACCGCGCGTGCAAGCGCAGCGGCATCTGCACCGCGCAGGCCCCGCGCTACTTCACAGTCGACGCCTTGCTGCGCACCCGTCCGGTCGACGAACTCGTCGACCCGGACGGTGAGTTGATCGAAGTCGTCGAAGCCTGCCCGGCGGAGGCCATCTCCGTCACCGACCAGCACACCGGTCGGTCCGTCGTACCCAACGAGGAGTGACCATGTCCGGCAGACCGTCGACCACTCGACGCCGGCTGCTCATGGGCACCGGGGCGGTGACAGCCGCCGGCCTGACCACGGCTGTCACCGCACCGGACGCCGACGCCGCCGCGTACCCGAACGCCGGAGGCCCGGCGGGCGCGTGGGCCGTGCAGGTGAGCATCGACCATCGGCCCGGCGAGACCGAGCGAGCGCACTTCTCGTTCGGCGCCGACGGGCAGCTCGTCGTACAGACCATCAACGCCTCGCACACCGGGCTCGGCCTCTGGCGCAGGACGAGCGAGACCAGATTCGTCTTCGTACTGCGCCATCTGTGGACGGACGGCCTCGGCTCCTTCCAGTACGAGGTCAGGATCCGGCACGAAGGAAAACTGACCTCGCCGACGACCTTCGTCTCGGAGGGGTCAGGGACCGCCGTCGATGCCGACGGCAAGGTCCTGCTGACGGTGCGCGCCACGGTCAAGGCCACCCGCTTCGGCATCGACGACCTTTGAGGAGAGACCAAAATGTGCGGCATCGCTGGGTGGGTGGACTTCACACGTGATCTGCGCCAAGAGGCCACCGCCGTACGGGCGATGACCGACACGATGGCACTGCGGGGACCGGACGCGGGTGACGTCTGGATCACCGAGCACGCTGCCCTCGGCCACCGGCGGCTGTCCATCATCGACCTCGAAGGCGGCCGCCAGCCCATGGTGGCCGAGGAGAACGGCCGCGTCCTGGCCGCCCTCACCTACAGCGGTGAGGTCTACAACTTCCGGGAGCTGAGGGAGGAACTGGTCGGCCGCGGCCACCGGTTCCACACCCGCAGCGACACCGAAGTGGTCCTGCGCGCCTACCTGGAGTGGGGCGAGGGCTTCGTCGAGCGGCTCAACGGCATGTACGCCTTCGCCATCTGGGACGCCCGCAGCGAAGAACTACTGCTCGTACGCGACCGGGTGGGCATCAAGCCCCTCTACTACCAGCAACTGCCCGGCGGCGGCGTTCTCTTCGGATCCGAGCCCAAGGCCATCCTGGCCAACCGGCTCGCGAGCCGCACCGTCGACGCCGACGGCCTGCGGGAGATCCTCGCCGGCACCAAGGCCCCCGGCGTCGGCGCCATCCGCGACATGCCGGAGCTGACCCCCGGATACGTACTCAAGATCGGCCGCAACGGCAGCACGCAGCGCAGGTACTGGAAGCTGGAGGCGCACGAGCACGAGGACGACCTCCCCACCACGATCCGCACCGTGCGCGAACTGCTCGAGGACATCGTCACCCGGCAGATCGTCAGCGATGTGCCGCTGTGCACCATGCTCTCCGGCGGCCTCGACTCCAGCACCCTCACCGCGCTCGCCGCCATCGCCAAAGGGCAGGACGGCAGCGGAAAGGTGCGCTCGTTCGCCGTCGACTTCGCCGGATATCTCGACAACTTCGAGCCCGACCTCACCCACCCGACACCCGACTCCCCGTACGTCCACGAGGTCGTCGAGCACGTCGGCGCGGACCACAACCACATCGTGCTCGGCAACGACGACATGATCGAGGCGTCGGTGCGCCGCGAGGTGGTCAGGGCCATGGACTGGCCGGTCCTCATCGCAGGCCCCGGCAGCATGGACATCTCGCTCTATCTGCTCTTCCGCGCGATCCGCGGCCAGTCCACCGTAGCGCTGACCGGCGAGTCCGCCGACGAACTGTTCGGCGGCTACCCGTGGTTCCACCACCCGGAGTACGGGCGGCCCGGCACCCTTCCGTGGACCCTCGCCCACAACCTCGGGCTGCCCGCGCTGTTCGGGCCGCTCTCCGCCCACCTGGACGTCCCGTCCTACCAGGCGGACCAGTACCGCCAGGCCGTCTCGGGAATGCCGAACCTGCCCGGCGAGAGCGGCCGGGACAAGCAGTTCCGCGAATGCACCTACTTCTTCCTCACCCGCTTCATGCGCACCCTGCTGGACCGCAAGGACCGCCTCAGCATGGCGCTGGGCCTGGAGGTGCGGGTGCCGTTCTGCGACCACCGGCTCCAGGAGTACGTCTTCAACGCGCCCCGCGAGTTCAAGACCTTCGACGGCCAGTGGAAGAGCCTGCTGCGCGCGGCGGTCAAGGACCTGCTGCCCGAGTCCATACTGCACCGCCCCAAGACGGGCTACCCGATCTCCAACGACACCGCCTACGACGCCTACGTACAGGAGCAGTTCGGCAAGCTCCTGGCGGCCGGCGACGCCCCGGTGCTGCCGCTGCTCAACCCGACCGTCGTCGAGGACGTCCGGCGGGACCAGACGGTGGCCGGCAAGCTCACCCGTATCGAGGTCGACATGGCCCTGCACATCAACGAGTGGCTGTCCGCGTACGACCTGGTCCTCGACTTCTGAGCTCTTCACAACAGTGCCCCCCACCTGTGGGCGGGGGGCACTGTTGTACGTACTGGTCCTCACCAGGTCACGGGCAGCGTCCGCGGCCGCTTGAACGCCGAGCCTCGTACCCACTCCAGCTCCTCCGGGGGGACCGCGAGACGCAACCCCGGCAGCCGGTCAAGCAGCGCGCCGAGCGCCTCCTGCAGTTCGATCCGGCCCAGCTGCGCGCCCAGGCAGTGGTGCAGCCCATGCCCGAAGGTGAGATGCGGGTTGTGCTCGCGGGCGATGTCGACCTCGGCGGCCTGCCCGAAGACGGACTCGTCACGGTTGGCGGAAGTGATCGCCGGCAGCACCGCCTCGCCCGCACGGATCAACGCGCCGCCCAGCTCCATGTCCTCGGTGGCGATCCGCATCGCGCCGGCGCCGCCGCCCGCCAGCGAGTAGCGGAACAGCTCCTCGACCGCGCTGGGCACCAACTCCCTGTCGGCCAGCAGCCGTTCCCACAGGTCGGGCTTGCGCAGCAGGGTGATCAGCGCGCCCACTATCTCGCCGGTCGTCGCGTGGTACCCCGCCACCAGCAGCGTGTGCCCGAAGGCGAGCAGCTCCTCCTCGGACAGCCGGTCGCCCTCCTCCCGGGCGTCGATCAGCACGGTGAGCAGATCGTCGGCGGGGTTCGCCTTCTTCGTCTCGATCAGCTCGGCGAGATAGGCGTTGAGGCTGACGCGCGCCTCCATCACCGCATCGTGCTGCGCCGCGGAGACGCTGAGCATGACATCGGTCCACTCCCGGAACCGCTCATGGTCGTCGTACGGGACCCCGAGCAGCTCACAGATGACCGTGATCGGCAGCGGCTGCGCCAGATGCCCGATCAGATCCGCGGGCGAACCTTCGGCCGCCATGGATGCGATCAGCCGGTCGGCAGTCTGCCGCACGGCCGGGCGCAGCTGCTCGATCCGGCGAGCCGTGAACGCCTTGGTGACCAGCTTCCGCAGCCGGGTGTGCTCCGGCGGGTCCATCACGAAGATGGACTTCGAGCCCTTGGCGACCGGCAGCAGCCGCGGCGCGTCCGGCGCGGTCAGCGCTTCCTTGCTGAACCGGGGGTCCGCGAGCACATGACGTACGTCCTCATAGCGGGTCACCACCCACGCCCGGTGGCCCGTGGGCAGCGTCAGCGGCGCGACGGGCTCCGACTCGCGCAGTTTCGCGAACTCCGGCGCGGGCTCCAGGGGATCGGGCGCGGGGAGCGGAAAGGTGCGCGGAGGATCCTCAGCGGTCATCGCGTGACTCCTTCGTGGTTCTGGCTGCTTGGGTCGGTCGAAGGTTGAGGGTTGAAGGTTGAGGGTCTGCTTCAGGCGGATCGTGACAGCCCCGGTTCGACCCGCGATGGAGCCCGGCTCGATGGCGGTGGTGGCATCGAGTCCGCTTCAAGCACCTCGTAAGCACCCCGTGTCAGCCTGCGCGCACATACGCGTATGAGGAGGACCGATGACTACCGATGCCACTGCCCCGGTGGCCGGCGAGCGGCAGCCCGAACCCGTCCGGCGCGGCTTCCTCGGCTGGCCGCGCTGGTTCACCACGCTGTTCGGCACCGACATGTGGGAGCGGTTCAGCTTCTACGGCATGGCCGCGCTGCTCTTCCTGTACGCCTCGGAACCCAAGGCCGACGGCGGCCTCGGGCTCGGCAACAGCACGGCGGCGGCCCTGTTCGGCGTCTATCTCTCCACCGTCTTCATGGCGTCGCTTCCCGGCGGCTGGATCGGCGACCGGATCCTCGGCGCGCGCCGGGCTGTCCTGTACGGCGGGATCGTCATCGCCCTCGGACACGTCTGCATGGCGGTGCCGACCGTGCCGACCTTCTACGGCGGCCTTGGCCTGCTGGCCGTCGGCACCGGCCTGCTCAAGCCGAACCTCGCCAGCATGCTCGCCGCGTTCTACCCGCGCGACGCGCACGCCGAGCGCGACGCGGGCTTCTCCATCTTCTATATGAGCATCCAGATCAGCGCCGTGATCGCACCGCTGGTGACCGGGGCGCTCGGCGAACTCGTCGACTGGCACCTGGGCTTCGGCGTGGCCGCGCTCGGCATGGCGATCGGCGTCCTGCAGTACGTACGCGGCAGCGCGAGCTTCGGCGAGGTCGGCAAGGAGCCGACCCGCAGGGCGGCACCGGACGAGCGGCGGCGCGTGGTGCGCGGCGGCCTCGTCATCGTCGCCGCGGTGATCCTGATCCTCGGCGCCGACGCCGCGGCCGGCACGCTGAAACTGCGTCATGTGCTGATGCTGGCCGGGCTGTTCGCGATCGGCTCGACCATCGCCTGCTTCTGGTATCTGCTGCACAGCAGGGAGGTCACGCCCGAGGAGCGCCACCGAGTAAGGGCCTACATCTGGGTCTTCCTCAGCGCCGCGATCTTCTGGATGATCTTCGTCCAGGGCGGATCGGTCTTCACCCTCTTCGCGAAGGTGTCCACCGACCGCACGGTGGGCGGCTTCACGATCCCGGCCAGCTGGTTCCACGCCGCCGTCCCGCTGTTCATGATCGCGGTGGCCCCGTTCTTCGCCCGCCTCTGGATCCGCCTCGGCGACCGCATCGCCGCACCGACCAAACTCGCCTGCGGGCTGGGCTTCATGGCCGCGAGCCTGGTGGTGATGTCCCTGGCCACGATCGTCGCCTCGGACGGCCGGGATGTCACACCGCTGTGGCTGCTCGTCGCGTATCTGCTCCAGGCGTGCGGGGAGATGTCCTTCGCCCCGGTCGGCATGAGCGTCACCACGAAGGTGGCCCCGGCGACTTTCATCAGCCAGATGATCGGCGTCTTCTGGCTGGCGGCGGCGCTGGGAGCGGGCGTCGGGGGCCAGGCGGTCCGCTTCTCTGAGGACAACTTGCCGGGGCCGGGCTACTTCCTGGTGATGGCGGGGCTGGCCGCGGCGGTGGGCACGGCCCTGGCGCTGGGGGCGGGCCGCCTGCGCCGCCGACTGGGCGTCTAGGACGCGGCGGACGAGGAGCAGATGTCCGTGGAAGGTCACCGAGCGTGGGCGTGGCTCATGCGGCTGCCTCCTCCACACGGACGGTGCGGGCGCAGACCACGAACGGCCGGAGATGACGGTGATGGCAACGGAGACTGCGACGATGGCGGTGATCGTGGTGCCGGGGGCGAGGTGCTGGGCGACGCCGCCGGCGACCGCGGCGCCGAGGCCTTGCCAGGTCATCCTGCCGGCGGACTCAACGCCCTGAACCTGGCCGCGGACCGAATCGGTGTCAGCTCGAGAAGCTGCTCCTGCAGAGGCAGGGTGGCGGCGAACCCCACACGGGCAGCGAACACTGCGGCTGCCACGACCAGGACGGGCGGGTGGATCGCGAACAGCAGGTAAGGGGCAGCGAGAAGCAGCCGCAGGGCGAACGCGTAGCGGCTTCGCCGGCCGCGCCAGCAGGAGAACCCGGACCGGAACGCCACCTTGGTGTACCAGCGGCTCGCGCAGCAGCTTGCGCAGGTCCGGGATGGGCCAGCGTTCGGCGTAGTCCACTACCAGCAGGACCCCGGCCGGTGGTGCCGGCGGCGAGGTGGTGTCCATCGGTTCCGCATCCACCTCGTTGGCAGATGCCTGCCACACTGTCCACTGCTCCCGACGGCAGAGATCGGCGAAGTGCGCGGCCAAGCGGCTCTTGCCCTGTCCACCGGGGCCGTGGACAAGCCGGATGGCCAGCTTCTCGTCCGGGTCGTCACGCCAGTGCGCCAGCTGATCAAGGTCAGTGGTGCGGCCGGTGAACGGCACCACCTGCCCTGCCCGCAGCAGCCGGGAAGGTTGCTGGGCCAGGTCACGGGGGCGTATCCGACGCGGCGCAGCGGGGAAATCCTCAATCCGATACGCGGGCTTCCACTGATAGACGAAGTGGTTGTACTGGGTGCCGTAGGGCCCGGTCTGGATCGCCGTGGGGCCGTGGAAAGTGCTGCCGTGTATCCCGTCTCCACCAGCTGTACCGGGATCAGGAGTGGTCACGCTCCAGAACCGAAGCGGTTGTCCTGCCTGTTGTGGTCGCCAACCTGGACCGCGGTGGGACCTTGGAAGGTGTTGCCGGACACCGCCCCCCGACCACTGGCCCCCGGGGCCGACTGATCGATGAGGTCCTGGAGTTCCGCTGCGGCCTGGGCACGCTCGGCCTCCGGGAGTCGCTCCAACAAGGTCTCGAAGCGGGCCTGCCAGGCAGCTTCTTGACGGGCCCCGATCCGATCCGTCTCACCCTCGTCGGCGGCCGAAAGTTCCGATGCGCTCCGGTCCAGCCGCTCAAGCTCGGCCCGCTCCACCTCGACGTCCCCACGCCCGAACCAGCGTGCCACTCGACCGCGCAGGCCTTCCCACACATCCGTTCCCGCAGCCTGCACCACCGCGGTACCACCCGCCGCAGCCAACGAGATCAACGCCTCCGCCAGCATCCTGCCCCCATGATTTCGCATGTTCCATGCCAGTTCGTCTGAGGCCGGAGCGCCCTACTGGCACGTACGCAGCGTCTTCAAAGGAATTACGCTCAGCAACAGGGAGCCGAACCTGGGGTGGAGCCCCCCACGCGGCGGAGCCGCAAATCGAAACAGCGGGAAGGGGCGGGTAGGGGGAACACGCCCGCCGCCGACGCCACCCGCCGCACGCGCCACCGCCCCCGCGGGACGCCCTCGGGTACCAAGGGGTGCGACTCACCAGCCGACGACCGCCCCACTGCGGAAGAAAACCCCACTCGGCGCCCCGTCCGGCAACGTCGCGGCATACGCGATGTCCGCAGCCGCGTCCTCGGGGGAGCGCTTAGCGTCGGGGCGCATCCGGGTCCGGACCAGCCCCGGGTTGACGGCGTTCACCAGGACCCCCGTGCCGTCCGTCTCCTTCGCCAGAAGCACGGTCACCGCATTCAGCGCGGCCTTGGACGCCGAGTACGCCGGCGCCTGTGGGAAAAGGCCGTTGGTGAAGGAGCCCGTACCGCTGGAGACCATCACGACGCGTCCCCAGCCCTGCTCGACCATGCCCGGCACAAAGGCCTGGGAGACCCGCCACGCGCCCAGCACGTTCACCGCGAGCGTGGCCTCGACCAGCGGCAGCGGGACCGCAGACGGGGGATCACCGCGGTCGAGGAACGTCCCGGCGTTGTTCACCAGGACGTCGACGCGCCCCACCCGCTCGGCCGCGCGCTTGACCGACGCGTCGTCCGACACATCGAGGACGACGGCCTCCGCGCCGAGTTCCGATGCCGCCGTGGTCACCGCCTCCTCGTCGCGCCCGCCGAGCACCACACGGAAGCCGCGCGCATGCAGCAGCGAGCCGACCGCCAGGCCGAGACCCCGGTTCGCGCCCGTCACGAGGGCGGTGCGCCGCCTCTCCCGTCCCGCCATCACAGCACCGCGTCGGCGAGGAGTTCGAGCTGGCCGGAGTCGCTGCCGCACGGCATGAAGACGATCTCGTCGCAGCCGGCCTCCTCGTACTCCTTCACCGCCCGCCGCAGCCGGTCCGCTTCCGTGAAGGCCATGCCCACGATGGACTCGGCCCGCCCGCTGAAGGCGTAGTAGTCCAGCAGATACTCCTTGGCCCGGTCCGCGGCCGCCGTGCCCAGCGAGAAGTACAGCAGCGTCACCAGATGCGGCCTGTCCGTCCGGCCGGCCTTCTCCCAGGCGGCCGTTACCCGCGCCGCGTTGGCCCGGTAGCCGGACGGCGAGCTCCCGCCGGCGATCCAGCCGCGACCGTACTTCGCCGCGCGCCGGAACGCCGCGTCGGACGTGCCGCCGACCAGCACCGGCGGCAGCGTCTCGGGGGTGGGGCCGACCGGCCGGTCGAAGCCGAGACCGTCGCCGCCCCAGATCCGTTCCAGATCCACCAGCAGCGAGTCCAGCACGGGCCCGCGCGCGGAGTGCGGAACAGCCGACACCACGAAGTCGTCCTCCCGGTTCCCCGCCGCCACCCCGAGCGTCAGACGGCCCCCGGACAGGCGGTCGAGCGACGCCAGTTGCTTGGCCAGCAACGGGGTGTTGTTGCGGTACGGCGGGGTCAGCACCGTCGTCGCGAGCCCGATCCGGTCGGTCACCGCGGCGGCCGCCGTGAGCGCGATCAGCGGCTCGTAGTTGTCGTACACCAGGCGGTCGAGTACCCCGAGCGTCGAGAAGCCGAACTGCTCGGCCTGGCGCGCCCAGTCGATGATCTCCTCCCGGCGGGCGCCTGGGACGGTGGAGGGGAGTCCCACACCTATCAGCATCAGCGGCCTCCTTCGGCCGGGGGAGTGGCCGGGCCCGCTGCCTCGAGCCCGGTGAGGACGTCGACGATCCGGGCCGGGGACGGACGCGACTGGATCTCCTGGCGCACTTCCTGTGCGGCCTTGCGGTACGCGGGCTCCTGAAGGAGATCGAGCACCGCCGTACGGATCCGCTCCGGTTCGGCCTCGTCCTTGCCGAGGCTCAGTCCCGCCCCGGTGGCCGTGAACCGCTGGGCGTTGAAGGTGTGGTCGATCAGCTGCGGAACCACCAGCTGCGGCAGCCCGGCGGCGAGCGAGGTGAGGATCGTGCCGGCGCCGCCGTGAGCCACCACCGCGTCGCAGTGGGGCAGTACGGCATGCAGGGGAACCGATTCCAGCACCTTCACCCGCTCGGGCACCTCACCCAGCAGATGCCGCTGCTCGCGGGCGACCGCGACCACGATTCCGACGTCGAGCGTCTCGAGCGCGTCGACGACCCACGGGGCGAGATACATGTCGTCGTGCAGCCGGCCCACCGTGGTGCCCCAGGTGACGCACACCCGCGGCCGGCGGCGCTCGGCCGGGGGCAGTGGGACGGGCAGCGACCCGGAACCGTTGTACGGCACCGGACGCACCGGCTGCCGCACGATCGGACGCGATGCCTGAGCCGCGGGCACCTGCATGGCGGCCGGGCAGGGATCGAGGGTCAGACTGCCCAGCAGGTCGACGCCGTCGAGGCCGAAGCGCTCGCACAGCGGAGCCATGACCTCGCGCTCCAGCTCCACGGCGCCCGCCCGGTGCATCAGATCAGCGCCCCACGGAAAACGCACCGAAGGCACCCCGAGCACCTCGGCCGCCAACGGGCCCGCGTACGCGGTGGGTTCGAAAACGATCAGGTCCGGCCGCCAGTCGCGGCCGTACGCCACCAGATCGTCCGCCATCGCCGCCGCCAGATCCGCGAACAGCGAAACCGCCCGCGGCCCCTTGGCCCGTGTCGGCCGGTCGCCCGCGGCGTCGGCCGATACGGGCGCCCGCCCGGGTATGTAGTCGCGGATCCGGGCGACGGCGTCGACGCTGTCGTCCCCGACCGCCACGGCGGGCACCCCGGAAGCGGCGATCGTCGCGCTCAGCGCGGGCGAACTGGCCGCCCGCACCTCATGGCCGGCTGCCCGCAGCGCCCAGGCCAGCGGCACCATCTGGTAGTAGTGGGTCGGCCATGCCCAGCTCGTGAACAGCACCCGCATGTGTCGCTCGCCCCTTCCGGTGCGTCACTCGTCAGTCGCCGAGACCTGCCTGCCGGTGAGCCTCGGCCGCCGCGCGCACCAGGGCCAGCTGGCCCTCCAGGGTGGGCGCGTAGGGCGAGATCCCGAGGGTGGTGACACCCGCCGCCGCGAAGTCGGACATACGGCGGGCGATCCGGTCCGGCGGCCCCAACAGCGAGGTGCTGTCGATGAATTCGACCGGCACCGCCGCCGCGGCGCCGCGCGAGTCCCCGGACTTGAAACGGTCCTGGACCTCGTCGGCCGCCTTCTCATGGCCCATCCGCACGGCCAGGCGGTAGTAGAAGTTGTTGTCCTTGTCGCCCAGGCTCATGAAACGGGCGACATAGTGGCTGATCGCCTCGGCCGCGGACCGTACGTCCGAGCCGACCGCCATCGGGGCGGATACGAACGCGTCGAAGCCCTCCAGGTCCAGTCCCGCCCGCTGACGTCCCGTACGCAGCTGGATCAGCGCCTCCTTGGCGAGCTCCGGGGAGCAGAACACCCCGACCCAGCCGTCGGCGATCTCACCGGTCAGCTGCAGACTGCGCGGGCCGACCGCGGCCAGATACACCGGCAGCCGCGGCTGGGCCGGCTCGGTGGTGAGCCGGAACGCGCCGCCGTTGCCGCCGGGCATCGGCAGCGCGAAGTGCTCGCCGGCGTAGGTGACTTCCTCCCGTGCCAGCGTGCGCCGCACCACCTCCACGTACTCCCTGGTGCGGGCGAGCGGCTTGGCGAACGGCGCGCCGTGCCAGCCCTCCGTCACATGGGCGTTGGAGATCCCGAGACCGAGCCGGAACCTGCCCCCGGACAGTCCGTCCAGGGTGGCCGCGGTCAGCGCCATGCTCACCGGCGTACGGGCCGGGATCTGGATGACCGTGGAGAGCAGGCCGATGCGACTGGTGCGCGCGGCCACCCAGCCCAGCACGGAGACCGCGTCCGAGCGGAAGCCCTCAGGGGCCGCCGCGACGTCGAAGCCCAGCCGCTCCGCCTCCTGCGCGGTCTCCGCGCAGCCCTGGGGGACAAGATTGATCCCGAGTCGCATCGCGCGTCACTCGTCCTTGTAGGCGATGACGAGCGAGTCGGTGTTGCTCAGCACCTTCGACTCGGTGCGCGAGAAGCCGGCCTTGCGCATCCAGTCGGCACAGTCCTTCGTGCTGTACTCCGAGCCGGTGTGGGTGACCAGCAGCATGTCCAGGCTGATCAGCAGGTTGACCAGATCGGTCGGCTGGTCGGCGACCATGCGGTCGTACACCAGCAGCGCGCCGCCGGGACGCACAGCCTGGTACGCCTTGGCGATCAGGCCCTGGCGCTCCTCGGCGTTCCAGTTGTGCAGGACGTGCCCCATGATCAGCACATCGCCCTCGGGCAGCGGGTCGACGAAGAAGTTGCCGCCCACAAAGCTGATGCGGTCCTGGGTGCCCAGCTTCTCCATGTGCTCGTCGAAGGCCCAGCCCATGTGCGGCAGATCGAAGACGGTCGCCTTCGGCTTCGGGTGCGCCTCCAGGAGCAGCGCGGACAGATTGCCGCGCGCACCGCCGACATCGACGAACGTCTCGTACGCCGAGAAGTCGAACGCGGCGGCGAGCTTGGGGGCGACCAGGCTGTTGAGCGAGTCCATCATGCCGAGGAACTGCCGCAGATGCTCGGGGTCGTCGCCCATCTGCCCGACGATGTCCCCCTCCTTGCCCTTGACCTGGGGCTCCCCGGTGCGCAGCGCCTCGGTGAGGTTCGTCCACGCCGGGTACAGCATCGAGTTGGCGCGCTCCAGGAACCCGCCTGCGTAGCTCCGCTTGTTGCGGTCGAGGAACCGGTCGGCGGCCGGGCTGTTGCGGTAGCGGCCGTCCTCCAGCTCGACCAGGCCGAGCGTGACCAGCGCGGTGATGAAGTCGTCGGAGCCGCGCGGGTGCAGGCCCGCCGACGAGGCCAGCTCGTCCTTGGTGACGGGTCCGGCGGCGAGGGTGGAGAAGACGTCCAGTTCAAGCGCGCTCAGCAGGATCTTGGCCGTGCAGAAGGCGGTGCCGAGCCGGATGAGCGACTCCGGGCTGGACGTGTCCGTGAGGGAAGCGTGAGTCGTCACAGACGAACTCCTTTCTCGGTTACCGGACGGGCGGGGTCGTGGCGTGCCCGGGCCATGTTTTGGCACCGGCCTCGAAGTCCTCTTGAGCGGGGATCGGCCGCGCCCCCCGAGCGGGCCGGAGCAGGCCTCGATCGGGCGTTGAGCGGCGGCGGAGACCGTGACGCCGAATCCCCGTGCTCTTGGACCGTGCTCTTGGAGGCAGACACCATGGCCGACAATCCACCGATCCGCGTGATCCTGCGGATGGAGATCCTCCCGGGCGTGCAGGAGGAGTTCGAGAAGGTCTGGTGGGAGGTGGCATCGGCGATCGCCAGGCAGCCCGCCAACCGAGGACAGACCCTGGTGCGCTCCGTCGAGGAGGACCGTGTCTACTACGTCATCACCGACTGGGCGGACGAGCCCTCGTTCCGCGCCTTCGAGCTGAGCGAGGCGCATGTCGAGCACCGGCGCAGGCTGCGGCCGTACCGCGGCGCGGGCCATATGGCAGTGACGCGGACGGTGTACGGCCTGCCGCCCGCGCCGCCGGCCGCGGAGGTGCCCGCGCAGCGGACGACGGCCCCGGACACGAAGCCGGTGGCGTTCATCGGTCTCGGCAACATGGGCGCCGGGATGGCGCACAGCCTGATCGACTCCGGCCGGTCCCTCACCGTCTTCAACCGCACCGTCGCCAAGACCAGGACGCTGGCGGAAGCCGGCGCCATGGTGGCCGCGAGCGCCGCGGAAGCCGCGGCGGGACACTCCGTCGTCGTACTCAGCCTGAGTGACGAACCGGCCGTGGAGGACGTGCTGTTCAGGCAGATCGTCCCCGTACTCGCCCCGGGCGCCGTCGTCATCGACACCTCTACCGTCTCCCCGGCCTACGCGAAGGAGTCCGCGGCCCGGCTGTCGGCCGCCGGGCTGCGCCGGGTCGAGGCCTGCGTCGTCGGCAACCCCTTCCAGGCCCGCGAAGGCAAACTGCGCGTCTACACCAGTGGCGACCAGGACGACATCGACGAGGTCCGCCCCCTGCTCGACACCATCGGCAGCGAAGTCGTCCACCTCGGCGAGCCCGGCACGGCCGCCACCATCAAGCTCATCTTCAACCTGCTGCTCGGCGCCCAGGTCGCCTCGCTGGCCGAGGCCGTCGCGTACGGAGTGGAGGCCGGACTCGACCGGGACAGCCTGCTCGGCGCCATCGCAGGCAGCGGATTCAGCTCCGTCGTCATGAGGTTCCGCGCCGAGCTGATGCGCAAGTCCTCATACGAGCCCGCCTTCTTCCGCTCCACGCTGATGGAGAAGGACCTGCGCCTTGCCATCGACGACGCGGGCCTGGCGGGCGTCGGGCTCCCCGTTCTCGACAAGGTGCGCGAGAGCTTCGCCGCGGCTGTCGCGGCGGGCGACGGCGACAAGGACGCCTCCGTACTCATCGAGCACACCACCGCCGCCGGCAAGGGGAAAGCGGCGAAAGGGGGCCGGCCGTGACCGACGACGACTGGCACCTGCGGCTCCGGGACCTCGCCGAGGCAGCGGAGGCGTCGGGTGAACTGGTCGGGGAACTCCCCCTGGACGACGACGACCGGATGCTCGACCTGGTCTTCGTATGGTTCCGCGCCTGCTTCAGGCCCGAACGCACCAGGGGCAGGGGCGGCATCTTCCACTACGAGATCAACACCCCGTCGGGAGTACGGCACCGCTATGTCACCGTCGCCGACGGCCACTGCACATCGGCCCGCGACGCCTCCACCCCGAACGCGACCATCGGGGTCGACATGCAGGACCTTCTCGCACTGGCCACAGGGGAGTTGAAAGGCACGGACGCCTTCATCGGCGGACGCCTGAAAATCTCCGGCGACGTCTTCTTCGCCATGAACTGGATCGAGTGGTTCGGATCCCGCAGCGCACAGCCGACGGCCGAATAACCGTCGTTTAGCCGCCTTCGAGCCCCCTTGCAGGGCCGAAGAGCAGCCTGGCCGCAATGCGGCACCAGGACAGCAGGACAGCAGGACAGCAAGACAGCAGGACAGCAAGACAGCAGGACAACGCGGCTACCACGCCCGGCATTTGGAGGATTCGTGTCCCTTCGCCTGTTCACCTCGGAATCAGTGACCGAGGGCCATCCCGACAAGATCGCTGACCAGATCAGCGACGCGGTCCTCGACGCGCTGCTGGCGCAGGACCCGAAGTCGCGGGTCGCCGTCGAGACGCTGATCACCACCGGCCAGGTCCACCTGGCCGGAGAGGTCACCACCAATGCGTACGCCGACATCCAGCAGTTGGTCCGCGAGACCGTGCTGAAGATCGGCTACGACTCGTCTGCGAAGGGCTTCGACGGCGCCTCCTGCGGCGTGTCGGTCTCCATCGGCGCACAGTCGCCCGACATCGCACAGGGCGTCGACACCGCCTACGAGAAGCGCGTCGAGGGGTCCGCCACAGGTGAAGAAGGTGACGCGCTCAGCGAGCAGGGCGCCGGCGACCAGGGCCTGATGTTCGGCTACGCATCCGACGAGACGCCCGAGCTGATGCCGCTGCCCATCACACTCGCCCACCGCCTCGCCAAGCGCCTCACCGAGGTGCGCAAGAACGGCACCGTCCCCTACCTGCGGCCCGACGGGAAGACCCAGGTCACCATCGAGTACGACGGCGACGCAGCCGTCCGCCTCGACACCGTCGTGGTCTCCTCGCAGCACGCGCCGGGCATCGACCTGGACTCGCTGCTCATCCCGGACATCCGCGACTGCGTCGTACGCCCGGTGCTCCAGGAGCTCGTCGAGGACGGCGTGCAACTGCGTACCGAGGGCTACCGGCTGCTGGTCAACCCGACCGGACGGTTCGAGATCGGTGGCCCGGTCGGCGACGCCGGCCTCACCGGCCGCAAGATCATCATCGACACGTACGGCGGCATGGCCCGTCACGGCGGCGGCGCGTTCTCCGGCAAGGACCCCTCCAAGGTGGACCGTTCGGCCGCGTATGCCATGCGCTGGGTCGCCAAGAACGTGGTCGCCGCGGGCCTCGCACACCGCTGCGAAGTGCAGGTCGCGTACGCGATCGGCAAGGCGGACCCGGTCGGTCTGTTCGTCGAGACCTTCGGCACCGAGACCGTGCCCGTGCCGCGCATCCAGTTCGCCATCGACCAGATCTTCGACCTGCGTCCAGCGGCGATCATCCGCGACCTCGACCTGCTGCGCCCCATCTACGCGCAGACCGCGGCGTACGGCCACTTCGGCCGCGACCTCCCCGACTTCACCTGGGAGTCCACCGACCGCGCGGAGAAGCTGCGCCAGGCAGCCATCGCCGACTGAGCGCCGATTCAGCGGCGGCGGATCAACGCACCATCCACCGCAGAACCAAGGAGCAGTGACCGTGCGCATAGCCGTAACTGGTTCGATCGCAACGGACCACCTGATGGTCTTTCCCGGCCGGTTCACCGAGCAGCTGATCGCCGGCAGCCTCGACAAGGTGTCGCTCTCCTTCCTCGTCGAAGAGCTGGAGATCCGGCGCGGCGGCGTCGCCGCGAACATCGCCTTCGGCCTCGGACGGCTCGGTATCGGCCCCTACCTCGTCGGAGCGGTGGGCGCGGACTTCGCCGACTACCAGATCTGGCTGAAGGAGAACGGAGTCGACACCGACTCGGTGCACATCAGCGAATCGCTGCACACCGCGCGCTTCGTGTGCACGACGGACGCCGACAACAACCAGATCGGCTCCTTCTACCCCGGAGCCATGAGCGAAGCCCGAACGATCGACCTGGCCCCGGTGCGGGAACGGGCCGGCGGCCTGGACCTGGTGGTGATCTCGCCCAATGATCCCGGCGCGATGATCCGCCACACCCGTGAGTGCAACAGCCTGGGGCTCGCGTTCGCCGCCGACCCGTCGCAGCAGCTCGCGTTCCTGCAACGCGACGATGTGCGCGAACTGCTCGACCACCCTGCCTATCTGTTCACCAATGAGTACGAGAGCGTGCTCATCCAGGAGAAGACCGGCTGGACTGAACAGCAGATCCTGGGCCGGGTCGGCACCTGGGTCACCACCCGGGGCGCGGACGGCGTCCACATCGCCCGCCCCGGGTTGCTGCCGGTCGAAGTGGCGGCGGTGCCGCCGAACGGGACACTCGAGCCGACCGGCGCCGGCGACGCCTTCCGGGCGGGCTTCCTCGCGGCGACCGCCTGGGGCCTGGGCCTGGAGAGCGCGGCCCACCTGGGCAGCGCACTGGCCACGACCGTGCTGGAGACCACGGGCCCGCAGCCGTCCGAGCTGAACGGCGGCGAGCTGCTGGAACGCATCCGTGGCTCATACGGAGAAGAAGCCGCAGCCGAGCTGGCTCCGCACGTGGCGGCACTGGGATGAGCGAGACGCGTGCCGATGCCCTGCGCGAGGCCTTTGCCACCCGTGTGGTGGTGGCCGACGGGGCGATGGGCACGATGCTCCAGGCGCAGGATCCGACGCTTGAGGACTTCGAGAACCTCGAGGGTTGCAACGAGGTCCTGAATGTGACGCGTCCGGACATCGTGCGGTCGGTCCACGAGGCGTATTTCGAGGTCGGCGTCGACTGTGTCGAGACGAATACGTTCGGCGCGAACCTCGCGGCGCTGGGGGAGTACGACGTTCCCGAGCGGGTCTTCGAGCTCTCCGAGTCCGGGGCGCGGATCGCGCGTGAGGTCGCGGACGAGTTCACGGCGTCGACGGGGCAGCAGCGGTGGGTGCTCGGCTCGATGGGGCCGGGCACCAAGCTCCCCACGTTGGGCCACGCCCCGTATGTGAAGCTGCGGGACGCCTATCAGCAGAACGCGGAGGGCATGATCGCGGGCGGCGCGGACGCGCTGCTGGTCGAGACGACGCAGGACCTGCTTCAGACGAAGGCCGCGATCCTGGGCGCCCGCCGTGCCCTGGACGCGACCGGCACCAACCTCCCCCTGATCTGCTCGGTGACGGTCGAGACGACCGGGACGATGCTGCTCGGCTCGGAGATCGGCGCGGCGCTGACCGCGCTGGAGCCGCTGGGCATCGACATGATCGGCCTGAACTGCGCGACAGGACCCGCGGAGATGAATGAGCACCTCCGCTATCTGGCCCGGCATGCGCGCACGAAGGTCTCCGCCATGCCGAACGCCGGCCTGCCGGTGCTGGGCAAGGACGGCGCGCACTACCCGTTGAGCCCCACTGAACTGGCCGATGCCCATGAGGCGTTCGTTCGCGAGCATGGCCTGTCCTTGGTGGGTGGCTGCTGCGGTACGACGCCGGAGCATCTGCGGCAGGTCGTCGAGCGCGTCCGTGATCTCGCTCCGACCGAGCGTGAGCCGCGTCCGGAGCCGGGCGCCGCGTCGCTCTACCAGACGGTGCCGTTCCGCCAGGACACGTCCTTCATGGCGATCGGTGAGCGTACGAACGCGAACGGGTCGAGGAAGTTCCGTGAGGCCATGCTGGAGGGCCGCTGGGACGACTGTGTGGAGATGGCCCGGGACCAGATCCGCGAGGGCGCGCACATGCTCGACCTGTGTGTCGACTATGTCGGCCGGGACGGTGTCGCCGACATGGAGGAGCTGGCCGGCCGGTTCGCCACCGCCTCCACTCTCCCCATCGTGCTGGACTCGACCGAAGTCGACGTCCTTCAGGCCGGGTTGGAGAAGCTGGGCGGCCGTGCGGTCATCAACTCCGTCAACTACGAGGACGGTGACGGGCCCGAGTCGCGGTTCGCGAAGGTCACCAAGCTCGCCGTCGAGCACGGTGCGGCGCTCATCGCGCTGACCATCGACGAGGAGGGCCAGGCGCGCACGGTCGAGAACAAGGTCGCGATCGCCGAGCGGATCATTGACGATCTGACCGGGAACTGGGGTGTGCTGGAATCCGACATCCTCATCGACACGCTCACGTTCACGATCTGCACCGGCCAGGAGGAGTCGCGCAAGGACGGCATCGCCACGATCGAGGCGATCCGTGAACTCAAGCGCCGCCGTCCGGATGTGCAGACCACGCTGGGCCTGTCGAACATCTCCTTCGGCCTGAACCCCGCCGCCCGGGTCGTCCTGAACTCCGTCTTCCTGGACGAGTGCGTGAAGGCCGGACTGGACTCGGCGATCGTGCACGCCTCGAAGATCCTGCCGATCGCGCGCCTGGAGGAGGAGCAGGTCAAGGTCGCCCTGGATCTGATCTACGACCGGCGCGCCGAAGGCTACGACCCCCTGCAGAAGCTCATGGAGCTCTTCGAGGGCGTCAATATGAAGTCGATGAAGGCGGGCAAGGCCGAGGAACTCCTGGCCCTGCCGCTGGAGGAGCGGCTCAAGCGCCGGATCATCGACGGCGAGAAGAACGGCCTGGAGGCCGACCTCGACGAGGCGCTCCAGACCCGCCCGGCTCTCGCAATCGTCAACGACACACTCCTGGAGGGCATGAAGGTCGTCGGTGAGCTGTTCGGCTCGGGCCAGATGCAGCTGCCGTTCGTGCTGCAGTCCGCCGAGGTGATGAAGAACGCGGTGGCCTACCTCGAGCCCCACATGGAGAAGACCGACGCCGATGGCAAGGGCACCATCGTCCTTGCCACGGTCCGTGGTGACGTCCATGACATCGGGAAGAACCTCGTCGACATCATCCTGTCGAACAACGGCTACAACGTCGTCAACCTCGGTATCAAGCAGCCGGTTTCGGCGATCCTGGAGGCGGCCGAGGAGCACCGCGCGGATGTGATCGGCATGTCGGGTCTGCTGGTGAAGTCCACGGTGATCATGAAGGAGAACCTGCAGGAGCTGAATCAGCGCAAGCTGGCCGCCGACTACCCGGTCATTCTCGGCGGGGCGGCGCTGACGCGGGCGTATGTGGAGCAGGATCTGCACGAGATCTACGAGGGCGAAGTCCGCTATGCCCGTGACGCGTTCGAGGGGCTGCGTCTGATGGACGCCCTGATCGCGGTCAAGCGCGGTGTCCCCGGGGCCGTCCTGCCGGAGCTGAAGCAGCGGCGGGTGGCCAGGCGCGACACTGCGGTGCTGGAGGTCCAGGAGCCGGAGGGCGCGGTCCGCTCGGATGTCGCGATCGACAATCCGGTGCCGCAGCCGCCGTTCTGGGGCACCCGGGTCATCAAGGGCATCCAGCTGAAGGAGTACGCGTCCTGGCTGGACGAGGGCGCGCTGTTCAAGGGCCAGTGGGGCCTCAAGCAGGCCCGGACCGGCGACGGCCCGACGTACGAGGAGCTGGTGGAAAGTGAGGGCCGGCCGCGGCTGCGCGGCTGGCTGGACCAGCTGCACACCAGGAACCTGCTGGAGGCGGCCGTGGTCTACGGCTACTTCCCCTGCGTGTCCAAGGGCGACGACCTGATCCTGCTCAACGAGGACGGCTCCGAGCGCACCCGCTTCTCCTTCCCCCGCCAGCGCCGCGGCCGCCGCCTGTGCCTCGCCGACTTCTTCCGCCCCAAAGAATCCGGCGAGACCGATGTCGTCGGGCTCCAGATCGTCACGGTCGGCAACCGCTTAGGCGAGGCCACGGCCGAGCTGTTCGAGACCAATGCGTACCGGGACTATCTCGAACTGCACGGCCTGTCCGTGCAGTTGGCCGAGGCGCTCGCCGAGTACTGGCACGCCCGGGTGCGCGCCGAGCTCGGCTTCGCGGGCGAGGACCCGGCCGACGTGGAGGCTGCGACATTTTTGAACGACGTGTTCGCGCTCAAGTACCGCGGCGCGCGGTTCTCGCTCGGTTACGGAGCGTGCCCGGACCTGGAGGACCGGGCGAAGATCGCCGAGCTGCTGCAGCCGGAGCGGATCGGTGTCCAGCTCTCCGAGGAGTTCCAGCTCCACCCCGAGCAGTCCACCGACGCCATCGTCATCCACCACCCCGAAGCGAACTACTTCAACGCGGGAGGGGCACGGTCGTGAGGACTCTTCGGGACGTTCTGGCGGCGGGGGAGCGGTCGTACTCCTTCGAGTTCTTTCCGCCCAAGACCGACGCCGGCGAAGAGCGCCTCTGGGACGCCATCCGCCGTATCGAGGCGCTGTCGCCGGTCTTCGTCTCGGTGACGTACGGCGCGGGGGGATCCTCCCGGGACCGGACAGTCGCGGTGACGAAGAAGATCGCCGCACAGACCACCCTGCGCCCGGTCGCCCATCTGACGGCCGTCGGGCACTCGGTGGCCGAACTGCGGCACATCATCGGCCAGTACGCGGACGCCGGCATCCGGGATGTCCTCGCCCTGCGCGGCGACCCGCCCGGCGACCCGAAGGGCGCCTGGGTGGCCCACCCGCAGGGGCTTACGTACGCGATCGAACTGGTCGAACTCGTAAGGGAGTTGGGTGACTTCAGCGTCGGCGTCGCCGCCTTCCCCGAGCGGCACCCCCGTTCTGCGGACTGGGACAGCGACATCAGGCACTTCGCGGCCAAGTGCCGCGCGGGCGCCGACTACGCGATCACCCAGATGTTCTTCGACGTCGAGTACTACCTGCGGCTGCGCGATCTGGCCGCGGCGGCGGGGTGCGACACCCCGATCATTCCCGAGATCATGCCGGCCACCGACTACCGGCAGATCAGCCGCTTCGCCGAACTCAGCAACGCGGCCTTCCCGGACGACCTGGCCAGGCGACTGCACGCCGCCCGGGACAAGCCTGATGAAGCTCATCGGATCGGTGTCGACCATGCGATCGCGATGGCGGAGCGACTGCTCGACGAAGGCGCTCCGGGACTGCACTACATCACCCTGAACCGATCGCCTGCGACGGTGGAGATACACCGGGGCGTCCACAAGACGAGGAGTACCCATGCCCTCTCAGCCCGCCACTGACTTCAAGGTGGCCGACCTTTCCCTCGCGGAGTTCGGTCGCAAGGAGATCACTCTGGCCGAGCATGAGATGCCCGGTCTGATGTCGATCCGTAAGGAGTACGCCGCCGCGCAGCCGCTGGCCGGCGCGCGTATCACCGGCTCGCTGCACATGACCGTGCAGACCGCCGTACTGATCGAGACGCTGGTCGCACTTGGTGCGCAGGTGCGCTGGGTCTCCTGCAACATCTTCTCCACCCAGGACCACGCCGCGGCCGCCATCGCCGCCGCCGGCATTCCCGTCTTCGCCTGGAAGGGGGAGACGCTGGAGGAGTACTGGTGGTGCACGGAGCAGGCGCTGACCTGGCCGGGGCATGTCGGCCCGAACATGATCCTGGACGACGGCGGCGACGCCACCCTCCTGGTCCACAAGGGCGTCGAGTTCGAGAAGGCCGGGTCCGTTCCCGACCCGTCCACCGCGGACAACGAGGAATTCCGTCTCGTACTCGAGCTGTTGAGCCGCTCCACCCTCAAGTGGACGCAGCTGGCTTCGGAGATCCGCGGGGTGACCGAGGAGACGACGACGGGTGTGCACCGGTTGTACGAAATGCACCGCGACGGTGTCCTGCTGTTCCCCGCGATCAATGTGAATGACGCGGTGACGAAGTCGAAGTTCGACAACAAGTACGGCTGCCGACACTCGTTGATCGACGGCATCAACCGTGCCACCGATGTGCTGATCGGTGGCAAGACGGCGGTCGTGTGCGGTTACGGGGATGTGGGCAAGGGCTGCGCGGAGTCGCTGCGCGGCCAGGGCGCCCGGGTGATCGTCACCGAGATCGACCCGATCTGCGCGCTGCAGGCGGCCATGGACGGCTACCAGGTCACCACGCTCGACGAAGTCGTGGAGACGGCCGACATCTTCGTCACGACCACGGGCAACAAGGACATCATCATGGCCGCGGACATGGCCAGGATGAAGCACCAGGCGATCGTGGGCAACATCGGCCACTTCGACAACGAGATCGACATGGCCGGTCTGGCGCAGATCCCGGGCATCGTCAAGGACGAGGTCAAGCCCCAGGTCCACACCTGGACCTCCCCCGACGGCAAGGTCCTGATCGTGCTCTCCGAGGGCCGTCTGCTGAACCTGGGCAACGCGACCGGTCACCCCTCGTTCGTGATGTCCAACAGCTTCGCGGACCAGACGCTGGCCCAGATCGAGCTGTTCACCAAGCCCGAGGAGTACCCGACCGACGTCTACGTGCTGCCCAAGCACCTGGACGAGAAGGTCGCCCGTCTCCACCTGGACGCGCTCGGCGTGAAGCTGACGACCCTGCGCCCGGAGCAGGCCGCCTACATCGGCGTCGAGGTCGAAGGCCCGTACAAGTCCGACCACTACCGCTACTGACCGGCTGTTGAGCAGCAGCTGATCGGCCCCCAAGACCAGGCCCCCGCCTATCCCCCGGGCGGGGGCCTGACCCATTCAGCGCATGGACGCGACGGCCCACTCGGCGACGACGGCCACCGCGACGCCGACGCCCAGAACCGCGGTGGCCACCCGCGTACGCCCTTGTCGGCTGAGGACCAGCGCGCTGCCGCAGAGGATCAGCGCGATGCCGTAGAAGCCCATGGTCAGCACCGAGTGCGTGCTGCCGAGCCGCAGCACGAGGGTGACGCCCACGGCGATCATGATGACCGCGGAGAGAGCTATCCGTATGCCGCGTGCCTGACGTGGTGTGAGCCCCTGTCGCTCCGGGCTCGAATTGGCTTCTGACATGCTCGGAAGACTAGCCGTCCCGTCCCGGCGCAGACTGTCGGGGCCGACCTTCTGCCCGCTCGCGCTCATCTGCCCGCGCGGGCTCACGCGCCGCGGGCGCTGCCCAGGCCGGCCGTCCACAGCGGAGCGGTGCCGGTGATCTGGCAGGCCATCAGATAGAGCAGGATCGGCGGGGTGTAGGGGCTGGTGCCGTCGGGCCGGCGGATGAGGCGGGGGTTGGCCGCTGGTACGTACGCCCCGCGGGCGTAGTGCGACGGCAGCGGCCAGATCAGCTCCAGGTCCGAGCCGGCCGGCACGATCCACCACCACCAGTCGTTGTCGGCGAAGACACAGCCGTTCCGCGACAGCCGCCCGAGCAGCCTGAAGCCGTACCGCGCGGGGACGCCCACGGCGTCGCAGCCCAGATCGGCCACAAGCGCGGGCGGGAGTGCGAGCCGGGTCATCCGGGATTCGCCGGTCTCGCTGTGGTGGCGGCCGCCCCGCGAGAGGAGCGTCGCCAGGACCTTCAGCACAGCCTCTCCGGTCCCGGAAGCCCAAAGCCCGCCCCGTTCGGAAAGTCCGCCCCGAAGGGAAAGTCCGCTCCGAACGGAGGGTCCGCGGGCGGCAGTTCAGCCTGCGCCGGATCGGCCCGCACCAGCTCGGCCCGCACCAGCTCGGCCCGCACCAGCTCGGCCTGTGCCAGTTCCGCCCAGACGATGCGGCCGGGGCCGTGCTTCGACTCGTACGCGCCCCAGGCGCTGCTCACGGCCTCGACCAGCAGCAGTCCGCGCCCGCGCTCCTCCTCGACGGTGTGGCAGACGCGCGGGCCGGTGGGCGTGGACCCCTGGTCCTGCACGGTGATGCGCAGCCGCTCTGCGCCGTTGAGGAGTTCGCAGGCGACCAGGTGGCCGTCGGTGTGCACGACCGCGTTGGTGACCAGTTCGGAGACGACGAGCATTGCCGTGTCGTGAACATCTCCGCCTATGCCCCAGCAGTGGAGCCGCTCGCGGGTGAGCCTTCTCGCCCTGCTGACGAATTCGGCACGCGCGGGCAGCTCGAAGCCGTATCGGTGGTGGTCGGCCCCCGAGCACGGGTCCCGCCGCTGGGCAGTGAGCGCGTCACGGTTCACCCGACCACTCTCCCGCCGCGGTGGACACCTTGGCAAGGCCCACTCTGAAAGATTCAGAGTGGGCATATTCATCGCTGCGGGGCCGTGGCACACTGCTCGCAACAGCACGTGGGGAGGTTTCGAAGTGAGTGAACCGCGGTCCGCCCCCACTGTGGGGCAGGTCGTTCTCGGCAAGCGCTTGCAGGACCTGCGGGAGCGAGCCGGGCTCAGGCGCGAGGAGGCCGCAAAGGTCCTTCGCGTTGCCGCGGGCACCATCCGCCGGATGGAAACCGCCGAGGTCGCGTTGAAAATCCCGTATGTCCAGCTGCTGCTGAACGCGTACGGGATCACCGACGACGAGGCTCGCGGTTTCATCGAGCTGGCAGAGGAGGCCAACAAACCAGGCTGGTGGCAGCGCTTTCACGACGTTCTGCCGGGCTGGTTCAGCATGTACGTCAGCCTGGAGGGCGCGGCCGCCCTGATCCGCGCCTATGAGCCGCATTTCGTGCCCGGTCTGCTGCAGACGGAGGACTACGCCCGCGCGATCATGCTCGGCGGAGCCGTCGGCCAGACCGATCCGGGCGATATCGAGCGCCATGTGGCGCTGCGGATGGAACGCCAGGCACTGCTCACCCGCCCCGACGCACCCAAGCTGTGGGTGATCATGGACGAGACGGTGTTCCGCCGGCCCGTCGGCGGCCCCGGCGTCATGAGAGCGCAGATCGACCGGCTGCTCGAAGGCGCCCAGCTGCCCCATGTCACCCTGCAGATCGCGGAGTTCGCGACCGGACACCACCCCGGCACCTACGGGCCGTTCGTCCTCTTCCGGTTCGCTGTCCCCGAGCTCCCGGACATGGTCTACAGCGAGTACCTCACCGGCGCCGTCTACCTCGACGCGCGCCCCGAGGTCGCTTCGCATCTGGAGGTTCTGGACCGCATGGCGGCTCAGGCCGCGACTGCACAACGCACGAAGGAGATCCTCAGGGATCTCCGCGAGGAGCTGTGAATGGATTACATATACAACGGCATGCCGGCCGCCGAGCTGGGCAGCGAGGGCTGGCACAAGCCGTGGAGCGGCGGCAACGGGGGCAACTGCTTCGAGACCATGAAGCTGGCGGACGGCCGGGTCGCGGTGCGCCAGTCCGCGGACCCGGACGGCCCCGCGCTGATCTACACCTGCGGCGAGTTCGCCGCGTTCATCGAGGGAGCCAAGTCCGGCCAGGCGGACTTCCTGCTCAACTGACGGCACACCCGGTCCGCACCTGGTCCGCAGTTGACTGCTCAGCTGCCCCGCACGAGACACGTGGAGCGAGAGACGACCGGTCACGAAGCCGCCGCCCTCCGGACAGACACCAGCAAGCCGCATCGTGCTCAGAAGTCGAGTGTGTGCCCTGTCGTCACGTCGACGTTGTCCGGGATCTCGTCGTGGCGGTCACCGACCGTCTGTGTCCCGGTGGGCTCGAAGAGGAGGATCGCGGCGCCGGACGGAGCGGACGGCTTGTGCTCCGTGCCACGCGGGACCGTGAAGACCGAGCCCTTGGGGAGCGAGACCGTGCGCTCCCCGGCGGGCTCACGCAGGGAGATGTGCAGCTCGCCGTCGAGCACCAGGAAGAACTCGTCGGTGTCGTCGTGGACGTGCCAGAGGTGTTCGCCCTCGACCTTGGCGACGCGTACGTCGTAGTCGTTGACCCGGGTGACGATGCGGGGGCTCCACAGGGCGTCGAAGGAGGCCAGGGCCTTGCTGAGGGCGATCGGTTCGTTGCTCATGTGCTCAACCATCCGACGTTCCGCAGTGCCGGTGTGAGTGGTAGAAATGGCTGATGTCGCAAGAATCCTCGCACCCAGGCCGTGAGGGGGGTCCGCACCGGGTCGTCGTGATCGTCGACGAGAACTCGAACCCCTTCGAACTCGGCTGCGCGACCGAAGTGTTCGGCCTGCGCAGGCCTGAGATCGGCCGTGACCTCTACGACTTCACACTCTGCTCGCCCGAGCCCCGCACGTTGATGCGGGACGGATTCTTCACGCTCACGGGAGTCGCCGATCTGGAGGCGGCCGACTCGGCGGACACCTTGATCGTGCCCAACCGGCCCGACGTCGAGGTGCCCCGCCGCCCCGCCGTCCTCGACGCCGTCCGCCGGGCGCACGCCCGAGGGGCAAGGCTGGTCGGCTTCTGCAGCGGCGCCTTCACCCTGGCCGAGGCCGGGGTCCTCGACGGGCGCCGGGCCACCGCGCACTGGCAGTGGGCGGACTCCTTCCGGGCACGCTTCCCCACCGTCCAGCTGGAACCTGACGTGCTCTTCGTCGACGACGGCGACATCCTCACCGCCGCGGGCAGCGCGGCCGCGCTCGACCTCGGGCTGCACCTGGTCCGCCGCGACCACGGAGCCGAGATCGCCAACTCGGTGAGCCGGCGCCTCGTCTTCGCCGCCCACCGGGACGGCGGGCCAGCGGCAGTTCGTGGAGCGGCCGGTGCCCGACGTGCCGGACGAGTCCCTGGCCCCGGTACTGGCCTGGGCACAGGCACGGCTGAACGCACCCCTTGCCGTGCCCGACATCGCGGCGCGCGCGGCACTGAGTCCCGCAACCTTGCACCGCCGCTTCCAGGCCCAGTTGGGCACCACTCCACTCGCGTGGCTCACCGGGGAACGCCTCGCCCTCGCCTGCCGGTTGATTGAACGGGGCGTATCCCCTCTCGACGTGGTCGCACGGCGCAGCGGCCTGGGCACCACCGCCAATCTGCGCGCTCTGATGCGCCGCGAGACCGGGCTCACCCCATCGGCATACCGCCGCCGGTTCGGGCCCGGGGCGGACGACACGCCCTGGTGAGCCCTCGTCAGCCCGTCGCGGCCTCCGGCTCGAGCAGCGTCGCCAGGAACTTCTCCGGGGCCGAGACATTCCCCGCCGAGTCGATCGTCCGGTACTCGATCGTGTGGGTGCCGTAGTCGGGGGTGGCGTCGTCCCACGGCACCGCGCGGGTCTTGCCGAGCTTGCCGTAGACGAGATCGTCGATGACCGTGCCGCCCGGGGTGAAGCGGTACGGCGCGTCCGCGTCGGTCGGCCAGCCGTAGTACGTCTGCCAGCCGTCGCCGTCGACCCGGAACTGCGACACCACATGGCCGGCCCGGTCGTCACGGGCCGTCAGCCTCATCGTGAACGGCCCGTCGTAGACGTACTCCACCGGCCTCCCCGGCCGGTGCACCGTGCGCAGCGGCTTGGAGAGCGCGTACGCCGCCGTCGCCGGAGCCGCGTCCACCGTCCAGGTCAGCGTGGTCTGCGTGCCGGCGATCCGGGCGCTCAGGGTGTGGGCGCCGGGGCGCAGCCGCAGCGCGCCCAGATCGAGATCGCGGTCGTTGCCCGGGTTGGCCACCGGGCGGCCGTCGAGCGTCCAGCGGACGGCTAGGGTCCGGTCAGCGGGGTGTGTGGTGTCGGCGTGCACGACCGTCGCGGAGCCCACCGGGGTCTCGGTGTCGGTGTGGCCGGTGAAGGCGGGCTCGACCGGCTCCGGCCGGGTGCTGACAGCCGTGTCCACGGTCCAGGCGACGGTACGGGTCAGCGCTGCGGACGCGCGGATCGCCGGGTCGCGTACGAACGGCGTCTCATCGGTGACCGTGGCCGTCAGCTCATGTGTCCCGCGGGCGAGTTGGAGCCGGCGCAGATCCAGCGTGCGGGCATCACCCGCGAGCCGCAGCGGACGCCCGTCGAGATGCCACACGACATCGAGCTCACCGCCCACCGGATGCAGGGTGTCCACCCATACCGTCCGGTCGTCGCCGATCGGGGCGGCGTTCGGGGTGTGGTCCTGTACGAGACTCACCTTTGCGGAGATCTTCTGCACCATCACCTCGCGTCCGACCTGGTCGAAGGCGTAGCCGAGGGTCTTCATGATCGAGTGCTTGCTGGGCCGCCAGACGTTCTTGGTGCTGTACATCCCGCCCTCGAACCGGCCGATGACCCCGCCCGACTCGCTCTTCTCGCCCAGCCAGCGCCACCACTTGGCGCGCTGCCGCTTCATCTGCTCCTCGGTCAGCAGGGTGTGGTGGGCGGAGTCGGGCTCGCCGCCCTCGTACGTGCCACCCGGGACACCCCGTCCGTAGTAGTCGTACTCGTCCTGCAGGTTGCCCAGCGAGTGGCCGATCTCGTGCGGGGTGATCAGCGAGGACAGCGCATTGCCGCCGGACGCCGTGGCGAAGGTCCCGCCCGCGCCGCCGTATGTGTCGCTGTTGGCGAGCGCCACGATCTGCCGGTTGGCGCTCGCGGATCCGGGCACGAGGTCGGCGAGCGCGGTCGCCGAGCTCGTGTCGACGCTGAGGAGGCGCTGCACGCTGTTCGCGTTGCAGCCGCCCCAGAAGCCCATGCCCAGCGCGGTGTCGCGGCGCGGCGACTGAAGTCCCGGGTCGCAGTCCACACCTGACTCGGTGGAGGGGACCTCCACCGCCCACACATTGACGTAACTGCGGTACGAGGCGAACGGCTCGGTGGACCAGAGCACACTGAGGTGCTTGTCGACATCGGCGCGGAAGGCCGGCATTTCCTCGGCGGTGTAGCCGTCGCCGAGGACGATGATGTTGAACCGCTTGTCGGCGGGGCCTGTTGTCTGCACGGGCACGACGGTGGCCGCTTCGGTCACCGGCGCCGCCCCCTCCTCGGCGGTGGCGGAGGGGACCGTGCCCAGCAGGCAGCCGGCCAGCAGCGCGCCCGCGGTGGCGAGCAGCGACATTGTTCGGGGTCGTATGCCGGGTGAGGTCATGAGGCGGGAGCGTACGACCCGGCCCAACGTGACGTAAAGACAGCGGAGTTGGCCAGTGGGGCGGTGACTGTCGCCGTGGCGCAGCGCGACGCGCAGCAGCTCGGCCGCTTGCCTGTCGACCCGCGCCGACGGGCGGAGCCCACGGTGGATTGGCGTGCACACCACATTGCTCGTTCCGCACCCCTTGCCGCCCCCCGGCCCCGCTTTGTAACTTGGCGCAGGCGCTGCGCGGAAGCGCTTTCTATGCCGTCCGAGCCGACGAGGTGAGCGGGATGCCCCAGCCAGGAAGAGGCCGGTTAGCGATTTCCGCGGGGGTGCTGCTGATGGCGCTGATCGCGCCACCGGCACTCGCGCAGGACGAAGGGCCGATAGCCGACCCACTGCCTGACCCGGCCGTCTCCCGGCACGGTCTCGTGCTCGAGGAGTTCGCGACCCTCCCCAAGTCGGAGTCGGTGCCGCCGCCGACCGACGCCCGGCTCAAACGCTGGGCCCGCATCAACTACCTCGGCGAACTACCGGACCACTCACACCGGTTGTACGTCCCCGACCTCAACGGCAAGCTCTATCTGCTGGACCGCAAAGGCGGATCGCGCGAGTACCTCGATGTCGGCACCGCGATGGGACCGGACTTCTGGTCGCACAAGGGACTCGGCAGTGGCTTCGGATTCGTGGCCTTCCACCCGCGCTTCGCCCGCAACGGCATCTTCTACACGGTGCACACCGAGGCCCGTGACGCGCTCACCACCAAGCCCGTAGACCTGGCCGCCCCCACAACCACCCGCATCCACAGCGTGATCACCGAGTGGACCGCCGACAACCCCCGCGCGAACACCTTCAGCGGCACCCGGCGCGAAGTGATGCGCCTCGGCTTTCAGGACACGTACCACGACATTCAAGAGATCAACTTCAATCCGAACGCCCGCCCCTGGGACAAGGACTACGGCCTCCTCTACGTGGCGGTCGGCGACGGCGCGGCGGGCGCCGGCGGCACCGTCCCGCAGGATCTGACCGCGCCCCAGGGCAAGATCCTGCGGATCGACCCGCTCGGCCACAACGGCCCCGGCGGCAAATGGGGAATCCCCGCCTCCAACCCCTTCGCCGGTCAGCAGGGCAGACTCGGCGAGATCTTCGCGTACGGGCTGCGCGACCCGCACCGCTTCAGCTGGGACACCGGCGGCCGCCACCAGATGTTCATCGGCCACATCGGCGAGCACCGGGTCGAGTCGGTGTACGACGCCAAGGCGGGCGACAACTTCGGCTGGAGCAACCGCGAGGGCCCGTTCGCCTATCGCAAGGCCGACAACCCCACCTGCGGAGTGTTCCCGCTCCCGGCCGACGATGCCAAGAACGGCTACACCTACCCGGTCGCCGCCTTCGACCACAACCCGCCGCCGGACAAGCCCTGTTCGGACAGCGGTAACGCACTGATCGGCGGCTTCGTCTACCGCGGATGGCAGGTGCCCGCGCTGTACGGCAAGTACATCTACTCCGAGGGCGTGAGCGGACGGATCTTCTACTCCGACGTCCGGGAGATGCGCCGCGGCGGCCCGCTCGCCACGGTCCACCAGCTCCAGGTCTTCGACGCGGGCGGTGCACCGACCTCGATGCAGGCGCTGGCCGGCGACAAGCGGGTCGACCTGCGGTTCGGCACCGACCGCGCGGGCGAGCTGTATGTGCTCTCGAAAGCCAACGGCCGGATCTGGAAGGTGTCCGATGCGAAATAGTCCAGTCGGCCACCGCGGCAGAGGGCTTCTCGCGGCAGTGCTCGCCGTCGCCCTGCTGCCCCTGACCCTCGCCCCGGCAGCCGCGAGCGCCCAGCACGGCCCGGTACTGCCTTCGCTGAAGCGGAATCTCGTCGCGTACTACGACTTCGGTCATCCGGTACGCGACAAACCCGGCTGGGAGGGCGACCGCGGGCGGTCCGGCACCGACATCCAGCTCGTCAACGGCGGCGCCCGGATGCGGGCATGGGACAGGGACCGCGGCCATGTCCTCCAGACCCGGCAGAACACGCCCACCGCCCCGGGCAACGACGACTGGAAGGCGGGCGTCTACGGCCCCGACGGCGTCCCCACCCTGCACGCATTCAACGGCGTACGCGAGACGACCGTCATGGGCTGGTTCAAGATGACCGGGGAGAACCCCAGCCCCAATTCGGGCTCTGCCAAGCCGGACGACCGCTATGGAGCGATCGGCCTGGCCGGAGTCCTCTCCGGCACCTCGCAGGGCCACGATGTGCGTGCCCTCCTCGAACTCATCACGGTCAACGGCGAGATGAAGGTCGTCGCGCTCGGCCGCCGCGTCGACGGCGCCAGTTCGCAGACCTTCGCCGCCGACGCCGACTGGAAGACGCTGCTGCCGCAGGACACATGGGTGTTCCTCGCGGCAACCTTCGACTACGACGACGGTACGATGGCGCTCTACCGCAACGGCCGTGCCGTGCCCGGCTTCTACACGCTCACCGGCGACCCGTGGGCCGTCGAAGGGCCGCCCGAGCCGGACGCCGCATCGCCGAGCGACCCGCGCGGCATCAAGATCGGCGGCAGCTATCCGCAGAACACCAAGGAGGGCAACCCCTGCAACTGCCGGATGGACGACCTGATGTTCCTCGACCGGGCGCTGACCCCCGGCGAGGTCATGGCCCAGTACCGACGGACCAGGTAGGAAGCGCCTGCGGTTCGTGACGACGACGCCGCGCACGACGACGCAGTACGCAGCCGACGAGCACCGCGCCGGCTGCGACCGCGTACACGACGGTCCCCACGGTCTGCGGGTCGGCGTCCATCTTGACGGTGACGTACTTGGCCGCGCCCGCGACCGCTACCGCGAGCCACTCCCACCGCCCGTCCAGGGCCACCAGCGCGACCAGCAGCAGGGCGTACCAGGAGTAGCCCGGAGTCAGCAGCAGGAACGCCGTGCCGGTGACCAGCAGAGCGCCGCTCCATGGACGTTCCGGATCGCCGCGCCACAGGACGTGGATGGCGACCGCCAGCATCCCGGCGATCACGGCGGGTAGCGCCCAGTCGCCCGGCAGCACCAGCCGGAGCAGCGCATAGCGATTACTGGCCGAGGGGTCGTCGTACCCCTCCTCCTGCGTATAGCCGCCGAGAAAACCGAAGACCGAGCTGTCGGAGACGAGGACATAGGGGAGATAGCTCAGCGCGACGACCGCGGCGGCCGGCAGCAGTACGGCCGCCGCGTCCCGCACCCGCCGCACACCCGAGAGCGCGCCGGGCAGCACCACGGCGGGCAGCAGCTTGGTCGCGACCGCCGCGCCGAGCAGCGCCCCGCCCACGATGCGCCGCCGCACCAGCACACCGAGGCCCACGACCGCGAGGAGCGCCCCGAGCACATCGGCATGCGCGTTGTTCACCGCCTCGACCGGCACGATCGGACACCAGGCCCAGTACGCCGCACGGCGCGGATCGCCGCGCCGCCGCAGCACCAGCAGCAGCGCGGCGGTGGTGCCCAGCACCAGCAGCGCGCCGCCCGTCTGAAGGGCCTTGTGCCGTGCCCCGTCGGGCGAGAGCGCGTGGACGAGCAGGAAATACCCCTCGGCCACCGGCGGGTAGATGGTGTGCACCTGCGGCCGGTTGATCCGCGTGCAGTGCACCTCGCCCTCGGGGCCGGGGATCCGTGCCCGGCCGGGGCCCACGCACTGCGCCCCGGTGGGGAACAGCCAGCCGTCGCGCAGCCCGGCGAGCGCGGGATCGGCGGGGGCGTGGTCGTACGGCGAGATCCCGGCCGCCTGCACCCTGCCGTCCCAGGCGTAACGGTACGAGTCGGTGCTGGTGCGCGGCGGAGCGAGGAGCCCGGTCGCCGCCACCGCGACACCGCCCGCGACGACGAGGACCACGGCGTGCCGCACCGGGGCCTTGCGTACGGCGACGACCGCGGCGACGAACAGCGCCCAGCAGGCGGCGTACCACCAGGACAGCCCGAGGGCATCGGTGAAGTAGCCGTCCTTGCGGATCGTCACGGCGAGCACGGCCGTCAGGGCCGCCAGCAGGGCGCCGGCGGCGAGAGTACGCGGGTTGATCACAGGCTCAGCGTCGCAGCCGGAGGCGGCGCGGGCCGTGCGCCGCCCCCTGACGTCCGCATTCCGTAAGGTGTCGCGACCCTCCGCGGGGGCCGCCCGGGAGGTCTCATGGAAGACATGAAGCTCCGACCGCCACGGCTGCCGCGACCGCACCGGCTGCCCAGGATGATCCTGCCGCGACCGCCCAGGATGCCCCGGCTGCCGGCACCGATTCTGCCGACGTTCAAGGGGAAGCTGCACGACCCCCGTACGGCCACCTCCATCGGCCGCTGGCTGGGCGGGGCGATCGCCGTCTGCTTCGTGACCGGGGTGACCAGCCACTATCTTCAGCACCCGCCGGACTGGCTCGTGAACGTACTGCCGAGCCGGCCGACCTGGGGCTACCGGCTGACCCAGGGCCTGCATGTGGCGAGCGGTATCGCCGCCATCCCGCTGCTGCTCGCCAAGCTGTGGGCGGTCTACCCGCGGCTGTTCGTGTGGCCCGCGCTGCGGTCGGTGCGGCACGCGCTGGAGCGGCTCTCCGTCGCGGTGCTCGTCGCGGCGGCCGTCTTCCAGCTCTTCACCGGGCTGCTCAACATCGTGCAGTGGTACCCGTGGCCGTTCTCCTTCGTACCCGTGCACTTCGCCGTCGCCTGGCTCCTGCTCGGCGCTGTGGTCCTGCATGTGGCGGTCAAGTACCCGGAGATCAGGGCGCATTGGAGCCGACGCTCGCCCGGCACACTGGAGCTCCCGGCGGCGGACGGACCCGACCGGCGCTCCCTGCTGACCGGCATCGCAGCCGCGGTCGGTGCGGTCACGCTCACCACCGTGGGCCAGTCCCTCACCCCGCTGAAACGCTTCGACCTGCTCGCGCCGCGCCACCCGGACCACGGCCCGCAGGGCCTGCCGGTCAACCGCACGGCCGCCGCGGCCGGACTGGCGGGAGTGAGCACCGCCCACTGGCGGCTGACCGTGCTCGGCAGGGACTCGTACCAACTCACCCTCGACGATCTCGCGGCCATGCCCCAGCACACCGTGACCCTGCCCATCGCCTGCGTGGAGGGCTGGAGCAAGTCGGCCCAGTGGACCGGCGTACGCGTACAGGACCTGCTGGAACGTGCCGGAGCGCGCCCCGACGCGGCGGTACGGGTGGTGTCGCTGGAGCGGCGCGGCACATACCGAGTGATGGAGATGGGCAGCGGCTACACCCGCGATCCGCTCACCCTGCTCGCCCTGCGCCTCAACGGCCAGGTGCTCTCTCTTGACCACGGCTTCCCGGCGCGCATCATCGCGCCGAACCGCCCCGGTGTGCTGCAGACCAAGTGGGTCACCAGGATGGAGGTCCTGTGATGCGGATCGTGGCGGGCGCACTGGGCCTCGCACTGATGGCCGTCGGCGCGACGCTGCTGCTCACCGGCGGCCAGCTGAAGGACGTGGCGCTGTGGCTGGCGGGCGCGATCGTCCTGCACGACGGGATCATCGCGCCGCTGGTGCTCGGCGTCGGCCTGCTGCTGGCGGCAGTCCCGGCCCGCGGCACGGTCCGCGGGGCGCTGGTGGTGGCCGGCTGTCTGACGATGATCGCGCTGCCGCCGCTGCTGCGGCCGGGGGCGCCGACCAATCCGTCGGCGCTGCCGCTGGACTACCTGCGCAACTGGCTGCTCGTGCTGGGGGCGGTCGCGGTGGTGACGGGGGTACTGCTGGCGGTGCGGTGGTTGCTCCGCAAGGTGCCGCGGCGTTGAGCATCTGACGAACGCGTCCGGCGGGCCGGTCGATCCCCGACCGTGCGTGGGAATAGTGAGTTCGGGGGCCCGTCCATGGGGGGCCACGGGGCCACGGGGCCGAGCGCGGCAACGGCGACGACAAGGCCGACTACCTGGTGGTCTATGACGGCGGAGCCGTCCGCGCCTGGCTCAACAGAGGTGGAAACACCGGGCCTGGCTAAGCCTGTGAGGAGGCGGTCATCGTGATCTCCTGTCCGTCGCTGACCCGCAGGGCGTCGTAGACCCAGGTCTTCTCGGGCCCGCGGCCGTAGTCGACTTCGGACTTGATGCGATGACTGTCCATCGACCAGCCCGGCGCCGGCGGAAAAGTGTGTGGGTTCACCGGTCCGAGCTCGTCGGCGCAGACGATCGTCGCGCCGCCGGGCGGGCTGGTGTAGAGGCCGATGATCCGCGTCCTCTTCCCTCGAAGTCCGGATCCGTCGAGCGGGTCCAGGACTTGGTGCACCCCGCCACCAGGCACATACCCAGCGAGAGAGGAATCCAGCACTAGGGCGTGAGTCGCCTATCCCAGGAACGCCGCGGTGGTCGCCACGAACCGGTCGGGATCGTCGAGCCACGGGAAGTGTCCGGCTCCTGGCTGAATGACCAGCCTGGCGTTCGGAAGCAGCCCGGCGAACTCGGGCATCGCGCGAGGAGGAGAATTCAGATCGACCTCCCCAGCGAGCAGGAGCACCGGCGCTTCGAACCGTGCGAGCGCCGCACGGGTGGCGTCCGGGTCGAAGGCGCCTTCGGCGCCGAAGGCAGTCGCGGCCTCGTTGTTCTTCTGCCTGTCCTCGGCAGCCTGATGGGCTTGAGACACCTCGTCCCAGCGGCCATAGAAGAACGGCGCGATGGCCTGCCAGCAGTCGTCCGTCGCCTGGCCGGCAGTGATTGCTTCCAAGGCCGCGAACGCCGCCGGGAACCACGGCTCGTCCTGGCGGAGCTGCGCCGTCTCGCGCCGGACGTCTCCAGTGATCGCGATCCCGGCGGCCATGACGCTCGGCGTGATCAGCGCGAGTTTGCTGACGTGTTCCGGGTGGCGGCCCACATACAGCGCCGCCAGATTCGCGCCTGCGGAATGCGCGAGCAGGTCCATCCTTTCCAGGCCAAGGTGCTCGCGCAGGGCGTCAACGTCATCGACAAGTTGGTCGCAGCGGTACGAGGCGGCGTCCTCCGGAATCGCTGACCGGCCGGTGCCCCGAAGATCCAGCATGACCAACTGTCGGTGCGCGGAAAGGCCGCCGAGGTCGCCGAGGTACACGGAAGCCTGCATCGGCCCCCCGGGCAGGCAGACCACAGGAGGGCCGTCTCCGAACACGTGGTACGCAAGCTTGGTTCCGTCATACGCGGAGAAGGTAGGCATGGCCAAGACCCTGTCAGCGGCGTTCAGACAGAGCAACTGGGTTCCCCGGCATGCTCGAAGGACCCGTGCGAGGCAGCCTTGACGTGCCACCTTCTGGAGCAGTCGCTCATGTCCGGAGCCAGGCCCTAACCGGGCCCGGCCGCGAACGCGGACCTCGTGATTCCCAGCGTGTCGAGCTGCTGTAGGCCAACGCCTCCGCTGCCGGGCCCGGATCCGGTCTCGCGGCGGTGCCCGGCGCCGGCGCGGTGGCCCGCCGCCGTATCGCTCAGCAACAACGGAACCCCTCGCGCGGATCGGCTTCCCTGGCGTCCATGCGGCTGCGCTCGAACTCTCGGCGCGACATCACCTTCGCGCCCGGGTCGTGGGACCTGGCGTGCGTGACGTAGCGGTCGTACCCCGACTCGCCCGAAACCTCGCCCACGTACCAGCGGATCCAGTCCACCGCGCGTCGCACGCCACTCACCGCTGTCATACCCGTCACGGTACTCACGCCTTCCCGCTTCCCGCAGCCGCGCGGTCCGCACCGCCGGGTCCGGCCGCCGCCAGCTCGGCCTTCTCCTCCTTGGTGGGAATCAGCCCGGCCGGTGCGACCAGCTTCGACTCGACGTACGGGACCTCGGCGAGACGGATGCCCTCCGGGGCGCGGATCGACTTCACGCAGACCCTGGCCGCATCCGCGAGAACCACCACGATGAGGACGGCGAAGAGGGCCGAGAGAATGCCGTCGACGGTCGAGTTGGTCACGATGGTCTGCATCTCCTCCATGGTCTTCGCCGGCGGCAGTACCTGGTCGGCGTCGATGCCCGCCTGGTACTTGTCGCGCTGGGTGAAGAAGCCCACCTTGGGATCGCCCGAGAAGATCTTCTGCCAGCTCGCGGTGAGGGTGACCGCGGCGTCCCAGGCGAGCGGAACGGCCGTCACCCAGGCCCACTTGAGACGCCCGGACTTGATCAGCAGCGTGGTGCAGACGGCGAGCGCGACGGCGGCCAGCAGCTGGTTGGCGATGCCGAAGAGCGGGAAGAGCTGGTTGATGCCGCCGAGCGGGTCGTGCACACCGACCCAGAGGAAGTAGCCCCAGCAGCCGACCACGACAGCGCTCGCGAACCAGACACCCGGCTTCCAGCTGACCTGCTTCATCGGCTTGTAGACGTTGCCCAGCATGTCCTGGAGCATGAAGCGCCCGACCCGGGTTCCCGCGTCGACCGTGGTGAGGATGAAGAGCGCCTCGAACATGATGGCGAAGTGGTACCAGAACGCCTTCAGACCGGCGCCGCCCACGACCGCCGAGAAGATGTCCGACATACCCAGGGCGAAGGTCGGCGCACCGCCCGTGCGCGAGAGCAGAGTTGCCTCCTCGACGTCCCTGGCGGCCTGTGTCAGCTGATCCGGGGTGATGGTGAAGCCCAGGTTGGCGACCGCCTGCGAGGCGGATTCCACCGTGGTGCCGAGGACGCCGGCGGGGGAGTTGATCGCGAAGTACAGGCCGGGGTCGAGGATGCAGGCGCAGATCATCGCCATGACCGCGACGAAGGACTCGGTCAGCATCGCCCCGTAGCCGATCATCCGGATCTGGGTCTCCTTCTGGATCATCTTCGGGGTGGTGCCCGAGGCGATCAGGGAGTGGAAGCCGGACAGCGCGCCACAGGCGATGGTGATGAAGACGAACGGGAAGAGGGATCCCGCGAAGACCGGCCCCTGGCCGTTGCCCGCGAACTCGGTGACCGCCGGCATCTTCAGGGTCGGCGCCGCGATCACCACGCCCACTGCGAGCAGCACGATGGTGCCGACCTTCATGAAGGTGGAGAGGTAGTCGCGCGGCGCCAGCAGCATCCAGACCGGGAGTACGGAGGCGAAGAACCCGTACACCACCATCCAGATGACCAGGGTGCTCGGCTCCAGGGTGAAGAAGTCGGCGAGTGAGGACTCGGCGACCCAGCCGCCCGCGATGATGGCGAGCAGCAGCAGCGCGACACCGATGAGCGACACCTCCGGGACCTTGCCCGGCCGCAGCACCCGCAGGTAGAAGCCCATGAAGAACGCGATAGGGATCGTCATGCCGATGGAGAAGACGCCCCACGGCGAGTGGGCCAGCGCATTGACGATCACCAGCGCCAGCACGGCCAGCAGGATGATCATGATGACGAAGACCGCGATCAGGGCCGCGGCGCCACCGAAGGGGCCGATCTCGTCCCGCGCCATCTGACCGAGCGAACGGCCGTCACGGCGTGTGGAGAAGAACAGCGTGATCATGTCCTGGACGGCGCCGGCGACGATGACACCGACGATGATCCAGATCGTGCCCGGCAGGTACCCCATCTGCGCGGCGAGGATCGGGCCGACCAGCGGACCGGCCCCGGCGATCGCCGCGAAGTGGTGGCCGAAGAGCACCCGGCGGTCGGTCGGGTGGAAGTCGATGCCGTTGTTCAGCCGCTCGGCGGGGGTGGCCCGCGTTCTGTCGACCTTCAGTACGCGGTTGGCGATGAAGCGGGAGTAGAAGCGGTACGCGATGGCGTACGAGCCGAGAGCGGCCGCGAGCATCCAGACGGCGGAGACCTGCTCGCCGCGGGCGAGGGCGAGCACGCCCCAGCCGGCCGCGCCCACCAGGGCGACGATCACCCAGACGACGATCGATTGCGGACTCATCCTCCGCCGGGAGGTGGTCGGTGGTGCCGGCTCGGCCATGGTGTGGCTCCCGTCCCGTCGTGATCACCTGTGTCGCGCAGGAGATTGTGGGGACCGTGTCACCAGCGTACCCGCGCGCCCGGCGAAGCTCTTGCCGGTGACGAGATCTCTTCCCCGGGCGCGTGGGCACGATCGACTGGACCACCGGCATGGCCTACCTGGGCCGGATTCGGCCGTCGCCTGACGGTGCTGCGGGACGGACCTGTGAAGGCTGGAGCGATGGCTTCAGGCTGTCCGTCGGCCAAGACGACGAGTACCCCGACGAGGACACCGTGCCGCTCGTCGAGGGACTCCGGATCGTCCGTCACATCCTCGCGGTCGCCACGCCGCCGGCCGATGCGGCTTGGAAAGTCGATCGCTGACTGGGCAGGCTCTGACACCGGGCCCAGACGAGGATGGCGGCGAGATGGAGTGCGGCCTGGTAGGCCATGGCAAGTTTGTCCGTTCGCATGGCCAGGCCGCGGCGACTGAGTATTCAGTTGGTTCTGGCCAGTCTGAGCACTCTCGTTGGCGACTATCCGCTGTCGGCGTCGCTCGCGCCGTCCTCGACATCGCCACTGTCGCCGTCAAGCCCCGCCCCGGCACCCGCCCTCCCGTCCACCGAGCCGCCCGCGCCGCCCCAATCCGGGGCCGCGCGGCGTTTCATGTCCGCCGTGGCCGCGGGCAAAGGGGAACCGATCGCTGTATTCGACGTACCCGTGATCAGCGAAACCCACCCGCTCCGCTAGCATGTTCGAGCTCGCAACGATCACGTTGAAATATCACAAATCGGCTGAAAATTGATATCTACGATAACGCGAGGGTTTTCGCGAATAGGCGGCAGCCTTCGGTTGGCTGCATGGCGTCAACCACGCGTCATGCTGTGGGTCGCGGTGAGTGTGGTGGGCCTCGGATTCCTCATTGCACTGGAGATCGCCGCGCGTCGGTACGGCGTGCCGGGGCCGATGACCAACCAGGTGCGAGAGGTGATACTCGCCCCCAAATCAGGGCCGCTGCTGTACGCCGGTATGGCGTTGATGATGGTGGCGCTCACCTGGCGGCAGCGGTTCGTCGCGGTCGGCGCCGCGATCGGCATCGACGTCGTGTTCTGGCTCGTGCGGTGGGCGGTCGACGCCGAGATGATGGCCGGCAACGGCGCGTTGTGGGTGGTCCTGGCCCATGCCGTCATTGCTTTCACGCGCCGCACCGGCCGGGACCGTGTCCTGCTGCTGAAAGGCGTCGGACTGGGCCTGCTGCTGGTGGCCGGCCGCAAGACCGGCGACACCTGGCTGCTGATCACGTCGAAGACCCGACCGGTGGTGCTCGACCAGTACATGGCAGCCGCCGATCACGCGTTGGGCAGCCCGTCGTGGCTGATGGGCCGGATCGTCGAGGCAACCGGCCCGGTCGGCGCCCACGTTCTCGACTGGGTCTACGTTCAGCTGGGGGTGGCCGCGGTCGTCGTCGCGCTGTACCAGTTGCGCAATGTGGCGGTCGAGCGCCGCTTCCCCGGCCATCACCTGGTGCGCACGTTCCTGGTCATAGGTCTGCTCGGGCCGGCCATCTACATGATCTTCCCGGTGGTCGGACCGGTCTTCGCCTACGGCGCCGACGGCGGGCACTGGGCGGTGGCCAACCTGTGGCCGGACACGCCGCCGCCGGTCACTACCCCGCACCCGATGTTCTTCGACGGGATCACCCCGCGCAATTGCATGCCCAGCCTGCACACGGCGTGGGCCACCGCGATCTTCATTCATTCCCGCAAGGGCCCACGGGCTCTGCGAGTCGCAGGCGCGTTCTGGCTGATCGCCACGCTCGGCGCAACGCTGGGCTTCGGCTACCACTACGGCGCGGACATCGTCGCCGGTGTGGTGTTCACGCTCACGATCGAGACGGCGCTGCGCTCGCTCGACCGCGGCTGGGACCGGCCGGGAATCCAGCTCGTCGTCTACGGCGCCGCGGTCTTCGCTGCCCTCTTGGCGTCGTATCGCTATCTGTCGATGGAGATGGCCGAACATCCGTGGGTGTTCGGGCCGCTGCTCATTCTGGCGATGACCTCAGTGGTCTACGGCTACGTACGGACCACCAAGCTGTGGGAACGGAAGCCCGCGTCGGCGCATCTGCCGGAACCGCGACGCGAACCGCAGCCCGAACTGGTTTGAGTCAGGTTGCAGGGCACCGGCTCTTCTCGCACATCACCATGAACTGGCGCGGCCGCCCGCTGACCAGCCACGAAGTCATCGTCCAGTCCATCGCCGCGACCACCACCCGCACCGGTCTACGCGTGAGTGCCGCACTCGACACCACCGCCTGTCCCACCGGAGTCCGTATCGGTGACGCCGAGATGGCGGCAATGCCGCTGACCCGGCACGCATTCCATGGCGAATGGAACTACGCCCCGCACCCGCAGCCATGCCCTGACGTCCCGGCGGCCCGGGCGCCGGCCCCGCAGTGGGACCAGGCCCTGCTGTCCGATCCCGCCCTGACTGGGATGTCCCGGCAACAACTGGACGCCCTCAAAGAGGCTTTGGCGCTCAACGGCGATACTCGGCGCGGCCGTCCGCCCCGGCTCGACTTCCCCGAACAGGTCCTGGTCACCGTGCTCCATCTGCGGGTCGCCCTGGCCGCGGAACCTCTCGCCGTACTGTTCGGCAGCAGCCGGACCACGATGCACCGCACTCTACCGTCCGCGCTTTCACCTGCCCTGGAAGGGCGCCCGCAAGAGCTTCGCCTGGACCGACTACCGCGACCTCGCCGTCCGCGCTCACCTGCAGCTCGGCGCCCCCATCGTTCTGGTCTGGGACAATCTGAACACTCACCGGGCAGCTGGGATGCGCCAGTACGCCGCCGACCACGACTGGCTCGCCATCTTCCAGCTCCCCAGTTACGCACCCGATCTCAACCCGGTGGAAGGGATCTGGTCGTTACTTCGGCGCGGAGCCCTGGCCAACGTCGCCTTCACCGACCCCGACCACCTCACCCGCACCCTGCGCCGGGCACTGAGCCAGATCCAGCACCGCCCCGACCTCATCGACGGCTGCCTGACAGAGACCGGACTGACCATCACCCCAAATCTGACGCTAATACGAAAAGCTCAGTACCCGTGAACCGGCCGCCCGCGAGGGCATGACGGCCGCACACAAGACACAGGGGCCGGCCGGCTCAGGGAGCGCATCCCGTCGGCCGGCCCCTCACCCATGTCGCGGGCGCGCCCCGGCCAGGCCCTGTCAGGCCATCGCATGCGGGACGACCCGAAGGGCGCACTTCCCGCGGGTTGCCAACTCCGAGCGCTCCACCGTTCGGGTGACGTGCCGTCAATATGCTTGTCAACGATGTGGTGCAAATGGGTTACTGTACGCATCCGAACAGGTGGGCCGCCCATCCCTCCACGGGAGAGTGGCAGCTGGCCCACCGTCGGCCCCAGGGACAGCGTTCCAGGACGGTGTGCCGGGCCGGGGTTCGGCTGCTGTCCTGACCGTTTTCCTGAGTGCCCGCAGAGGCAGCGGGCCGGCGTGTTCCCTCACCACTGTTTCGATCGGCCTGAGCGGGAGGGCCGTCCGCGTTCTCGGCGACAGAGCGCTGGCCCCTTCCCAGGCCCATAGGCCGATGTGGCCACGTCGGCTGATCGGGCTCCCGGGCGGCTGTGAGCCGCCGACTCCAGGCCCCGGCAAGAAAATCCACGGCAGCGCCCACTGATCGCTGACGAGCGTCGGTGAAGCACGGGTCGCCGAGGACAGACCGTTCCTACGCACATCCAGTCCGTCTGAGCAGGAGGCACATCATGCCTTTCATCCAGCAGAGCACATCGGGCCCAGTGGCAGGCTCCGCCGAGTACTTCGTCCCCATCACGGTCACCGGCGAGCAAACCGCCACACTGCTGCCCGGTGAAACCGCAGACGTCACCCTCACCTTCACCAACCCGAACAGCAATGTAAGGGCCCAACTGATCTCCATTGCCGCCGGCGATGTCGTTGTCGACACCGTTGCGAACGCCGACGACATGACGTACTGCCACGATCAGATCGAACTGTCCACGGCCGGCGTGGGCCCCCTGCCCACGCTTGACCTCAGCCAGGCCAACCTGCCATTCGTGCTGGCTGGCGCTGTGAAGTTGAAGGAAGACTCCGACATCCGCTGTCAAGGGATGACGTTTCACACCACGTGGACGGTCCAGGCCCAGGCCGTCCGCTGAGCGCGGTCCTCATCACCTACGCCATCGAATGAGCCGCGCGATGGACTGCGTCCCGGCGTAAACCGAAGGTCTGGCGCACGCCGTCATTCCCAGTAACCAGCGACAGGCCTGTTGATCGTCCTCACGAGATACGTGCCTGAGCCCGGTTCAACCGCCGCCGAAAGGGGTGCGGGAGGCCCCCACAAACGCCACCGGCAAGGACCAGCCGTGGTCCGCAGCGCGCTGCTGGAGACTGCCGTCGCGCTGCGCGGGCGGCTGCGTTCATGTCGGAAGTCGCTTTCGCCGACGGTTCCACCGACCGCTCGCTCACCCGTAAGTCCTTCGCGATCACCGAGGTCTTCTCACCCCGCGCGAACCGCTCGCCGGCCTCCCGCCGGACACCCTCACGAAAGGCCCGCCGCTCAGCGGTCAGGACCCCTCCCTGCGCGTATCGCATACAACCGGCGTAGCGCAGGGATCACCCCCGACGCCAACCCGAAAACGTCAGTAACTGCCACGGGCTAGGCGCGGCGTAGTGCCACGAACGGGCGCCCCGCCACCATCCAGTGGTCCGCCTCTTCCGCCTCCCAGCCCGCGGAGTGCGCATAGTCCAGCAGCGCGGGGGTGCCGACGCGGGCCCAGGGGAAGGCCGAGCCCTGGGCGCTGCCGCCGTCGAAGACGCGTACCTGTACGCGCTCGTCCACGTCGAGCGGGGAAGTCTCGGCCAGCAGCACGCCGTCGTCGGCAACCAGGTGGGCCACGCGGCCGAGCAGCGCGCCCGGGTCCCCGCCGATGCCGATGTTGCCGTCGATGAGCAGGGCGGTGCCCCAACTCCCCTCGCGGGGAAGCGGATCGAAGACGGAACGGTGCAGCGCGCTGCCGCCCGTCCGCACCGTGCGGGCCACCGCCTCCGGGCTCACATCGATGCCGAGCGTCGGCCGCCCCAGCGCGGCGAGGGCAGCGACCAGGCGGCCGGGGCCACAGCCGATGTCCAGCACTGTGCCGCGGCAGCGCTCCAGTACCGTCAGATCCGCGGTGTCCGGCGCCGCGCACCACCGCTCGACCTCCAGCGGCAGCAGCCAGCCGTCGGGTCGGCGCAGGAAGAGCGGGCCGTGGCCGGTGCGCAGTGCGTCGGTGTACGGATCGGCCTGCCAGGCGGGCGCGGTCATCGTGCCCCTGTCCCGGCGAGCGCGGCAAGAGCCGCGGCGAACCGGGTGCCCGGCGCCTCGGCCGCGACAAGACGCGCGTCGGCCGCGGTGTCGACGTCCCGCAGCACCGGCAGCTCACGCACCGTCAGCCCGGCCCGGACGAGCCGGTGCCGCTGCACGGCTCCGGTCTCCGGCACGGACATCGGCACGCCTCGCAACAGCGCGGGATCCGGCTCGGCCATTCCGAGCGCCCAGAACCCACCGTCGGCGGCGGGCCCGAGGGAGGCCTCGCCGTCGCCCAACTCCAGCCCGGTGCGGAGAAGTTCGGCCGTGATCTGTGGTGTGTCCATCCCGACCAGCAGCGCAGGCCCCTCGCAGAGCCCGAAGGCATGCGCCAGCCGCGCATCGAGCCCACCTGCGCACTGCGGCACGACCTCGAAGCCGTCCGGCAGCCAATCGCCGGGTACACCGTCGAGTACGAGGACCCGGCGGCGTACGGGAGTGGCCAGCACGACGTCCAAGGTGTCGCGGAGCGAGGCCTCGGCGAGCCGAGCGGCCTCTTCGGGGGAGTACGCGGGACAGAGCCGCGTCTTGACCCGCCCGGGCACGGGCGCCTTGGCAATGACGAGCAGTGTGCCGTGGCTCTGCGCCGCCCCGGGGATTGCCCGCTGCCGCGCGCCCACCGCGCCCACCGCACCCGTCGCACCCGTCGCACCCGTCGCGCCGGTTGTGCCCGTCGCACTCGTCGCGCTCATCGAACACCGCTCCCCACCGGCCGCCCCGACAGCACCGACCGCATGTCCCGGACCGCCTCCCACGTGCCCCGCCATGTGCCCGTCACCTTCGACTTTCCCGACCTCGGCAGGTACGGGACGTCCACCTCCGTCACCCGCCAGCCCGCGTCCGCCGCGCGGACCACCATCTGGAGCGGGTAGCCGCTGCGGCGGTCGGTCAGGTCCAGGGCCAGCAGGTCGTCGCGGCGTGCCGCCCGCATCGGGCCCAGGTCATGGAGCCGCAGGCCGGTGCGCCGGCGCAGCATCCGGGACAGGGCCAGATTTCCGGCCCGGGCGTGCGGCGGCCACGCGCCCCGGCCCTGCGGACGTCGGCGGCCCAGCACCAAGTCACTGTTCCCCTCCGCGACTTGGCGTACGAAACCGGTCAGCAGCCCCGGATCCAGCGAGGCGTCGCAGTCGCAGAAGCACACATACTCCGCCTCGGCAGCCAGCAGCCCCGCATGGCACGCGGCGCCGAAGCCGCGCCGCTCCTCGTGCACCACCGTCGCGCCCAGCTCCCGGGCGATCCGGTCCGAGCCGTCCGTCGAACCGTTGTCCACGACGATCGCGCGCCAACCGGGCGGGATCCGCTCCAGTACCCACGGCAGCGCCTCGGCCTCGTCCAGACAGGGAAGGACGACGTCCACGTCCGCGGTCATGACGCCGCACCCCGCAGCCCGCTCGTGGCGAACTCCGCCATGCCCTCCACGAAACCGACCTGCGCCTTCCAGCCGAGTTCGGCCCTCAGCCGCCGCGAGTCCGCGGTGATGTGCCGTACATCGCCCAGCCGGAACTCCCCGGTGACCACGGGCGCGGGACCGCCGTGCGCCGAAGCCAGCGCGGCCGCCATCTCGCCGACCGTGTGCGGCGTGCCGCTGCCCGTGTTGTACGCGGTGAGCACCCCCGGCTCCCGGTCGCGCACCGCCTCCAGGGCGATGGCATTCGCGTCCGCGACGTCCCGTACATGTACGAAGTCCCGCCGCTGCCGCCCGTCTTCGAAGACCCGTGGCGCCTCGCCCCGTTCGAGCGCGGACCGGAAGAACGAGGCCACGCCCGCGTACGGGGTGTCCCGGGGCATCCCCGGCCCGTACACATTGTGGTAGCGCAGGGCGACGGCCCGTCCGCCGCTCGCCCTGGCCCAGGCCGCGGCCAGATGCTCCTGCGCCAGCTTCGTCGTCGCGTACACATTGCGCGGGTCCGTCGGCGCGTCCTCGCCCACCAGCCCCGGGGCCAGCTCCGCCCCGCACTCGGGGCACAGCGGCTCGAAGCGCCCGGCCGCGAGATCCGTGGCGGCGCGCGGGCCCGGCCGTACCCGGCCGTGGCGCGGGCAGTCGTAGCGGCCCTCGCCGTAGACGACCATCGAGCCGGCCAGCACGAGGTTCGCGACCCCCGCCTCGGCCATCTCCGCGAGCAACACGGCCGTACCGAGATCGTTGCAGCCGACGTACTCCGGTGCGTCCGCAAAGTCCTTGCCGAGGCCGACCATCGCCGCCTGGTGGCAGACCGCGTCCACGCCGCGCAGCGCCCGCGCCGTCAGCACACGGTCCCGTACGTCCGCCAGGATCCACTCGGCGTCGGGCAGCGGCGGCGGTTCCGGATGTGCCGCCGGGAGCAGGGCGTCGAGTACGACCGGGTCATGGCCGCGCGCGGCAAGGGCCGCGACGACCTGCGAGCCGATGAAGCCCGCGCCTCCTGTGACGAGTACACGCATACTGGCGACGCTATGGCCGCAAACCCCGCTGATCGTCGTCGCGCGCCGTGCCGTCACAGGTACGTAAGGACTTCAGCCACACGGAGTCGTCGTACGGAGTCGTCGTACGGAGTCGTGGGCCGCTCGTCGGCCATGGTCCGGCCGGCCTCGTACTCTGCTACTTTCCTGGGGCGAGAAACCGGTTTCTCAGCCGTGCGTGCCAAAGGAGAACGTCCTGATGGTTGCCTCGAAGCGTGCGAAAAGGGTCACGATCGCCGATGTCGCACGGGAAGCCGGGGCCTCCGTCGCCACCGTCTCCCGCGTCCTGAACGGCGTGGACACCGTCGCCCCCGTCCTCGCCGAGCGGGTCAGGACGGCCATCGGCGACCTCGGCTACCGGCCGAGCGCCGCCGCGCAGGGCCTGGCGCGCGGCCGCTCCGGCACCATCGGCGTGCTTGTCCCCGATCTCGCGAACCCCTACTTCCACGACATCATCAAGTCGGTCTCCATCGTGGCCCGCGAGGCCGGCAGCCGCGTTCTGGTGATGGACTCCAACGAAGACCCTGACGTGGAACGGGAGCTGACAGAGGACCTGATCCGTTACGCGGACGGCCTGCTGCTCTGTTCGCCCCGGATGCCGCGCGCCGACCTCGCCGCGCTCGCGGGCCGCGGCACCCCCATGCTGGTCACCAACCGCCAGGTCGCGGGCCTGGCGCTGCACTCGATCACGGTGGACTTCTTCCGCGGGATCATGGCCGTGTGCGGCCATCTCGCCCAGCTCGGCCACCGCAAGGTCGTCTATCTCGAGGGCCCGGAGCACGCCTGGGCCAACGGCGAGCGGCTGCGCGCTCTTTCGGGCGCGGAGGCCTTCGGCCTCGAAGTGCACGCGGTGCCCTGCGGGTCCACCACCGACGAGGGGTACGCGGCAGCCCCCGCGGCCCTGGAGAGCGGCGCCACGGCCGTGATCGCGTACAACGACTTCGTCGCGCTCGGCGTCCTCGCCCGCTTCTCCGAACTGGGCGTGAAGGTGCCCGACGACATGTCGCTGACCGGCTTCGACGAGATCGACATGGCCCGCTTCTCCGCGCCCCCGCTGACCACGGTAGCGGTACCGCGCGACCGGCTGGGGCAGATCGCGGGTGAGGCACTCGGCCGCATCATGGGCGGCGACGAGGACATCGAGCCCGCAACTGTCCCCGTTGAACTGCGCGTTCGCGGTTCCACCGGCGCACTCTCTTGACACGGCTCCTGGCGGGGTGGACCTTGTTCGGGCACAAGGCCGAGTAAGCGCTATCTCACCAGAGGGGTGCGAGTCGCCATGTCCCGTCAACTGCGCCACCGTTCAGCAAGGATCGCGCTCGCGGGACTGCTGCTCGCGGTGGCAGCCGCCGGCTGCGGTGCCCCCGACTCCGGGAGTACGGAGTCCAAGGACAAGACCCCGCAGAAGATCCCGGCGAAGCCGGGCAAGCCGGTGACGCTCGACATCCTGGATGTCGCCGGGAACCTCCAGCTGACCCAGGGCATGATCGACGAGTTCGTCGAGGAGCACCCGGACATCATCGGCAAGGTCACCTACTCCAAGGCCCCGGCGCCCGACCTGGCCGGCAAGATCAAGGCGCAGCAGCAGGCCGGCCGTGTCCAGATCGACCTCGTGCTCACCGGGACGGACGGTCTGGCCGCCGGACTCTCGCAGAAGCTGTGGAGCTCCATGGCGGAGCACCAGTCGCTCATCGGCACGCCGGACTATCTGGAGCCCGCCGCCGAGATGCAGAAGCTCGCGCAGGGCCAGGGCACCGCGATCGTCTACTACCCCTCAGGCCCGCTCATCGAGTTCAACCCGGACAAGGTCAAGAACCCGCCGAAGTCCCCCCAGGAGCTGCTCGCCTGGGCCAAGGAGCACCCCAAGAAGTTCCAGTACGCCGACCCGGCCAACTCCGGTCCGGGGCGCACCTTCCTGATGGGCCTGCCGTATCTGCTCGGCGACAAGGACCCCGGCGACCCGGTCAAGGGCTGGGACAAGACGTGGGCGTACCTCAAGGAGCTCGACAAGTACGTCGGCGTATACGGCTCCGGCACCACCGAGACCATGAAGAACCTGGCGTCCGGCCAGCACGACATGGTGATGTCGACGACCGGCTGGTACATCAACCCGCGGGCGCTCGGCACCGTTCCGAAGAACATGAAGGCCGGGCACTTCGACAAGATGACCTGGGTGACCGACGCGCAGTACGCGGTGGTCCCCAAGGGCGTCGACGCCGACACCATGTCCGCGACGCTCGCGCTGATCAAATGGATGCTCACACCCGAGCAGCAGGCCAAGGCGTACGACGACGGGTACTTCTACCCCGGTCCCGCGATCAAGAACGTGCCGCTGACGATGGCGCCGGAGAAGTCGCAGAAGGTGCTGAAGGAGTTCGGCGTCCCGGAGTTCGACCAGTGGATCGACCAGTTCCCGAAGAAGCCCTCGCTGCCGGCGGAGCAACAGGTCAAGGCGTTCGACATGTGGAACCGCGAGGTGGCGGGTCGCTGATGTCCCGGTTCTCGACGCTCAGGCTGGACAAGGTCTCCCGCAGCTTCGGACGCCACGCGGCGCTGCGGGATCTCGAACTCGAGGTCAGGGGCGGCGAGTTCGTCGCCCTTCTCGGGCCCTCCGGCTGCGGCAAGTCCACCGCCCTGAACTGCCTGGCCGGCCTCCTGCCGCTCACCGGCGGCGCGATCAGGCTCGATGACGAACGCATCGACCATGTCGCGCCGGAGCGCCGCGGCTTCGGCATGGTCTTCCAGAACTACGCGCTCTTCCCGCACCTCACCGTGCGCGGGAACGTGGCCTTCGGCCTGAAGATGGCCAAGGTGCCGAAGGCGGACATCGCCCGCCGGACGGACCGTGCGCTGGAGATGGTCCAGTTGACCGAACACGCCCACAAGCGGCCCGGGCAGCTCTCCGGAGGGCAGCAGCAGCGCGTCGCCATCGCCCGCGCGATCGTCCTGGAGCCGCGGCTGGTCCTGATGGACGAGCCGCTGTCCAACCTGGACGCCGCGCTCCGTCTCGAGATGCGCACCGAGATCCGGCGGCTGCACCAGAGTCTCGGGCTGACCACGGTGTACGTCACCCACGACCAGGAGGAGGCGCTGTCGCTCGCCGACCGCCTGGTCGTGCTCCGCGACGGGCTCATGCAGCAGGTCGGCACGCCCGAAGAGGTGTATGGCAGGCCCGCGAACCGCTATGTCGCGGGCTTCATGGGCTACCGCAACATGCTCAACGTCACGGTCACGGCGACGGCCGGCGGCGAGCTCTCGCTCCGGCTCGCGGACGCGCGGCTGACGGGCCTGGACCGCGACTCGCTCGCGGCGGGCGGCCCCGGCATCGCGGCGATACGTCCGGAGGACCTGGACGTCGCCGGCGAGAACGCCACCGGGCGCATCCCGGCGGACATCGAGGTCGTCGAGTACCACGGCCGTGAACTCGCGGTCCAGGCAAGGCTGTCGGACGGCCAGCAGGTCCACTTCCGCACGGCGGGCAGGCTGGCCCCGGGCGACCGGGTGGACCTCGCGGCAGCGCCGGAGAGGGTGCTGGTCTTCGCCCCGGAGGGCACGCAACCGCCGACGCCGGTGAAGGACGTACCGCGCCAGAAGGCGGTGACGTCGTGACCGCGCGGGTTCTGCGGGACCCGGTCCGCTGGTGGGGGCGAGGTATCCGTCTCGCCACCGGACGCTTCAACGCCCGGTGGCGACTGGCGTCGACCCACCGACGAGTACCGAGTGCCGGTCCGTGCGGGCCGGGCCCAGCCGCATCGGGCCCAGCCGCATCGGGCGCAGCCCGGTCGACGCCCGCCGCTGCCCGTCGGCATGTTCGGCCTCGACGAGGCATCGTGACGTCGGCTCAGTCGGCCCTGCGGCCCAGCGCCGTCGCGGTGGGCGGCCCCGCAAGGGGGACCCCATGACCACCACCCGCGCACCTGCGCCGCCCGTCGGTCGAGGCGCCCGGCCCGCGCTGCGGCACCGCCTTGCCGAACGTGGAGTTGACCGGACGCTGCTCCTCCTCACTCCCGGTGCGCTCTTTCTCGTACTGCTCTTCTGCTACCCCTTTCTCTACGGGCTCCAGCTCTCCTTCCAGCCCCAGGAGGGCGATGGCGCGCTCGCCAACTACCGGGAGTTCTTCTCCGACCCGTATCTGCGCGAGACGATCTGGATCACCCTCGAACTCGCCGTGCCCGTCGCCCTGGTGAACTGCCTCGCCGCCGTCCCCGTCGCCTTCCGCACCCGCGGCCCCTTCCGCGGCCGACGGCTGATCACCACCCTGCTTGTCATGCCGATCACCCTCGGCACGGTCCTCACCGCACAGGGCCTGCTCGGTTACCTCGGCCCCAACGGCTGGCTCAACAAAGCTCTGTTGGGGATCGGCCTCATCGACCAGCCGCTGAACCTTGTGCACAACTACTGGGGCGTGTTCGCCTCGCTGGTGATCACCGGCTTCCCCTTCTCGTATCTGCTCACGCTCTCCTATCTCACCGGCATCGACCCAAGCCTCGAGCACGCGGCGGCGACGCTCGGGGCGAACCGGCGGCAGCGTTTTCGCCATGTGATGCTGCCGCTGCTCGCCCCGGGGCTTGCGATCACCTTCTGCCTCTCGTTCGTCCTCGCCTTCGCGGTCTTCCCGTCGGCGCAGCTCGTCGGCGACCCGCGGGGGAGTACGCACGTGATCTCGATCGAGGCCTACCAGGCGGCCTTCCAGAAGTTCGACTACTCCCTCGGCTCCGCGATCGCGATGGTGATGGCCGCGGTGATGATGGCGGTCGTGATCCTGGTGCTGGCCTGGCGCTCGATGCTCTACCGCGGCTCCACGGGAGGCAAGGGCTGATGGCCGACGTCCTGGACACCCGCGACCAACGCACCGCACCTGAAGACCCCGAGCGCACGAAGCACCGTTTCGGACGGCCCGTCACCTGGGTGACAGCCCTCGTCTTCGGCTTCTTCTTCATCAACCTCGCCGGGGTCATCGGCGTACCGCTGGTCGACTCCTTCGGCACCCGCTGGTTCACCAGCTGGCTGCCGGACGGCTGGACGACGAAGTGGTACGGATCGGCCTGGCGGGAGTTCTCCCTCGGCCAGGTCTTCTGGACCACGGCCCTCGCTTCCGTACTCGTCGTCGCCGTCTCGGTGGTCGTCGGCGTGCCCGCCGCGTACGCACTCGCCCGGCGCGACTTTCCCGGCAAGCGGCTGGTGCTGCTGCTGTTCCTGCTGCCGATCCTGGTCCCGCCGATCACGTACGGCATTCCGCTCGCGACCGTCCTCTACAAGTTCCAGCTGGCGGGCACGCTGACCGGCGTGGTGCTCGCCAATCTGGTGCCTTCGGTGCCCTTCGTGGTGCTCACGATGACGCCGTTCATCGAGCAGATCGACCCGCGGATCGAGGCGGCGGCCCGGATGTGCGGGGCCGGGACCAGCGCGGTCCTGCTGCGCATCCTGGCCCCGCTGCTGGTGCCGGGAATCCTCGCAGCCTCCGTCCTCGTCCTGGTCAGGACGGTCGGCATGTTCGAGCTGACCTTGCTCACCGCGGGCCCCGACAGCCAGACCCTCATCGTGGCGCTGTACTACGCGGTGTTCTCCGCCGGAATCCGCACACAGCAGTCGATCGACGCGATGGCCGTGATGTACACGCTGTCGATGCTGGTTCTGCTGGTGATCGCGCTGCGTTTTGTGAACCCGACGCAGTTGGTGACCCGCGTGAAGGAGGACCGGACCGCCCGCTGACCTCGCCCGCGCCCCTTTCCCCACCCCCCTATGGAGAGGTGATGTGCCATGCATCCGCACAATGCAGACCACTCGCGCCACTCGCAACACGCGCACGACTCGCAACACGCGCACGACTCGCACGATTCGCACCACACGCGCCGCTCGGCCCTCAAGGCCGGCGGAGTGCTGGCAGCGGGCACGCTGCTGCCCACCGCCGCCGCCGGTTCCGCCGGGGCGGCACAAGCCGCCGCCGACGGCTGGAGACAGGTCCCGCGCATCCTCGCCCGTATTCGCCCGCCGAAGTTCCGCCGACGCTGTTTCGACGTCACCGACTTCGGCGCGGTGGGCGACGGGCTGACGAAGAACACCGCAGCCATACGCGCCGCCATCGCCGCCTGTCACCAGGCGGGCGGCGGCCATGTCGTGGTCCCGCCGGGCACCTTTCTCACCGGCGCGATCCATCTGCGCAGCAATGTCGACCTGCATGTAGGCGAGGGCGCCACCCTCGCCTTCAGCCCCGACCCGGCCGACTTCCTGCCCGCCGTGCTCACCCGCTGGGAGGGCACCGAGTGCTACAACTACTCGCCCTTCATCTACGCCTACGGACAGCACGACGTCGGCGTCACCGGCCGCGGCACTCTCGACGGCCAGGCCCGCCTCGGACCGTGGGAGAGCTGGTACCGCACCAGTGGCCTGCAGGGCCCAGATCAGAAGCTGCTGCGCCAGATGGGCTCCACCGGCGTACCGGTCAAGGACCGGGTCTTCGGCGCGGGCCACTATCTACGGCCGAAAATGGTGCAGTTCAACCGCTGCCGCAATGTGCTCGTCAGCGATCTGACGATCGTCGATCCGCCGATGTGGACCGTGCATCCGGTCCTCTCCACCAATGTGACGGTGCGTGACATCACCGTTGAGAGCATCCTCTACAACACCGACGGCTGCGACCCGGAGGCGTCCAGCTACGTCCACATCACCGGCTGCCGTTTCAACACCAATGACGACTGCGTCGCGGTGAAGTCCGGGCGGGACGAGGACGGCCACCGGGTCGGTGTGCCGAGCGAGAACATCGTCGTCCAAGACTGCGCCTTCTCCGGCCGATGGGGCGGCATCACGGTCGGCAGCGAGATGTCCGGCGGCGTACGGAACGTCTTCGCCGAGCGCTGCTGGGTCAACCCCCTTGATTTCCCGGGCCATTACCCGGTGAAGTACCCGCTCTACGTCAAGGCGAGCAAGAAGCGCGGCAGCTTTGTCGACGGCGTCTACGTGCGTAAGTTCACCGGACGCGCGGTGGAGCGGGAAGTCGCCTTCGTCAATATGAACTACAACAACGGCGAGGGCGGCACGCTGCCCGTCTCCGTACGGAACATCCATCTCTCCGAGATGGAGATCGACGGCGCACGCGCGGTCCTCAATCTGGTGGGCCTGGAGACGGACCGGCTGCGCGGCGTCCATCTCTCCCACTGCACCTTCACCGGGGTCCGCGGCCCCGACGCCATCGCCTTCACCGACGACCTGACCTTCCACAAGGTCTCCGTGAACGGGGTTGAGATGTCATGATCATGACTGCTCCGACAGGCCGGGCAACGGTTCGGCGCTTGGTGACCCTGCTCGCCGTCCTCTGCCTCGCCCTGGCCGGCGCCGTCCAGCCCGTGGGCGCCAAGGGCCGTCCCGATCCGCAGGATCACAGCGTCTCCCCGGTCCGCGGCTGGACGATCCTCTCCGACAGCGACAAGGGCGCAGACGAAGTCATCGCCGCCGCCCCGAAGTACGACATCAGCCACCTCCAGATCAGCCATGAGATCGTGCACGACCTGCGCGAGGTGCGGGAGGAGAAGAAGCGCGTCCAGGCCAACCGCATCACCGCCGCCGCACACCGGGCGGGCATCGGCGAAGTGGCCATCTGGGACCACGCGCTCTACAAACTGGACTACTATCCGGCCGAGTTCCGCACCGGCCCCGACGGCACCATCGATCTGGACAACCCCGCCTTCTGGGAGTGGTTCAAAGACGACTACCGGCAGATGCTCGACATGGTCCCGGACGTCGATGCCGTCGTCCTGACCTTCATCGAGACCGGGGCGCGCGTCGAGCGGCAGCACTCCACCAGGCTCAGGACCGAGGAGGCCAAACTCGCCTACCTCGTCGACCAGGTCGCCGACGTGGTGAACGAGGAGCGCGGCCTGGGCCTCTATCTGCGGACCTTCGGCTATTTCCCGCAGGAGATGGAACGCACCATCAAGGCCATCGACCTGGTCACCAACAAGGCCGCCCGGGTCATGATCAAGGCCCAGCCGCACGACTTCTTCCTCACCCACCCCGTCGACACCACCGTCACCCGCATCAAGCGCCCGGTGCTCGTCGAGTACGACACCACCGGTGAGTACAACGGCCAGGGCAAGATCGCGAACGCGTTCACCGAGGAACACGTCGACCGGATGCGGTACTTCCAGAAACAGCCGAACGTCATCGGCTATGTGGCGCGCACCGACCGCTACAAGGAGTCGAGGATCGTCGGCACCCCCACCGAGATCAACCTCTACGCGCTGGCGCGGGCCGACAAGGACCGCCGGGCGCGCCCCGAGGACATGTACCGCGAATTCGCCGCTCGCACCTACGGCAAGAGAGCGGCGCCCAAGGTCGCCTCCGCGCTCTCGAAGTCGTACGACATCGTCACCTCGACGCTGTACACGCTCGGCACCAACAACGCCAACCACTCGCGCCTGGACTACGACCCGTACTGCTCCAGCTATGACCGGAGCATCTCCGGCAAGTGGATCGACCCGCCCGTGACGTATGTACGCCACACGGTGAACAAGAAGTTCCACTTCTGGACCGGGGTCATCGAGCATCTCGCGCCGGCCTACTGCAAGACGTCGGCGACGATGAAGCGGGAGAACCCGTACGTCCTTCAGAACGGCTGGCTCACCGACAAGAACACGATGAACCAGGAGTACCTCCGGTATGTGCTGAAGGAGAAGGCGTACGGAGTGCGGCTGGCGCGCGCCGCGCTGCGCGACATCCAGCGGGCCGAGCCCCAGCTGTCCGCCGTCCACTACCGGCAGCTGAACGCCTACTTCGAGCGGACCCTGCTCACCGCCCGCCTCCATCTCGCCATCACCTCCGCCTACTTCGGCTACCGCGTCTACGTCCAGGGACCCGAGCAGCAGACCGAGCCGATGAAACGGCTGATCTGGAGCGGACTCGACGAGTCCAAGAAGATCGCGGACGAGATGCGTGCCTACCCGGACAAGGCGGAGACCGGCGAATGGGACTGGATCCGCGACGCGGCCGAGGCGGACAAGTACTACACCCGCATTTCGCAGGGCTGGGACCGCTACGACCTGATCGCCGTACCCCGCCCGAATGCCTGAGAGGTGACATCCGTGCAGCCGTTCCCCACCAACAGACGCTCCTTTCTCACCTACGCGGGCACTGTGGCCGCGGCCGCGCTCCTCCCGTCGGCGATCTCGGCCGACACGGTCGCGGCGGCCGAGGCCACCGTCTCCCGTCTCGCCCGCGACCCGTGGGAAAAGGTCCCGCAGATCCTTGCCCGGATCCGCCCGCCGGCCTTCCCCAAGCGGCGCTTCGACATCACCGACTACGGCGCGGTCGGCGACGGCGTCATCAAGAACACCGAGGCCTTCGGCGCCGCGATCAAGGCCTGCAACCGATCGGGCGGCGGCCATGTGATCGTGCCGCCCGGCCGCTTCCTCACCGGCGCGATCCAGCTGCGCAGCAATGTGGACCTGCATGTCGAGGAGGGGGCCACGGTCCTGTTCTCCATGGATCCGGCGGACTATCTGCCGGTCGTTCTCACCCGCTGGGAAGGCACCGAGTGCTACAACTACTCGTCCTTCATCTACGCCTACGGGCAGAAGAACCTCGCCGTCACCGGCAAGGGCACCCTCGACGGCCAGGGCATGGCCGGGCCCTGGAAGAGCTGGCGCGACCCCGGCGGCCACGCCCTGGTCGACCAGGCGGAGCTGCGCCGGATGGGCACCGAGGGCGTCCCCGTCAAGGAACGCGTCTTCGGTGCGGGGCACCATCTGCGGCCCAACATGATCCAGTTCTACAAGTGCCGCAACATCCTGCTGCGCGACATCACCGTCCTCGAACCGCCCATGTGGACCATCCACCCGGTCCTGTGCCGCAATGTGACGCTCAAGGACGTCGACGTCATCGGCCGGATCAACAACAGCGACGGCGTCGACCCCGAATGCTGCTCGGACGTCCTGATCACCGGCTGCCGCTTCCACACCGAGGACGACTCCATCGCCGTCAAGTCCGGCCGTGACGAGGACGGACTACGGGTCGGCGTGCCCAGCGAGAACATCGTCGTACGCGACTGTGTCTTCTCGGGCCGCTGGGGCGGCATCGCGGTCGGCAGCGAGATGTCGGGCGGCGTACGCAACGTCTTCGCCGAGGACTGCCGGATCAACCCGCTCGACTTCCCCGGCCGGTTCAACCCCCGCCACCCGGTCTTCATCAAGACCAACAAGAAACGCGGCGGCTATATCGACGGCGTGTACGTACGGAGATTCACCGGCCGCGCCATCGACCGGGACTGCATCTACCTCACCACGCGCTACAGCAACCAGGAAGGCAGCCGGCCGGCGGTCATCCGCAACATCAAGGTCGAGGACATGGCCCACGACGGGGCTCGCCGCGCCATCAACCTCGAGGGCCTGGAGTCCGATCCCTTCGTCGGCGTCCATATCGAGCGCTGCGAATTCACCAGCATGGCGAGCCCCAACATCATCGGTCCCGCACGGGACTTGACCATCCGCAAGGTCTTCGTCAACGGAACCGAGGTGACGTACCCATGAGACGCCGCACCGTCTGGGCGGTCTTTGCAGCGGTCCTTTCGCTCCTGTGCGGGCTGCTGCTGTCGGCCCCGTCCGCCGCGCAGCCCCAGCCCCGGCCGGAGCCGGCCGCCGTCGATGCTGCCGCGACCTCAGCCCCCAGCCCGCCGCGCGAAGCGATGCTGCGCAATGCCACCGCCGGACTCTTCCTGCACTGGGGCATGTTCACCCGCCCCATCCACAAGGACTGCCGAGAGTGGGAGAAGGCCGTCACCGACGGCGGCTGGAGCGCCGACTACTGGGTCGACGAGGCCAAGAAGCTCAAGGCGAGCTACATCGTCCTCGCGACCTTCCACTCACGCCTCGGCTACGCCCGCCCCTGGCCGTCCAAGATCCCCGGCAGCTGCTCCACCCAGCGCGACATCCTCGGTGAGCTCATCAAGGCCGCCAATGCCAAAGGCCTCAAGGTCATCCTCTATATGACCGACGACCCGCAGTGGCACAAGGAGCAGGGCTTCGAGACGCTCGACTCCCAGGCCTACTCCGCCCACAAGGGCAAGGACGTCGACCTCACTCAGCGCCCGGGCTTCGGCGAGTTCAGTTACGACAACTTCTTCGAGGTCATGACCAACTACCCGAAGCTGTCCGGCTTCTGGATCGACAACGACAACGCGTACTGGGAGGAGCACAAGCTCTACGAGCAGATCCGGGAGCAGCGCCCCGACATGACGCTCAGCAACAACAATGAGGACACCCCGATCATGGACATGGTGTCCCATGAGCAGAAGACCGGGATGACGCCGCCCTACGACCAGCCGTCGGCGATCTGGACCCCGATGCCGCGGCTGACAGAGTCCTGCTACAAGGTCCCGGACACCGGCTCCTGGTGGTACGACGGCCAGGACCGGCCGGTCACCACCTCACTCAATGTCGGCCGCTATGTCGCCAACGCAGGCACCTCCATCAAGTCTCTGATGAACCTCACCGCCATGGTGAACGGCAAACTCCCGCCCCAGCAGCAGAAGTTCACCGACTTCATGCAGGGCTACCTCCCGCCGATCTGGAAATCCCTCTCCGGCGTCGAGGGCGGCGGCTATATGTACGGCGGGATGCAGCCGGGAGCGTGGAACAGCGGCGCGTTCGGCTACCTCACGATCAGCAAGACCGACCGCACCCGGCAGTACGTGCATGTCACCACCCGGCCGACGAGCGGTGACGAGGTCAGGATCCGTGACAACGGCTATCGCGTCAAGCGCGTCACGGACCTGCGCACCGGCAAGCGCATGGCCTTCGACCAGCAGGGCGGCAGCCTCACCATCAAGGGCATCAGCGCCTGGGACGCGTACGACACCGTCTTCACCGTCGACACCGGCCGGCATCGCCAGGGCGTCTACCCGACGGGCTCGGTCAGTGCAGGCGTCCCGGCCCTCACCGACGGCGACTTCACGACGTACTACGACAACGCAGGCGCCCTGCCCGCTTCGCTCACCCTCGATCTCCGCAGGGTGCGCAAGGCTCAGTACCTCGCCCTCAACCAGCGCGAATGGTCGCCCACCTACAACCGGGAGACCTTCGGCAGGGCCGAGGACTCCGCCCGCATCAAGGACTACACGGTCTCGGTGAGCAACGACGGCGCGACCTGGCGTCAGGTGAAGGCAGGCGTCCTGGAGAGCGCCCGCGGGACCCGCTTCCTCGACCTCGGCGTCCGTGCGCGCTACATAAAGCTGGAGATCGACAGCACCTGGGCGAAGGAGACGGTGCCGCGGTTCTACAAGCAGCTGCAGATCGACGAGATCCAGGTGGGGTACGCGTACCCGCGCAGCCACGGCCACCACTGAGGGGGTGGGTGCCGGTGTGCCCGGGGGTGGGTCCCGGGCACACCGGCCGTCTGGATTTCTCCCGCTCGATGAACGTCTGCCGGCTCACCTCGGTGTGTGCGTACATAGGGGAGTGGATCAGCCCAGGTCGAAGGCGTTGCGCAGCCCCAGCCGGTAGCGGGTGCGGTCGTGACGCTTCATCAGCTCGACCTCGGGGGCACGGAAGAGCGGCTTCACCGTGCAGCGGGCCGCCGGTGAACCGGTCCGGTCCAGCAAGGCGTTGACGGCCGCGCGGGCCGAGGCATTGGCGCCCTCCATCGTCGCCAGGTCGATGTCGACGGCCACGTAGTCCCCGGCCAGAAAGAAGTTGGGGATCCGGGTGGCGGCCTCGGGGCGGTTGTGGAAGGTGCCGACCGGGTGGATGAGGAGCTCGTCGTCATTGGTCGGATTCGGGGTGCCGAGGCCGTCCACGCCCGGATCGAGGAACCAGGAGTGCAGCGCGCTGTCCTTGAGGACCGTGCGGCCCGTGTCGTTGACGGCCGCCTTGAGCTGGGCCCACACCTCCCGCGCGACCTCTGTACGGGTGCACTGCTTGGCGGTCTTCCCGTACAGGATGCCGGTCTTGTCCCACTCGGAGATGTCGACCGACAGGCAGTCCACCGCGACGCCGTCGCCGTAGTCGGCAGGGAAGTTGTGGGCGGGCCAGTGCCCGGCCTGCTGAATGGCAGTCAGGGACCAGGGCGAATCGATGCAGTTGAGGTGCCCGTGCAGCAGCGGCGCGCTCTCGGTGAGATAGAACTGAATGCCCGTCATCCAGTCCGTCCGAAGGTTGTCGCACCGCCCCAGCTGCGGGTCCGCCGCGCGCAGTTCGGCGCTCCAGGTCCGCCGGGCATGCTCCACCGGCATCGCGGAGACGTACTGGTCGGCGCTCACCGACTGGCGTACGCCCTGCGGGTCCTCGATCACCGCCGCGGTGACCCGGCCGGTGCCGTACCTCACTTCCCGTACCGTCCAGCCGATACGGAACTGGACGCCCAGCTTCTTCAGATGGTGGACCCAGGGGTCGATCCATGCCTCGTTGGTGGGGGCGTTGAGAATCCGGTCGAGCGGTCCGTCGGCGCCCCGTCCGAGCGCGTTGAAGACGAAGGCTTCGAGGAGGGTGGCGACCGTACGGGTGCTGGCCTCCTCGGCCTTGGTCGCGACGATGTTCCGGGTGAGGCCGACGGCGAGGATGCGCTGGTAGTCGTAACTCATCCGCTCGGCCCTGATGAACTCCCACCAGGGCGTGCGCTCCCATGTCTCGTCGCGCCGCTCGTCGCAGCTGGTGAGGAAGACCAGACCCCGGTTCACGAAGTACGCCGTCTCAAGGGCCGGAATGCCCAGGACGGTGTCGAGCGCGGCGGTCAGCGCGCGGCGGATCTCGTCGAGGGTGAGTTCGGCCGGCTTGTGCCCCGGCCAGGGCAGCGGGATCCGTAAGTCCTCGCGCCCGGTGCGGGAGAAGGACATCTCGGACGGCGCCACCAGGTTGTCCCAGACACCGTTGGCATTTCCCGGGAACGGGATGCGCCGCATCGTGTCCGGCAGGTTGTGGTAGATGCCGGGGATGAAGCGGAAGCCGTGCTCGGCGGGCAGCGGTCGGCGGCCGCCCCTCGCGCTGCCCGGGACGTCCATGCTGCGGGCCTTCCCGCCGAGCGCCCTGCGCTCGTAGACGGTGACCTTGAAGCCGCGTTCTGCCAGCTCGTGCGCGGCGGTGAGTCCGGCGACCCCGCCGCCGAGTACGGCGACAGACTGCGCGGCGCGGGAGCCGCCGTCCGCCGCTGAATCGGCGGCTGCGGCTGCGGCTGCGGCTGTGGCCGCTGTGGCAGCCGTGGCCAGCGCTGCCGTACCGCCGGCCGCGGCGGCCCCCGCCATGAAGGTGCGTCGCGTGCTGCCGACCCGGTCCATCCCCACCCCTTACCGACGGTAACTGTCGCGTCCGGCGCAGGAGCATACGGAGATCCCCCATGACCCGGAAGCCACGCGTGGGCCTATTCGTTCAATGGCTGGAAAATGGACCCATGCCCCGACGCAGCTCCCGCCCCGGGCGCGGCCACGCGCCCGCCCTCACCGACACCTCGCCCTGCCCCTGCGGGCTGCCCGCCGCCTACGGCGAGTGCTGCGGCCGCTTCCACTCGGGCGAGCACGCAGCCCCCACCGCCGAGCTGCTGATGCGCTCCCGCTACAGCGCCTTCGTCGCTCAGGACGCCGCGTATCTGCTGCGCACCTGGCACCCGGCGACCCGGCCGCCGCACCTCGAACTCGACCCCGGCATGCACTGGAAGGGGCTGGAGATCCTTCAGACCACGGACGGCAGCCCCTTCCACTCCTCCGGTACGGTCACCTTCCGGGTCCGCTACCGGCACCACGGCAAGCGTGGCGAACTGCACGAGCGCAGCAGCTTCGAACGGCACGGCGGAGCCTGGGTGTACGTCGACGGTGTCTTCCTGGAGTGAGCGCGGCGGGCCCACCGCCCCGGGCCGCACGTATGCGGAGGCGGTCAGGGCGGGTCACGCCCCGGTGGTGGATCCGGGCCGCACGATCATCAGGATCGTGACCGTCGCCCACAGCAGATCGAACGCCCCCGTGGACATGGCGAGCCTGGCGGGTGCGACGGCCCCGAGATCCTCCAGGACCGCACTCTGACCAGGCAGCACCAGCAGTCCGAGGATGCCGGCGGCCAGCGCGGTGAGCACGATCGAGACGATCAGCCAGGTGTCGCCGAGGACATGCAGGCTGTTGGCGGTCGCCAGACCGAAGACGGGCACGACGACACCGACGACGGCGTACACCCGGCAGATGCGGTGCAGGTTATGTACGACACCGTGCGCCCCTTCGCTGTCGGGCTCGGCCCGCGCCCGTCGGACGGCGGCGGGGAACGCGCCGGCCGCGACCGTGACCGGGCCGATCGCGATGATCGCGGCCAGTACGTGAACGATGAGCAGGAACTTGGTCACGCCGGCCGGCCTTCGAGGACGGGGACGGTGCCGCGGGCACCCCGGACCGTGCCGCGGCCGGCGGCCATGCCGCCGGCGCCGAGCACTCCGTACGGAGCGACGACGTCCAACGGGTCGAAGCCGTCGAACAGAACGGTCTGGACGAGCATCCGGCGCCAGTCCTTGCCTGGGGAGGGGCAGCCCCGGCTGGGGCGCCGGTCCGACGGCCAATGAGCGCGGCAGGGGGCGGGGCAGTGGCATGAATGCCACTTTCCAACGGATTCTCGCCAGCGCGATCGACTCGGGCAAATGGCAGGCCCGCGCTGTTGGGGGCCCTTGGCCGGAAACCGGTCGGCGATTACGTTATGGCCATGCACACCGTGGCCGTACTCGCCCTGGACGGCGTCATCGCCTTCGACCTGTCCACCCCGCTCGAAGTGTTCGCCCGCACCCGGCTGCCGGACGGCAGGCCCGCCTACCGGGTCCGCGTCTGCGCCCCTTCGGGCGAGATCGACGCGGGCGCGTTCACGCTGCGCGCGCCGTGGGGCCTGGAGGCGCTGGCCGAGGCCGACACGATCATCCTGCCCGGCTGCGCAGACCCGACCGTGCCGGTACCGCCCGAGGCGCTCGACGCCCTGCGGGCCGCTGCGGCCCGCGGCACTCGTATCGCCTCGATCTGCGCCGGGGCCTTCGTCCTCGCCGCCACCGGCCTGCTGGACGGGCTGCGGGCCACCACCCACTGGCTCGGCGCGGGCGCGCTCGCGGCCCTGCACCCCGAGGTCGAGGTGGACCCGGATGTGCTCTATGTCGACAACGGCCAGTTCCTGACCTCGGCGGGCGCCGCCGCCGGACTCGATCTCTGTCTGCACATGATCCGCCGGGACCATGGCTCGGCGGTTGCCGCGGACGCGGCGCGGCTCTCGGTGATGCCGCTGGAACGCGAGGGCGGTCAGGCGCAGTTCATCGTCCATGAACAGCCGCCGAGCCTGGACGGCGCGACCCTGGAACCTCTGCTGCACTGGATGGAGGAGAACGCCCGGCGTGAACTCAGCCTCGGCGAGATCGCCGCGCGGGCGGGCATGAGCACCCGTACCCTCAACCGCCGCTTCCGTGAACAGACGGCCACCACGCCCCTGCAGTGGCTGCACCGCGCCCGTATCCGCCAGGCGCAGTATCTGCTGGAGACGACAGCGCACTCCGTGGACCGCATCGCGACCCAGGTCGGCTTCGGCTCACCGACCGCCTTCCGCGACCGCTTCAAACGCCAGGTCGGCACCAGCCCGCATGCCTACCGCCGCGCCTTCCAGGGTTCGTCCGTGGGGTGAGCCCGGTCAGTGGGCGCGCCCCGGCTTGAGGATGAGCAGCGGGTTGTAGGCGGCCAGCACCTTGTTGGCCAGGGCCAGCGCGGACAGCGCGTGCTCCCGGTCCGTCCGGTCCTCGGCGCACAGCGGGCCGCGGAACTGGTACACCTCACGTGCCGCAAACTCGGCGTCGATCTCCGCCTGCAGGACGTGGATCGGCATGCAGGACCCGATCAGCGCGGCGACGCGATCAGGGATCGGTACGGGGATCAGGGGCGACGCGGTCACGTGTAGTTCCTTCTCTGTTTCTGTGTCGGGCGCCGGCGGTCGGCGGCCACCCCTCCATACGTACCGGACGAGGTCGGGTAAGTGCTGAGGTCCCGTCAACTCCCCGTCCGCGAGCGGCGAAGGGAGCAGACCATGCGCGTACGCAGGGATCTGAAGAGGGCGAGACGGCGCGGCGATCTCGCCGACCGCGTCCCGGTCGACATCGTCAGGGACAACGGCGCCGGCCGCCTCCGGCGGCACCGCCGACATACCTTACGCGAACGCGGGCCCGGCCCCCGAATCGGCCGTCCTGAGGCGCAAGGACGGTGACGGACGGTGGCGGCCCGTCACTGCTGTCGAATGCGCGGCCGAAGTGACTCCGGTCGACGAACTTCCCACGCTGGGCGGTGAGTTGCCCCGGCGGACCCGGGTCACCTCAGGGAGCCAGCACCTCTGAGAGGTCGTACCGCACCGGCTCCTCCAGCTGTGCATAGGTGCAGTCGGCGGGCTCGCGGTCCGGACGCCAGCGGCGGAACTGGGCGGTGTGCCGGAACCGGTCGCCCTCCATGTGGTCGTATGCCACCTCGACCACCCGCTCGGGCCGCAGCGCCACCCACGACAGGTCCTTCTTGCCCGTCCAGCGGCTCTGCGCGCCGGGCAGCCGGGCGCTCTCATGGGCGGTCTCGTCCGTCCACGCCGCCCAGGGATGGCCGGCGGGGGGATCCATCCGCAGCGGCTCCAGCTCCTCGATCAGCTCCTCGCGCCGCTTCATGGAGAAGGCGGCGCAGACGCCGACGTGCTGGAGCGCGCCCGAGTCGTCGTACAGGCCGAGGAGCAGCGAGCCGACGACGGGGCCACTCTTGTGGAAGCGGTAGCCGGCGACGACGGCGTCCGCCGTGCGTTCGTGCTTGATCTTGAACATCAGCCGGGCATCGGGCCGGTAGGGCAGGTCCAGTGGCTTGGCGATGACCCCGTCGAGTCCCGCGCCCTCGTACCGCTCGAACCACTCCTGCGCCAGCGCGGCGTCGGTGGTGGCGGGCGCGAGATGCACGGGCGCCCGCGCGCCCGCGACCGCCTCGGCGAGCAGGGCGCGGCGCTCGGCGAGCGGGGTGTCGAGCAGGGACTCGTCACCGAGCGCGAGCAGATCGAAGGCGACGAAGCTGGCCGGGGTCTGCTCGGCGAGCAGCTTCACCCGGGACTCGGCCGGGTGGATGCGCTCGGTGAGCCGGTCGAAGTCGAGGCGTCCCTCGTGCGCGATGACGATCTCGCCGTCGACGACACAGCGGTCGGGAAGGTTGGCGAGCAGATCGGCGGCCAGCTCGGGGAAGTAGCGGGTGAGCGGTTTGCCGGTCCTGGAGCCGATGACCACCTCGTCGCCGTCCCGGTGGACGATCGCCCGGAAGCCGTCCCATTTGGCCTCGTACTGCATGCCCGGCGGGATCTTCTTCACGGGCTTGGCCAGCATCGGCTTCACGGGTGGCATCACGGGCAGATCCATGCTCCAGATTCTGCACGATATGCGGCATATCCGCGCTCGGCCTACCGTGGCGCACATGGGTGCAGCGGTGGAACTGGAAGCCGGCGGACGTGTCGTAAGGCTGTCCAGTCCGGACAAGGTCTACTTTCCCGAGCGTGGTTTCACCAAGCTGGACGTGGCCCGCTACTACCTGGTCGTGGGGGAGGGGATCACCCGCGCCCTGCGCAACCGCCCCACCACCCTCGAGCGCTACCCCGACGGCGTCGGCGGCGAGTCGTTCTTCCAGAAGCGCGCCCCCAAGAACCTCCCCGACTGGATCCCCACGGCCCATATCTCCTTCCCCAGCGGACGCTCGGCCGACGAGATCTGCCCCACCGAGGTCGCCGCCGTGATCTGGGCGGCGAACCTCGGCTGTCTGACCTTCCATCCCTGGCCGGTACGGAGGGACGGCGTCGACCACCCCGACGAACTGCGCATCGACCTGGACCCGCAGCCCGGCACCGACTTCGCCGACGCGGTCAGGGCCGCGCACGAGCTGCGCGTCATCCTCGACGAGCACGGACTGCGCGGCTGGCCCAAGACCTCGGGCGGCCGTGGTCTCCATGTGTTCGTGCCGATCGAACCGCGTTGGGACTTCACCCGGGTACGGCGCGCGGCCATCGCCGTCGGCCGCGAACTGGAACGGCGCATGGAGGGCAGGGTGACCACCGCCTGGTGGAAGGAGGAGCGCGGCGCGCGGATCTTCGTCGACTACAACCAGACCGCCCGCGACCGCACCATCGCCTCCGCCTACTCCGTACGCCCCCGCCCGCACGCGCCCGTCTCGGCGCCACTGCGCTGGGACGAGATCGACGACGTCTCGCCGCTCGACTTCGACATCGCCACCATGCCCGTGCGCTTTCTTGAACTGGGCGATGTGCACGCGGACATGGACGACCACGCCTTCTCCCTGGACAGCCTGCTGGAGCTGGCCACGAAGGACGAGCGCGACCATGGTCTGGGCGACCTGCCGTACCCGCCGGACTATCCCAAGATGCCGGGCGAGCCGAAGCGGGTGCAGCCGAGCCGCGCGAAGAAGCCCCCCTCCTAGGCGCGGGAAGGGGGCCTTCGTCGGTCAAGGTCCGGCAGGACCGGCAAGGACCGGCAAGGTCCGGTGTCAGAGCTCCTTGACCCGGATGTCGCGGTAGGAGATCACATCCGTCGTGCCGTGGACCTGGAGCCCGATGTAGCCGGAGGCGTACCGCCGGCCGTCGGTGCCCGGGTCGTCGCCGCGCGGCGGGACGAACTCCTGGCCGCCGGCGTTGTCGAACTCATTGATCAGGACGCCGTTCCGGTAGACCGAGTAGTGCTGGTCGACCACCCGGATCTCGTAGTCGTTCCAGGTGCCCTTGGGCGTCACACCCGCACCGCCCAGACCCACCCGGTCGAAACCGTAGATCGAGCCGGTCTTGTACATGTCGCCGTCCGGCCGGTCCAGAACCTGAACCTCGTGGCCGTACTTGATGGCGACCCACTCCGGACGCGGCTCCTCCGGGTTGTTGTGGACGTACGGGAAGCGCACAAAGACACCGCTGTTGGCGTTGCCGGAGCCCGGCGCGTCGTCCCGCCACTGGAGCTTCAGCGAGAAGTCCCCGTACTGCCGCTGCGGGAACCACAGCATGCCAAGGCCACCCTTGGTGGTGCCGCTGATCATCGAACCGTCGGCGTTGAGCCCGAACGAACCGCCGCCCACATGCTGCCACTTGCCGAAGGACGCCTGCGTACCGTCGAACAGATGGCGGTAGCCGGTGTTCTGGCCCGGCTTGCCGATGCCGGACTGCTTGGCCGCCCGGTAGATCTTCTTGTGCTCGCGCTGGTCGATGACGCCGTCCGCGAGGAGCTTGTCGAGGACCTTGTCCACGTGCTTGAGGAACAGCGCGTGCGAGGACCAGTCCTTCTCGTCCTCGATCAGCTCGTTGATCGTGCAGCGGCTGCGCGTGATGCGGTTGGGCACACCCGTGTCGACCGTGCCGACGATCACCGTCAACCGCTCGTCGAACTCCGGGCAGTTGGGCGCCGGAACCCCGCCGCCCTCCGCGATCGTGAACGACACCTTCTGAGCCTCGGAAGTGTTGCCCGCCTTGTCGGTCGCCCGGTGCAGCACGGTGTGGAACCCAACCCGGTCGACGATGACGGGAGAGGTGTACGCGAGGTACGGGCCGCCGTCGAGGGAGTACTCGACCTTGTCGACCCCCGAGTCCGCGTCGGTCGCGGTGAGCGTCACCTTGGCGCTGGTGATGTACGCGCCGTCGGAGTTCTTCTCACCGCTCACCCCGGCCGAGGTCACCGGCGGGGTCTTGTCCTCGGCGGGCGGCGTGACGACAGTGAAGTCCACGGCCTTCTCCGCGGCCGCGTTCCCGGCCTTGTCGGTCGCCTTGTAGCGGACCTTGTGCGTGCCCGCCTCGTGCACCATCACCGGGGCGGTGTACGGCTGCCAGGCGCCGGCCGCACCGATCGCGTACTCAATGGTGTTGACGCCCGAGCCGGTGTCCGACGCGGTCACGGTGACCGTGGCCATCCCCAGATACTGGCCCTGCTCGTTCTTCTCGCCGCTGACCGTCGCCGAGGTCTCCGGCGGTGTCTTGTCGTCGGTCGGCGGGGCGACGACCGCGAAGTCGACCGCCTTCTCCGCGGCGACGTTCCCCGCCTTGTCACTGGCCCGGTAGCGGATCTTGTGCGTGCCGACCTCGTTGACCACGACCGGCGCGGTGTACGGCTGCCAGGGGCCGTCAGCCCCGACCACGTACTCGATCTTGTCCACGCCCGATCCCGCATCGGTCGCCGACACGGTCACGGTGGCCTGGCCGACGTATGCGCCCTCCGCGTTCTTGTCGCCGTCGACCTTCGCGGTCGTGTCGGGCGCGGTGGTGTCCTCGCCGCCGCCTTCGGTGACGGTCAGGATCCCCTGCATGGAGCCGTGGCCGGGGATGGTGCAGTGGAAGCGGTACCGGCCGGGAGTCAGCGTGACCTCGGCGGTGTGCCTGCCGCCCTGGTCGTCACCGGGATTGGCGAGGATGTTCAGCGGTACGTCGTTGTTGTACTCGGGATCGGAGACGTCGAAGGTCAGCGTGTGCGGCATACCGGTGGTGTTACCGGTCGCCTTGCTGTTCTCGAACACGATCGTCGTCCTGCCCGCCACCGCGGTGGTGGGGAAGGAGAGATAGCGGTCGGTCGGATCGCCGGCCGTCCAGGTGAGGACCTGGTCGGCGACCCGGTCGTCGCTCTGGCCGTAGGCGACTGCGGACGTCAGCCCCAGAACCATCGTCACCGCGGCCAGCAGGGCCGTCCAGAAGCTCGCCGTTCTGTGTCTCAGGTGTCTCACCGTGCTGCCTTCCGTGCCAGCTTTTCGGCGGACGGCGTGGGCTCGCCGCCCTTGTACGTCACGTGCCACAGCGCCGACCTGGAGTCGGAGGTGAAGAATCCGCGCCCGTAGTCCAGGACGTAGAGCGAGCCGTCCGGCGCGAACTTCCAGTCCATGAGGTTGCGAATGCCGCTTGCCCCCACCGGGATGATCTTCTTCAGGGATTCGGCGTGCACCGGGATGCCGCCCATGCCCACGGTCTTCGGGTCGGTCAGCACCGCGTGCCGCGGCTGGTCGCCGTCGTAGAAGTCACCGACGAACCACTTGCCGTCCCAGTACGAGGGCCACTTGTCCTTGCTGGTGCCGGCCGCGTCGTAGCGGTAGACCGGACCGTTCATGGTCGCCTGGCCGCCGCCCTTGAGCCACGGCATCAGGATCTTCTGCTCCTCCGTCTTGTAGCTCGGGATCCCGTTGGCGTCGCGCGGATAGTCCACGCCGCCGCCCTGCGGCGAGTACCAGATGGTGTTGGAGGTGATCGGCGGCAGATTCACCAGGCCGTCGTTGTTGGGCGACTCGTTCTTCGGGGCGTCGCAGTTGTACCAGCCGAGCGGCTTGCTCGGATCGGGCAGATTGCGGTCGCGGTAGGGCTGCTTGTTGCCCATGCAGTACGGCCAGCCGTGGTTGCCCGGCTTGGTGATGGCGGCGAAGGTGTCGTACTTCGCCGGACCCCAGGTCGTCGACGGCGCGCCGGCGTCCGGGCCGACCCAGCCCGCGTAGAGGATGTCCGTCGATTTGTCGATGAAGATACGCGCCGGGTTGCGCACGCCCATCACATAGATCTCGCCACGGGTCTTGCCGCCGCCCTCGTCGGGTTCCTTGCCCGTGAAGAGGTTGCCTGCCGGGAGCGTGTACGTTCCGCCGTCCTCGGGGTGGATCCGCAGGATCTTGCCGTTGAAGTTGTTGGTGTTGCCCGCGGTGCGGCGGGCGTCGGCGAAGGACACGCCCTTGAAGTTCGGCTCCGGGTTGTTGCCGGAGTAACCGCCGCTGAAACCGGAGGAGTTGTTGTCACCGGTGGCGATATAGAGATTCTGCTGCGAGTCCCAGGCCATACCGCCGCCCGCGTGGCAGCAACTGTGGATCTGCACCGGCCACTTGAGCAGCACCTTCTCGCTCGCCAGGTCCAGCTTGTCGGTGGCCAGGTCGAGCGTGAAGCGGGAGACCCGACGCTCGGCCATATGCGTGTCACGGTTGATCCTGGAGTGCGGTGTGTAGTGCAGATACACCCAGCCGTTGGTCATGAAGTCGGGATCCAGCTCGATGCCGAGCAGACCCTCCTCGACCTTGATCAGCTCATCGCCGCCGCCCTTGTTGCCGAAGATCGTGAGGGCTCCGGCGAGCGTGACCTTCTTGGTCTTCGGGTCGTAGACGTGGATCTCGCCCTGGCCCTTGCCCATGTCGGGGTTGTTCCAGTCGGTCACGACGGGCTTACTGGAGTCGGCGCCGCCGCGCCCGATGTAGAGCACCCGGCCGTCGGGGGCGGTGACCAGGCCGTGCGGCTCGCCGATCTGGTCGTTCTGCCCCGGCTGGTTGGGCTGGGTGACGCGCTCGGCGGTGTAGTTGGCGTTGATGGTGGCCTTGCAGTCGGCGCGCGAGAGACGGGTGGTCCAGGCGAGGGCGCCGCGCAGATGGTCGCGGAAGTCGGTCTCGGCGAAGCTGTCGACCGTACCGCCCATGCCGGTGTAGAAGGAGCGGCCGCCGTCGTAGTCACGGCACCAGGAGACGGGATGGTCCCAGCCGTTGGCGCCGGTGCCGGGCTTGTACGAGTTCTCCTTGACGCGGGCCACCGTGTGCACGCTGCCGGACGGGTTGGCCGCCCAGTTGAACCACTTGTCGGGCCGCTTCCACTGGAGCGGAAGCGACTTGGTGGCCGGATGCTGACGGTCGCCGACCTCGACCGTCGCGCGCTGGACCGCGCTCGGGGCGCCGGCCGGCCGGGCGCCGATCAGCCCGGTGAACCAGTCGGAGTACGGCTCGGTGCGTGCCGCGTCATGGATGCCCAGGAAACCTCCGCCGGCCTCCAGATACGTCTCGAGCCCGGCTTCCTGCTCCGGGTCGAGCACATCGCCGCCGCCCGTCAGGAAGACGATCGCGTTGTACCTGCCGAGCTTGGTGGCATTGGTGAACACAGAGGCGTCGTCGGTGGCTTCGGTCTTGAACCGGCCCGCGGCCGGACCGGTCTGCCCGATGGTCTCGATCGCCGCGATACCCGCGTTGACGGTCGGCGACTCCTCGGTGGCGGAGGCGTGGAAGACGAGGACCCGTACATTCTGGCCGCCGGGAGGCGACGGCAGAGACAACGTTGTCGAGGGCAGCTCCGGATAGGGCCTGGCCGCGGCGACATCGCCGCCGCCGAGCAGGGACACGGTCAGTGCGCCGACCCCAAGGGCCGCCGCCAGTCCGCTTCTTCGGGATCTCGACCTGTGATGTGGTGCGCGCTGCATGTGGTCACGTACCCCTCTTTGGTCACAACAACAGCCTTGGAAACTAGACCCCTTTTCGCGGTTCGCCAATAGGTAAGACCGCGATGGCACGAACTTTGTCCTTGGTGTGGATAAACGAAGATCCCCCGGCTACCGTGTGGTCGTCCCCGGGGTCAGTTGCGCCCCGTCAATCTCCGTACAGAACTGGAGAGTTCGGCATGGACAGACGGAGCTTCAACCGGCGACTGCTGGCGGGGAGCGCGGTCGCGGCGACGGGTGTGACATCGTTGTCACTAGCTTCGGCCCCGAGCGCGACCGGCGCCGTGTCGGCGGCTGGCGCACCGAAGACTGCCCCGGCCGGCGGCCAGATACGCCATCTCAAGCTGTACGCGGAGAAGTTGCCGGACGGTCAGATGGGCTACGGCCTGGAGAAGGGCAAGGCGTCGATCCCGGGTCCGCTGATCGAACTGGTCGAAGGCGACACCCTGCACATCGAGTTCGAGAACGCGATGGACGTGCCGGTGAGCCTGCACGCCCACGGCGTGGACTACGACATCGCCAACGACGGCACCAAGCTGAGCAAGAGCCATGTCGAACCCGGCGCCACCCGCACGTACACCTGGCGCACCCACACTCCGGGCAAACGTGCGGACGGCACCTGGCGCGCGGGCAGCGCGGGCTACTGGCACTACCACGACCATGTGGTGGGCACGGACCACGGCACGGGAGGCATCCGCAAGGGCCTCTACGGCCCGGTGGTGGTCCGCAGGAAGGGTGACATCCTCCCGGACAAGCAGTTCACCATCGTCTTCAACGACATGACGATCAACAACAAGCCGGCGAACGCGAGCCCCAATTTTCAGGCCACGGTGGGGGATCGCGTCGAGATCGTCATGATCACGCACGGCGAGTACTACCACACGTTCCATATGCACGGTCACCGCTGGGCGGACAACAGGACGGGCCTGCTGGACGGCCCGGCCGACGTCAGCCGCGTGATCGACAACAAGATCACGGGCCCGGCGGACTCGTTCGGCTTCCAGATCATCGCGGGCGAGCACGTGGGGGCGGGGGCCTGGATGTACCACTGCCACGTCCAGAGCCACTCGGACATGGGGATGGCGGGGCTGTTCCTGGTGGCGAAGCCGGACGGGACGATTCCGGGGTATGAGCCGCACCATCCGGAGGGTTCGGCGGCGGGCGTGAAGTCAGACGCCGGGGCGGGTGGGCACGGCCATTAGCTCTGTCCGGGCGATCATGCGACACATGATCGCCCGAACCGAACCTAGTCGGCCTGTAGTTGCTGGAGGAGGCCAAGCCGGTCGATGACGGCGTGCCGTTCGCTTATGCGGTCGCCCACGAAGCGGAACAGGGCGAAGGCCTCCATACTCACCTGCCGTCCGGTGGCGGGCACGCCCATCAACTCGCCGCTGTGGGTCGCCCGCATGCATCAGCGCACCATGACCCGGACGTCCTCGGCCACCATGTCCAGGATCTCGAAGCTCGGATCGGCGTGGGTGGCATGCACCTCGCGGATGGCGTCCTTGAAGCCCTGCGGTCCGATGACGTTCTGGTGCCGGCCTTCGCTGGTGACGAAGGCCGGAGTGAACAGCTCGTCGGCCAGATCGAGGTCGCCGCCTTCGAGTGCCTTGTAGAGCCGTCGACCAGCGACCTAGTCCAGCGGCGCCCCCCGCGTAGAGCTGCTCCGTCGCGTCCTCGATGTATGGCCAAGAAACTGTGCGAACGATCGTGCTAATGTCTTCGACATCATAGGCCGATCAAGGAGAACCGGGTATGCACCCCATGGCTCCGCTGCTTCGTACCGCCCTCAACGCGACCTCTCATGTCGCGCCCCGCCTGGCCGGGCGCATGGCATTCGCGGTCTTCGCCCGCCCCCTCGGGCGCAGCCGGCCGCGATCGTCCGAGCGTGAACTGCTCTCCAAGGCGCGCACCGGCCGGCTGGCCGTCAACGGCAAGAGCGTCGTCACCTATTCATGGGGAGACGGCGACCGCCCCGTATTGCTGGTTCACGGCTGGTCGTCACGAGGCTCCCGGCTCAGCGACTTCATCACCGCGCTGCGCGACAAGGGCTACAGCCCCGTCACCTTCGACGCGCCGGGGCACGGGGATTCCGAGGGCCGTGCCACCACGATCCTCGAATACCGCGAGATCATCCAGCAGTTGCACGCACGACACGGCGACTTCGAGGCCGTCGTCGCCCACTCCTTCGGGGTCCTCGCGGCATTCTTCGCGCTGCGCGACGATGTGACGGCACGCCGGATCGTGGGGATCGGCGGCGTCGGCGAATTCGACTTTGTCCTCGACGGGTTCTGCGACGGCCTCGGGCTCCGCGACAGGGTGAAGGACGAACTGCGCGGCCGCATAGAGGGCTTGCTGTTCCCGGGCGAGCCCGGGATATGGCGGCGCTTCAGTGCCAACTACCGGCCCGAGGAGGTGGGCGTTCCCGTCCTGCTCTTCCACGACGAGGTCGACGACATGGTGCCGTCGGCACAGTCGCAGGTCATCGCGGCTGCTCACGGGGAGCGCGCCCGGCTTGTCACTACCCGGGGCCTTGGGCACCGCCGGATACTCAATGACCCCCAAGTCGTGGCCGAGGCCGTGGACTTCGCGGTGTCGGGTCGTGGCGAGGCGGCCGTGGTCCACGAGGGGCGGACGTAGAACCCGCACGCTGTGGCCGTTGCGCCGCGCGCCGTGTGAGTCCGCCGGGCTTGTGCGTGGTCGGCGGGCTTGTGTGTGGTCGGCGGTCAGCTGCTCCGGAGCTGCTGCGGCACCTCCGCCGGGTCGGTCGCAGCGGCCCGCAGGCGGCTCAGGATGCCGCGCCCGGCCTTGTCGTACGCCGAGTCGTCGTCATGCAGCACCGACTCGGCGTTGGCGGCCTCCATCAGCGCGATGATCTCGAACGCGAGCTGCGGAACGTCGAGTTCCGCGTCGAGGCCGCCGGTGAGCCGCGCCTCCTCGATGGTCCGCTCCACATAGCGCACCCAGTCCGCCCGGGCCTGGGCGATCGCGTCGTGCACCGGACCGCTGCGGGCGTCGAATTCCGCGGTGACGGCGTGGAAGAAACAGCCGCCGGTGAAGACGCGGCTCGCGGAGTAGTCAAGCCAGTGCCTGCACAGCGCCCCTACTCGGGCGGCCCCGGGCGGCAGCTCGCGGGTCGGCCGTACGACATGGTCGACGTACACGTCTACCGCCGCCCGTACCGTCGCCAGCTGGAGCTCCTCCTTGGAGCCGAAGAGGGCGAAGACGCCGCTCTTGCTGAGCTTCAGCTCGGTAGCGATACGGCCGAGGGAAAGCCCCTCCAGGCCCTCCGCGGAGGCGATGTTCGTCGTGCGCTCGAGGACCAGCCGCCGGGTCTGGTTGCCGCGCTCGACGCGTCCGTCCGTGCGTGTGCTGCCGCTGCTCATGCCCGCCATGGTACTGAACGCACGATCGTGCGGATATCCACTGCTCGGCTGCTCCCGAGAGTCGGGGTCGGGAAGCCGGCATGTGCGGAGGGTGGTCGCGTAATGGAACATCCGGCTTCTGCGGTGTACGGGGACGTGTCATCGCGTACTGGGGCGTACTGGGTGCGGTCGTCAGGGTTCAGTAGCAGACTCAGCACGACAGGGCCGCGGGATCACCTCGAAGGAGCGCACCATGCTCACCACCCGTTTTGTCACAGGCACCCCGAACTGGCTCGACCTCGGCACGCCCGACATCGAGGCGGCGAACGCCTTCTACGGCGGCCTGTTCGGCTGGACCTTCCAGTCTGCGGGCCCCGAGGCCGGCGGCTACGGCATGTACCAGCTGGACGGCAAGACCGTCGCGGGCGGCATGACGGTCAGCCCCGAGCAGGGCGGCCCGGGCTGGACCCTCTACTTCCAGTCGCCCGACGCCGACGCCACGGCCAAGGCGGTCGAGCAGGGCGGTGGCGCGGTGCTGTTCGAGCCGATGGACGTCTTCGACATGGGCCGCATGGCGGTCTTCACCGACCCGGCGGGCGCGGGCTTCGCGACATGGCAGCCGGGTCAGATCAAGGGCCTGGATGTCGTCAACGACCCCAACACGCTGTGCTGGGCGGAGCTGTACACCGACGACCCGGGCGCGGGTCTCAACTTCTACAACGGAATCTTCGGCTGGGAGACGTCCACGATGCCCTTGCCGGACGGTACGGGCTCGTACACGATGGTCAACCCGGCGGGCGCGGGCGCGGAGGCGATGTTCGGCGGCATCGTCCCACTGGCCGCGGACCCGGTGGAGACGGACGGTCCCTACTGGCTGCCGTACTTCGAGGTCGAGGACTGCGACGCGTCGGTGGCCAAGGCGCAGCAGCTGGGCGGCAAGGTCAGGATGGCTCCGGTCGACATGGAGGGCGTGGGCCGCTTCGCCAAACTGGCGGACCCGGCGGGCGCGCGCTTCGCGGTGATGCAGGGAGTGCAGACGGAGGGCTGATGCGGGGGCGGTGGCCGAAAACCATGGGGTCGTTGATGCTTCATTGACCCGGCGTTTATCGGTACGGGGGAACGTGTCCCGCATGCCGATCAACACCACCACTGACCAAGAACTCTCCTGGCAGGAGACCGCGCTGTGCGCCCAGGCGGGCCCGGAATTCTTCTTCCCGGCCCCTGGCTCGTCGACGCGAGAGGCGAAGCAGCTGTGCGGGGCGTGCGAGGGGCGAGTGGCGTGCCTGGAGTACGCGCTGGCTCATGACGAGAGGTTCGGGGTGTGGGGCGGGCTGTCGGAGAAGGAGCGGTACCGCCTCAAGCAGGCGCAGAACTGAGCCCGGCGGAGGCGGCGGACCTCGGCCCGCCCGCCTCGTCCCGCCGCCGCGTTGCGCACCCTCGATCTCGTACAGACCGGACTCGCCCCGGCCGGTCTCGCGGTGCTCGCCCAAGCGCTGCTGATCGCGTTCGGTGTGTTGGCGAACTCCTAGGCGTCCGCAGCCCAGTTGAGCGGCCGAGGCGCGCTGCCGCTCGTCGACGCCCTGCGCCGCGCACCGTACGGTCGGTTGGCCGGCCTCCGGGACCCCGCCACGAACGCGGCCATCCCCCTCGTCCTCGCCATCGCCGCGCTCACGCTGCGCCTGGCGACGACCTGACCGCCCGCCGTGACGACTCAGCAGGCAGAATCCCTCCATGGCTCACACTCCCCTGCACCAGGCGGACCGCCTGCTGGACGCGCTCGATCCCCTTCCGTACCCGCTGCGCATGAGTGAACTCGCCGCGAAAGCAAGAGAGATGGACCCGGCGGAGCTGCGACCGCTGGTGGCCGAGCTCGATGAGCGCGGCCCCTATGAGCGTGGTGTCGCCGTCGTCGCGGCCGCCGTGGGCGGGGACGCCGAGTGGGTCGGAGCCCGGCTCGCGGACCCGGACTCGTTCGTCCGCGGCCAGGCCCTGCGTGTGGCCACGGGCCTCGGCGTGCCCGACGACGCCTTCGTCGCCGCTCTCCACGACGCCCCCGCCGCCGTACGCAGGCAGCTGCTGCACGCGATAGTCGCCGCGCGCCGCTCCGCGCTCGCCGACCGCGTCATCGACGGGATCAGGGAGACCTGGGGCGACGTCGAGGCGGCGCGGCTGCTGCCGGGGTGCGGGGCCGGGACCGTCGCGCGGCTGCTGCCCGCCCTGTTCCATGCCGTACGCGGCTGGACGGGGCTCGGCACCCGCCATCCCGGCGTTCTCCTCGACACCGCGGAACGTGAACTGTCCGCGCTCCCCGAGGCGCTGCGCGACGGCTGGTGGCAGCGGTACGCCGATGCCGTCGCCGCCGTCACCACTGCCGACCCGCTGCGCGTCCTCGATCTGCTCGTACGGCACGGACCCGCGGCCCTGCCCGTCCGGCTGCGCCCGAGCATCCCGGCGCTGACCAGGGCCGACCCCGCGCGCGTAGTCCGCATGCTGCTCGTCCCCGAGGGCCACGCCATCCGCCGCGGCACATCGCTGCGTCCGGCCGTCCTGCGGCACCTGGCACGCCACGCACCGCAGGATCTGCTCGTCGAGTTGGGCCAGGTCATGGCAGCCCACTACGACGAGTACGCCCGGCTCGTCAAAGCCCACCCGCCGGCCCGCCGCGGAGCCTTCCACGAGGCCGTGCTCGCGGAGCGCGGGTCCGAGGCGGGCACTGTGAACGCCGAGCTTCTCGACGTACTGCCGCGCAGTTATGTGGCGGGGGAGGCGCGCCGGACGGCGGACCGGGCCAAGGAGCGTGGAGCGGGCTGGAGTTCGGTGCTGCTCGCCGAGTCCTATCTGCCCGTCGCGCAGGCGCGCGAGCAGCTCGTGGCGGCCACGCAGCGTGCGTCGGCGGAGGATCGTGCCGAGGCCTGGCCGCTGCTGATCCGCAACGCCGGGCGCTCCGGTGACCCCGATGCCGTCACCGCCGTACTGCACGAGATGTCTCGGCTGTGCAATGAGCAGGACCCGGTGCGTTCGGCCGCGATGCACGCGCTCGCCGCCACCCCGCCCGCACTCTTCACCGAGGACGCGGAGCCGCACCTCGATCGCGTTGCCACCGACGCCGTGGCAGCCCGCGACTCCTCCCCGGACACCCGCCAGGCGCTGAGCCGCCTCGCCATCGCCGTGCTGCGCGAGCATGCCGCAACCGGCCGGCGGCAGTTGGTGAACTGGGCGCTGCGCACCCTCGTACGAATCTCGGGAAGCACCGGCGGCGCCGATCTCGGCCGGCTGGACCGCACCCTGCGCCGCGGCCAGGAGCACGCGGTCTTCGAGGCGCTGCGCCCCTGGATCGAGGCGGGCGCGGAGAAGGCCGACTTCAGCCTCGCCTTCGCGCTCGCCCGCGCGGTGGGCCGGCGCGCGGCCGGAATGCCGGAGTTGCAGGATCTGCTCTGGCAGGCCGTCCGGTTCGGCGACAACTCCACCGCACAGACCGCAGTTGGGCTCTGGCTCGAACCGCCTGGTGGACGTGACCAGCGAGTGGAGAGGCTTGTCAACCACGAGCCCTCGGCCGCCGCACTCCCCGCTGTCGTACGGGTGTTGAGCACGCGCCGCACCGATCTGCTCGACCGGCTGCTGGGTGACACCCCGCCGTACGGGCGATTCCTGACCAGGGGCACCCACTGGACCGTGCCGGTGGGCGTCGATGTCCGGCGCTGGACCGCACGTCAACAGCGTGCAGCCGCACGCCAGTTGGAGCGCGCGGCGTACGACGAATCGCTTCCGCTGTACGCGCGTGCGTCCGCTCTCATGTCCGCCGCGCGGATCCCGGACGTGGGCGCCGACGTGGCGCGCCGCTGGACAGGGTCGCAGGATGTGGTGCTCGCGGAGGCGGCCATCGCCGCACTGGCGTGGACCGACCGGCCCGCCGAGGTGCTGTCCGAACTGCTCGCGCACGCGGGCGGCGACCGGGCGCGCGTCGCCGTGTACGCGGCCACCCGCGCCTCCCGGTACGCAAGGCCGTCACTGCTCGGCGCGCTGCTGAGCGGCGTACTGGCGCCCGGCACCACCAAGGTGACCAGCCGAAAGGAGGCCGTACGGCTGGCGGCCACCCGGCTGCCGTTGCCCGAGGCGGCCGGAGTGCTGGCCGACGCGTACGCCGTGCGGGACCAGCACCGGGATGTGCGGGCCGCGTGTGTGGCCTTCTCCGCCCCGCTGCTCGGCGACGAACGGACCTGGCAGCTGCTGAAAGAAGCGGCGGCCGGCGACACGGTGCTGCGTACCGCCGTGCTCCGGGTGCTGCCGATGGATCTGCCGGAGCCGGACCGGCCCCGCTACGCCCGCCTGGTCCGGGAGGTGTGCGACACCGAGGACACGGAGCTCGCCGCGCTCGCGTACGAGGCGGTCGCGCGCTGGGTGCCCTGGTCGCCCGATGCCTCGGCCGTCCTGGTGGCTGCGGTCACCCGGCTGGACGCGCGGCAGTCCTGGCACGCCGCCGCGGACGGGCTCGCCTCCGCCGCGCCTTCCGGCCCGGAAGCAGGCCGTGCCGTGGAGCGCGCGCTCCAGGCGCTGGTAACGGCCGATACGGCGGCCGCGGACGAGGCGTACGACGCGTACGACGTGGACGACGCGGGGACGGACCGGGACCGGCCCGCCCGCCGCCGTGTCGAATACCTCGTGACGAGGCTCTCCCGGGAGACCGTGTCGCGGCCCGGCGCGCTGCGTCCGGTACTGACGGCTGCCGCGGAGCTGCTGGCGCGCCACGACGCCTTCGTCCCGCAGGCCGCGGCCCTGCTGGTGGAATCCCTTGACCTGAACGCGGAACCGGCAGAGCTGCACGCTGCTTTCGGCCGACTGGTCAGCCTCCATGAGGGCCGCCCCGCACTCGCCGTGCGCACCGCCGGCGTGCTGGAGAAGCGGATCGGCGGCAGGCAGATGCCCGGCGACACCGGGACGCTGCTCGCCGCCGCCAGGCAGCTCGCCGATGCCGGCGGCCACACGGAAGGCCTCCTCGCCGTCACGGTCGTCTCGGCCGCCGGCTCACGCACCTCCTGGACCGAGCCGTGGCGGGTACAGCTGCGGAAGCTGCGCCGCCATGTGGACGCGGACGTGCGCGATGCGGCCCTGGGCAGGGTGACGGCGTACGAATGACCCGAGCGGCCGTGGGAGCGGCCGGGACGGTCAGCCTGCCGCCCGCGCCGCCATCCGTGCCTTGCGCGCCGCGAGCTTCTCGTCGAACTTGCTCGCCTCGGAGTCCAGCCCGCCCATGTACAGGCCGAGCTCCTCCTGCGCCTTCAGGCCCTCCGGGCCGAGACCGTCGATGTCCAGGACCTTGAGGAAGCGCAGCACCGGCTGGAGCACGTCGTCGTGGTGGATCCGCATGTTGTAGATCTCGCCGATCGCCATCTGCGCGGCGGCCCGCTCGAAGCCCGGCATGCCGTGTCCCGGCATGCGGAAGTTGACCACCACGTCACGCACGGCCTGCATCGTCAGGTCGGGGGCGATCTCGAAGGCCGCGCCCAGCAGATTCCGGTAGAAGACCATGTGCAGGTTCTCGTCGGTCGCGATCCGCGCCAGCATCCGGTCACAGACCGGGTCGCCCGACTGGTGGCCGGTGTTGCGGTGCGATACGCGCGTGGCGAGCTCCTGGAAGGCGACGTACGCCACCGAGTGCAGCATCGAGTGGCGGTTGTCGGACTCGAAGCCCTCCGCCATGTGCGCCATCCGGAACTCTTCCAGCTTGTCCGGGTCGACAGCGCGCGAGGTGAGCAGGTAGTCGCGCATCACGATGCCGTGCCGGCCCTCCTCCGCCGTCCAGCGGTGCACCCAGGTGCCCCAGGCGCCGTCGCGGCCGAAGAGGCTCGCGATCTCGTGGTGGTAGCTGGGGAGGTTGTCCTCGGTCAGCAGGTTCACGACCAGCGCGATCTTGCCGAGGTCGGTGACCTTGGACTGCTCGGGCTCCCAGGCCTGGCCGTCCTCGAAGAAGCCGGGGAAGTTGCGGCCGTCGCTGAACGGGACGTACTCGTGCGGCATCCAGTCCTTGGCGACCTTGAGATGGCGGTTGAGTTCCTTCTCCACCACCTCTTCCAGCGCGAACAGCAGTCGGGCGTCTGTCCACGCTTCCGAACTGCCGAGGTGGGGAGAGGTGATCGTCACGGGTGCTCCTGGGGACGGGAGAGTTACTTACGGATTCGTAGGTTACGACACCGTAGGTTAAAGCCGCAGTAAGCCGTGGGCCAAGCCCGCATGACGGATGTCCGGTTACGTTCTGTTATGCGTACAGGTCACGAAGGCGTACGGAGAGGCAGGTCACGCAGCCTTCCAGCTTCTCGAACTCACTGATGTCCACCGGCACGGGCTGGTAGCCGAGATCCGTGAACAGCTCCGCCGTCTTCGGCGCGCTTGCCGCCATCAGCAGCTTCCCGCCGCCGAGCAGCACCACATGCGCGCCTGACTCCTCGGGCACCGGGAGGTGGCGGGGGAAGACGGACGGGATGTCTACCAGCGGCGGGTAGCCGATGACGGTGGAGTCCGGCAGGGCGGTCACGGCCGACTTCAGGTGCAGCACCTTGCTCACGGGCACGGCCACGACGCGGGCGCCGAGCGGTTCGAAGGCGGCGCGCAGCTGCTGCACCCCCGCCGCGTTCGTCCGGCCGCCGCGGCCCACATAGATCGTGTCGCCGATCTTGAGGACGTCACCGCCGTCGAGGGTGCCCGGCTCCCACACCCAGTTCACCGAGCAGCCGAGACGGGCGAGGGTCTCCTCGACGGCCGTCGTCTCCGGCCTGCGGGACTCGGCGCCCGGGCGGGCGATCAGCGCGACATTGCGGAACATCACCACGGTGTCCTCGATGAAGACGCTGTCCGGGCAGTCGTCGGCCGGCTCCGTCTCGACGGTCTGCCAGCCGTGCTCTCGCAGGGTCTCGGCGTACGTCTCCCACTGCTGGAGCGCCAGATCGACGTCGACCGGGGAGCGCTCGATATGGGTGACCAGGCCCTCGGCGAGGCGCGGGCCGGGGCGGCGGATCAGGGCTTTCCTGCTGGGCACGGGGGGTTCTCCAGGGGGTATACGGTCCGGTCGGCCCATCATGACCCGCCGCCCCGGGGCGATGGAATCCCCGGCGCGAGGCGCGTGGTCACGCCCTCGGCAGCTCACCCTCCCGTACCTCGTCCGCAGTGATGTCACGGAGTTCGCCGTCCAGCAGCAGCCAGCGCGTGATGCCGATCGACTCCAGGAACGGCACATCGTGACTCACCACGATCAGCGCCCCCTCGTACGACTCCAGTGCCGCCGTCAGCTTCCGCACACTGGCCATGTCCAGATTGTTCGTCGGCTCGTCGAGCATCAGCAGCTGCGGCGCCGGCTCGGCGAGCAGCAGTGCGGCGAGCGCCGCGCGGAACCGCTCCCCGCCCGACAGCGTCCCGGCGAGCTGGTCGGCGCGCGCGCCCCGGAACAGGAAGCGCGCGAGCCGCGCCCTGATCCGGTTGTTGGTGGCGTCCGGCGCGAACCGCGCCACGTTCTCCACCACGCTCAGCCCGTCGTCCAGCACATCGAGCCGCTGCGGCAGAAAGCGCAGCGGGACCTCGGCCACCGCCTCTCCGGCGTCCGGCGCCAGCTCGCCGGTGATCGTGCGCAGCAGAGTCGTCTTGCCCGCTCCATTGCGGCCGACCAGCGCGATCCGCTCGGGGCCGCGGACCTCGAACTCTCCCTTCACCTCGGCTCCGTAGCGCAGCCGCAGCCCACTCAGCCGCAGTACGCCCCGGCCCGGATGGACCTTGGTGTACGGCAGCTCGATACGGATCTCGTCGTCGTCCCGGACCGCGTCCACGGCCTCGTCGAGCCGCTCCTTCGCCTCGGTGAGCTTCTCCGTGTGCATGATGCGGTGCTTGCCCGCCGACTCCTGGGCCGCGCGTTTGCGCGCACCCATGACGATCTTCGGCTCACGCTTGGAGTCCCACATCTTCTGTCCGTACCGCTTGCGACGGGCCAACTTGATCTGGGCGTCGGCCAGTTCACGCTTCTGCCGCTGTACGTCGGCCTCGGCGACGCGCACCATGCGCTCCGCGGCCTCCTGTTCGACGGCGAGCGCCTCCTCGTACGCGGAGAAGTTGCCGCCGTACCACGTGACCTCCCCGTCGCGCAGATCGGCGATCTGGTCGACCAGCTTGAGCAGTTCACGGTCGTGGCTGACCACGACCATCACGCCGGACCAGGCGGCGACCGCTTCGTACAGCCGTCTGCGCGCGTACAGATCGAGATTGTTGGTCGGCTCGTCGAGCAGCAGCACATCCGGCCTGGCCAGCAGCAGAGCGGCCAGCCGCAGCAGGACGCCCTCGCCGCCCGACACCTCGCCGATGGTGCGGTCGAGGCCGACATGGCCGAGCCCGAGCTGGTCGAGGGTGGCGCGCGCCCGCTCCTCGACGTCCCAGTCGTCGCCGACCCCCGTGAAGTGCTCCTCGCTCGGATCGCCCGCTTCGATGGCGTGCAGCGCGGCGCGCGTCGCGGCGATGCCCAGCACTTGGTCGACCCGCAGCGCGGTGTCGAGCACCAGGTTCTGCGGCAGGTAGCCGACCTCGCCCGCGGTGCGGACCGTTCCGTCCGTCGGCGTCAGATCACCGGCGATCAGCCTCAACAGCGTTGATTTTCCTGATCCGTTGAGTCCGGTAAGGCCGGTTCTGCCGGGGCCGACCGCCAGTTGGAAGTCGTCGAGTACCCCGGTGCCGTCCGGCCAGGCGAAGGTGAGGGAGGAGCAGGTGATGTGAGTGGGGGCAGTAGACATACGGGTCTCCCGGTTGCGTGGAAAAGGGCATGGGCAACGGGTGGAGACACCGCGGCGCGGGCGACGGCCGCCGGGACAAAGAGGGAAAGGGCCCGGTCGGGGAGGACGGCTCGAATGCCGAGGACGGCTCGAACGCCGAGGTCGCACGCGAAGCGCACAGCATGGTTGAAGAAGCTGTGACGCACGGTGTCTCAGGACCTCAGACGAGCAACGTCCTACTCCAATCGACGACAACAGGACCGTGTACACCGTACGAGGGGGCTCTGGCGGCGTCAACGAATTATCGTCCGACGGCCAAAGCCGGCAGAAGTCAGCAGGCGTCGCGCAGCAGCTCGGCCAGATTGTGGTCGAGATCCAGGTAGAGATGCTCACGGCCGTCGGGGACCATGCCCTGGACGCGCCTGAGGAAGCGGCGCAGGTCGCTGGTGCGGACATGCACCATCGCCACCCCCTCCGAGGCGTGGAACTCCACCACCGTGCGGTCGTAGCCGTAGGGCCTGACGCGTACGTCGCCGACGCCTGCCGGAGCGTCGATGCCCGCCGCGAGCAGCTCACGCGAGAACGCCCAGGACACTTCGTTGCCCTCCAGCGTCGCCGGGGGCGGGAAGGCCATGCGTACGGCGAAGGGATCCTCGCGGTCGTAACGCAGCGTTATCGGAACAGACTCCATCTGGGGCGCGGAGGCGACCAGGCGGGCCTGCACGGCCTGCTCGATGACGGTGGACAAGGCCTGCTCCTTCTTGCGCGGCTCGCTGACGTCTCCCTTACACCGGGAGAGACGACAGACAGACGGATTCCGTGCATCGGGAGAGAGGGTGACCTGCGTCACCGCTCGGCGCAGGGCCCCGAATGGTCGCAATACGGCTCATTGCCGCTCGCGCCGCAGCCGCACAGCGTCACTCGCGTCTCGTGCCGGTCGCCGTGCGCGGTGCGGATGTCGAGATCGCCGCGCATGACGAGCTGCCCGGCGACGGCCCGGCTGACGGTGGTCGGCCGGTCGGGCTCCTCCGCGGCGCCGTCGGACAACCGGTACTGCAGGGCGCCGGACGGGCAGCGGCGCACCACCTCGGCGACGCGGTCGGCGGCGGCGCCGTCGGGCTGCACCCACGGCCGCCGGTCGAGGTCGAAGACCTGCGGGAGACCCCGTACGCATTCGGCCGCGTGCAGACAGCGCCGCGGCTCGAAGGTGACGGTGGCCTCCCGGCCCTCGTACTCCTTGGGTTGGGACATGGGCCCAGCGTATGAACGTGGGCCACCGGCCGCACCCTGGACGGGGTCCGGCCCGTGGGCTAGCTTCCAGCGCCATGACGTCCATGGGGAAGACGAGACGAACGGTGTCGGTGGGACTGTGCGCGGCGGCGGTGGCCGCGGCGCTGGCCGCACCGGCGCAGGCGGCCGAGCAGAGCGGTAGTGGTGTGGGCAGCGCGAAAGGGCCGAGCTGGAGCCTGAAGGACACCGGTGCCGACGTACGGTTCAGGGGCCTCGCGGCCGTCAGCCGCAAAGCCGCCTGGGTCGCGGGCTCGAAGGGCACCGTGCTGCGCACCGCGGACGGCGGCGGCAGCTGGCGGAACGTCTCCCCGCCGGGGGCGGGCGAGCTGGAGTTCCGCGACATCGAGGCATTCGACAGCCGGCGCGCGGTGGTGCTGGCAATTGGGGAGGGCGAGGCGTCCCGGGTCTTCCGCACCGAGGACGGCGGGGCGAGCTGGACGGAGTCCTTCCGCAATACCGACCCGAAGGCCTTCTACGACTGCGTCACCTTCTTCGACAGCCGGCACGGCCTCGCCATGAGCGACCCGGTGGACGGCAAGTACCGCATCCTGTCCACCGGCGACGGCGGAAAGTCATGGAAGGTGCTGCCGGATGCCGGTATGCCGGCGGCGCTGCCGGGCGAGGCGGCCTTCGCCGCCAGCGGCCAGTGCCTGGTCAGCTCCGGGCCGAAGGACGTCTGGCTGGCGACCGGCGGCGGCGCCACCGCGCGCGTGCTGCACTCGGCCGACCGCGGCCTGAACTGGACCGTCGCCGAATCGACCGTCCCGGCCGGGGACCCGGCGCGTGGGGTCTTCGGGCTCGCCTTCCGTGACCGTGCTCATGGCATCGCCGTCGGCGGCGACTACCGCGCCGGCCAGGCGTCCCCGGACGCCGGAGCGGTCAGCGGGGACGGCGGCCGCAGCTGGCAGCAGTCGAAGACACCGCCGCCGGCCTACCGTTCCGGCGTGGCCTGGCTGCCGCACAGCAGGTCGGCCGCGCTCGCCGTCGGACCGACCGGGACCGATCTGACACTGGACGGCGGCCGCAGCTGGCGCACGGTCGACACCGGTTCGTACGACACGGTGGACTGCACGCCCGACTTCGGGTGCTGGGCATCGGGCGAGAAGGGCCGCGTCGCGCGGCTGGAGTTCTAGCCCCTAGGAGGGCAACTGCTGCTTGTACGGGGCGAGTTCGGGCGCCGTCTTCGTCGCGATGAACTCCGTGATCCGGTACTCGCACACGCCGCCGACCGTGAAGGGGTCGGCCGCCGCGATCTTCTCGATCCGCGCGCGGTCGTCCCCGACGGCCAGGATCACCCCGCCGTCGCGCGGGTTCTTGCGGCCCGACGCGATGAACACGCCGTCCTCGTACAGCGCGTCCAGCCACGCCACATGCGCCTCGAGGAGCTCGTCGACGCGCTCGACCGGTGCGGTGTAGGTCAATTCCAGTACGAACATGATCGCCAGGCTACGTCAGGTCGATATCGAGCGGCGGTCGTAGGGTGGACGGCATCATGAAGATCATCGAGACGCCCGCCGACTGGCCCGTCGACGAGACTGCGGCCCTGGCCGTACAGGACGAGCTGCGCACACGCGTCGTCCTGGACGAGCCCGGCCCGGAGCCGGGTACGGGCCTTGTGACCGGCGTCGATGTGGCGTACGACGACGAGCGCGATGTCGTCGCCGCGGCGGCCGTCGTCCTGGACGCCGCGACGCTCACGGTCGTCGAGGAGGCCACCGCGGTGGGCAGGGTCGCCTTCCCCTACGTGCCCGGACTGCTGGCCTTCCGGGAGATCCCGGCCGTGCTCGCCGCCCTGGAGTCCCTCACCCGGGACCCCGGCCTCGTCGTCTGCGACGGCTACGGCCGGGCGCACCCCCGCCGGTTCGGGCTCGCCAGCCATCTCGGCGTGCTGACAGGGCTGCCGGTGATCGGTGTCGCCAAGAACCCCTTCGCCTTCAGCTACGGCGAACTCGGGCCGAGGCGAGGCGACTTCGCGGCGCTGCGCGCGGACGACGGCGAGGAGGTCGGCCGCGCGCTGCGCACCCAGGACGGCGTCAAGCCGGTCTTCGTCTCCGTCGGCCACCGCACGACGCTCGACAACGCCTGCGCACACACCCTCCGCCTTGCGCCCGGCTACCGGCTCCCCGAGAGCACGCGGCTCGCGGACCGGTTGTGCCGGCGCGCCCTTGCGGAGGCGACTGCGTAAGTGCCCAGGCAGTGAAGTGAGTACCTGGGTACCAGCGCCTGCGAACTGAGTATTCAGGTACCACCAGCGTCTGCGAACTGAGTATCTGAGCGGATGTCAGGAGCCGGGCGCGATCGGCATCCTCCCTGGCATGACGACTCAGACGACGCACAGCGCGACCGAGATCACCACCCACCCCGTCGAGCGCATCGTGACGGCCGTACTCATCCTGGCCGCCCTCGCGGGCTTCGGCTGGGTGGGATCGATGGTCTACGCGGCGCTGACCGGCTGACCTGCCGCACATGTCCGCGGCCCGGCTCCCTGGCTCCTCAGCGCGTGGCGGCCACCCGGAACCGGATGCCGGCCGCCTGCAGCCGCTCCAGCAGCGCATCACCCATCGCGACCGCCGTCGTGACCTGCCCCGCGGCGCCCGGCAGTTGGTCGAAGGCCAGGCACAGCGCCGACTCGGCGAGCATCTTCGCCGTCTCGTCGTAGCCCGGATCGCCGCCCGAGACCTCCGTGAACACCGTGCGGCCGCCGCCTTCGCCCACGAAACGCACCGAGAACCAGCTCTTCGCCCTGCGCCGCTCGTCCGGACCCTCGCCCGGCTTGATCCGGTCCGACAACCAGCGCCGGGCGGGGGGTAGTTGAGCCAGACCGAAGAGCGCTCCCACGGCCGCCGTACCACCCGCCGCCATGGGAAGCGTGCGGACCGCCGCGTAGTGCCGGTAGCGGAAGTCCGGACCGTACCGTGGCAGGGCCCGCGCCGAGCGCGCCACGATCTGCCGGTCCACAGTCGGCAGCGGCAGCGCCCACGCGCCGGTCTCCCGGCTGAACCGCGGCCCGCCGAGGGGGGCCCGCGCCCGCCGTCCCACCAGCCGCGGCTCGTGCAGCCGCCGGTCGTGCGCGGCCCGCAGCATCTGCCGGCCGCGGCCCATCGCGGTGAGCGCGGAGGCGAACGTCCCGCCGGAGAAGGTGGCGTTGGAGCGTACGAACCCGTCGACGCGCAGCGGCACGTCCTCGGGAAGGTGCTGGACGGTGAAGTACGCCCCCAGGTCGTGCGGGACGGAGTCGAAGCCGCAGGCGTGGACGAGCCGCGCCCCGGTCTCCCGGGCCCGCGCGTCATGGCGTACGTACATCAGGTCCACGAACTCGGGCTCGCCGGTCAGATCGACGTAGTCGGTCCCGGCTTCCGCGCAGGCGGCGACCAGCGGCTCGCCGTACCAGATGTAGGGGCCGACCGTCGTGGCCACCACATGGGTGGACTCGGCGAGTTCGCGCAGCGCGTCGGGGTCGTCCGCGTCCGCCTCGATCAGCGGCAGCTCGACGCAGCCGGGATGCTTGGCGGCAAGCCGCTCACGCAGCCGCTCCAGCTTCTGCCGGCTGCGGCCCGCGACGGCCCAGCGGCATCCGTCGGGCGCGTGCGCCGCGAGGTACTCGGCGGTGAGCACGCCGACGAAGCCCGTCGCTCCGAAGAGCACGATGTCGTACGGGCGCTGCGCGCGACCGGTCCCGTTCTGCCTGTTCAATGGCCCCTCCGCCGTTGCCCCCGCGGTCGTGTCGGTGGCTGAGGCTAGCGTGCGAACGGGGTCGGGAAGAAGATGCGTTTCCCATCGGTAACATGCCGGGCCGCGCGGCCCGGATCGTCCGCCGCGCCGGGGCGCAGCGGCGATCTGGGCGTGCTGCCGTATGGGAGTAGTCTGCGGACAATTCTAAGCGCTTGCTCGGCCCGGGGCCTTGTGCCGAGTGGAACGCGTTCTTACCATCACTGGTGTTACATCAGTTGTGTCACAGTGCTGGGGGCTTGATGGCAGCGATGGGCACCGGCCCGCTGGCCGGAGTGCGAGTGGTCGAACTGGCGGGTATCGGGCCCGGTCCGTTCGCCGCCATGCTCCTGGCCGACCTCGGCGCCGATGTCGTACGGGTCGACCGGCCCGGCGGCTCGGGGCTGAGCATCGATCCGGCGTACGACCTCACCAACCGCAACAAGCGCTCCGTGCTGATCGACCTCAAGGCGGCGGACGGCCCCGGCCAGGTACTCGATCTGGTCGAGCGGGCCGACGTACTGATCGAGGGCTACCGGCCCGGCGTCGCCGAGCGGCTCGGCGTCGGGCCGCAGCAGTGCCTCGCCCGCAATCCGCGCCTGGTGTACGGGCGCATGACCGGCTGGGGCCAGGAGGGGCCACTCGCCCAGCGCGCCGGACACGACATCGCGTACATCGCCGTCACCGGCACCCTCGGCATGATCGGCAAGCCCGACGAGCCGCCGGCCGTCCCGGCCAACCTCGTCGGCGACTACGCAGGCGGCTCGCTCTATCTTGTCGTCGGAGTGCTCGCCGCCCTGCAACACGCCCGCAGCGAGGGCGGGGCCGGCCAGGTCGTGGACGCGGCGATCGTCGACGGGGCCGCCCATCTCGCCACGATGATCCACGGCATGATGGCGGCCGGCGGCTGGCAGGACCGGCGGGGGGCGAATCTGCTCGACGGCGGCTGCCCCTTCTACGGAAACTACGAGACTGCCGACGGCCAGTACATGGCGGTCGGCGCACTGGAGCAGCAGTTCTACAACGAGTTCATCGAGCTGCTCGGCATCAAGGACGAGGCTCCGGCGCGTAAGGACTTCGCCCGCTGGGGTGAGCTGCGCGCCGCCGTCGCCGCCCGCTTCAAGACCAGGACGCGCGAGGAGTGGACCGCCGTCTTCGAGGGCTCGGACGCCTGTGTCGCCCCGGTGCTCTCATTGCGGGAAGCCCCCTCGCACGCGCATCTCGCGGCCCGCGGAACGTTCGTCGACCACGGCGGACTCACCCAGCCCGCGCCCGCGCCCCGCTTCTCCGCCACACCCGGCTCCGTGTACCGGGGCCCCGCCCAGCCGGGCGCCGACACCGCAGAAGTGGCCCGCGACTGGGACCTGCCCGGCCTCGCCGAGCCCGCCAAGGAGGGCGAGAGTTGAAGCGTCAGATCTTCACCGCCGAACACGACGCGTTCCGTGAGACCGTCCGGACCTTTCTCGCCAAGGAGGTCCTGCCGCACTACGAGCAGTGGGAGAAGGACGGCATCGTCAGCCGGGACGCCTGGCTGGCCGCGGGGAAGCAGGGGCTGCTCGGACTCGCCGTGCCCGAGGAGTACGGAGGTGGCGGGAACGCCGACTTCCGCTACAGCGCCGTGCTGGCCGAGGAGTTCACCCGGGCGGGCGCGGCCGGGCTCGCGCTCGGACTGCACAACGACATCATCGGCCCCTACCTCACCGGCCTCGCGACCGATGAGCAGAAGCGGCGGTGGCTGCCAGGCTTCTGCAGCGGCGAGATCATCACCGCGATCGCGATGACCGAGCCGGGCGCGGGCTCCGACCTCCAGGGCATCCGCACCGCCGCCGAGGACCGTGGTGACCACTGGATCCTCAACGGCTCCAAGACCTTCATCTCCAACGGCATCCTGGCCGACCTGGTGGTCGTCGTCGCCAAGACCACCCCAGAGGGCGGGGCCAAGGGCCTCTCACTGCTGGTCGTCGAACGCGGCATGGACGGCTTCGAGCGCGGCCGCAACCTCGACAAGATCGGCCAGAAGTCCCAGGACACGGCCGAGCTGTTCTTCAATGACGTGCGCGTCCCCAAGGAGAATCTGCTCGGCGAGCTGAACGGCGCCTTCATCCATCTGATGACCAATCTCGCGCAGGAGCGGATGGGCATAGCGGTCGCCGGAATCGCCGCCGCGGAGTATCTGCTCGAGATCACCACCCAGTATGTGAAGGAGCGCGAGGCCTTCGGGCGCCCGCTCTCCAAGCTTCAGCACATCCGGTTCGAGATCGCCGAGATGGCCACCGAATGCGCTGTCACCCGTACGTTCCTCGACCGCTGCATTGTGGATCACTCGAACGGGGAACTCGACGCCGTACACGCGTCGATGGCCAAATGGTGGGCCACCGAACTGCAAAAGCGCGTCGCCGACCGCTGCCTGCAATTGCACGGCGGCTACGGCTATATGACGGAATACCGCGTCGCCAGGGCTTTCACGGATGGCCGTATCCAGACGATCTACGGTGGCACGACCGAGATCATGAAGGAAATCATCGGCCGTTCTCTTCTCGCCTGACCCTCATTGAAAGGCTGCTGTCTTGAGTACCGAAGCGTATGTGTACGACGCGATCCGCACCCCGCGCGGGCGCGGTAAGGCCAATGGTGCCCTGCACGGCACCAAGCCGATCGACCTCGTGGTCGGTCTGATCCACGAGATCCGCAACCGTTTCCCCGGCCTCGACCCGGCGGCGATCGACGACATCGTGCTCGGTGTCGTAGGCCCTGTCGGGGACCAGGGCTCCGACATCGCCCGTATCTCGGCCATCGCCGCCGGGCTGCCCGACACGGTCGCGGGCGTACAGGAGAACCGCTTCTGTGCCTCGGGGCTCGAAGCCGTCAACATGGCCGCGATGAAGGTCCGTTCGGGCTGGGAGGACCTGGTGCTCGCGGGCGGCGTCGAGTCGATGTCGCGGGTGCCGATGGCCTCCGACGGCGGCGCCTGGTTCGCCGACCCGATGACCAACTACGAGACGGGCTTCGTCCCGCAGGGCATCGGCGCCGACCTCATCGCCACCATCGAGGGCTTCTCCCGCCGCGATGTCGACGAGTACGCCGCGCTCTCCCAGGAGCGGGCGGCGGAGGCATGGAAGGACGGCCGCTTCGACCGCTCCGTCGTCCCCGTCCGCGACCGCAACGGCCTGGTCGTCCTCGACCAGGACGAGCACCTGCGCCCCGGCACCACCGCGGACAGCCTCGCCGCGCTCAAGCCCTCGTTCGCGAGCATCGGCGAGATGGGCGGCTTCGACGCGGTGGCGCTGCAGAAGTACCACTGGGTGGAGAAGATCGACCACGTACACCACGCGGGCAACTCCTCCGGCATCGTCGACGGCGCGGCGCTCGTCGCGATCGGCACGAAGGAGGTCGGCGAGCGGTACGGCCTGACCCCGCGCGCCCGGATCGTCTCCGCCGCGGTCTCCGGCTCCGAGCCGACCATCATGCTCACCGGCCCGGCGCCGGCCACCCGCAAGGCGCTCGCCAAGGCCGGGCTCACCATCGACGACATCGACCTAGTCGAGATCAACGAGGCGTTCGCCGGTGTCGTCCTGCGCTTCGCCCGCGACCTGGACCTCCCGCTGGACAAGATCAACGTCAACGGCGGCGCGATCGCCCTGGGCCACCCGCTCGGCGCCACCGGCGCGATGATCCTCGGCACGGTCATCGACGAACTGGAGCGCCAGGACAAGCGGTACGGCCTGGTCACGCTCTGCGTCGGCGGCGGCATGGGCATCGCGACGGTGGTCGAGCGCCTGTAGCCCTACGGCCCCGGCGCACCGTCCACAGGGACGCGCGTGCGCGGCGGCCGCCTCGCGACCTTCCGGGCCCCGGCCCGACCAGACCTCATGGAGACTTCGCAATGACCGAGAGCACCACCATCCGCTGGGAGCGGAGCGACGACGGCGTCGTCACCCTCGTCCTCGACGACCCCAATCAGTCCGCCAACACGATGAACCAGGCCTTCAAGGACTCCATCGCGGCGATCGCCGAGCGCGCGGAGGCCGAGAAGGACTCCATCCGCGGCATCATCTTCACCTCCGCCAAGAAGACCTTCTTCGCGGGTGGCGACCTCAAGGACATGATCAAGGTCGGTCCGGAGAACGCCGAGCAGGTCTTCGACACCGGCATGGCCATCAAGCACGCCCTGCGCAAGATCGAGACCCTCGGCAAGCCCGTCGTCGCGGCGATCAACGGCGCGGCGCTGGGCGGCGGTTACGAGATCGCCCTGGCCTGCCACCACCGCATCGCGCTCGACGCGCCCGGCTCCAAGATCGGCCTGCCCGAGGTCACCCTCGGCCTGCTGCCGGCGGGCGGCGGCGTCACCCGTACCGTACGGCTGATGGGTATCGCGGACGCGCTGCTGAAGGTGCTGTTGCAGGGTACGCAGTACTCCCCGCAGCGGGCCCTGGAGAACGGCCTGATCCACGAAGTGGCCGCCACCACCGACGAGATGCTCGCCAAGGCGCGCGCCTTCATCGATGCCAACCCCGAGTCCCAGCAGCCCTGGGACGTCAAGGGCTACAAGATCCCCGGCGGCACCCCGTCCAACCCGCGGTTCGCCGCCGACCTCCCCGCCTACCCCGCGAATCTGAAGAAGCAGACCGCGGGCGCCCCCTATCCCGCCCCGCGCAATATCCTCGCGGCGGCCGTCGAGGGCTCCCAGGTCGACTTCGAGACCGCGCAGACCATCGAGGCGCGTTACTTCACCGAGCTGGTCACCGGCCGGATCGCCAAGAACATGATCCAGGCGTTCTTCTTCGACCTGCAGGCGGTCAACTCCGGCGCCAACCGCCCCGCGGGCATCGAGCCGCGCCCGGTCCGCAAGGTCGCCGTCCTCGGCGCGGGGATGATGGGCGCGGGCATCGCGTACTCCTGCGCCCGGGCGGGCATCGAAGTCGTCCTCAAGGACGTGTCTCTGGATGCTGCCGAGAAGGGCAAGGGCTACTCCGAGCAGCTGCTCGCGAAGGCGCTCTCCCGGGGCCGTACGACCGAGGCCAAGCGGGACGCGCTGCTCGCCCGCATCACGCCGACCGCGGAACCCGCGGATCTCGCGGGCTGCGACGCCGTGATCGAGGCGGTGTTCGAGGACACCGCACTCAAGCACAAGGTGTTCCAGGAGATCCAGGACGTCATCGAGCCGGACGCGCTGCTCTGCTCCAACACCTCGACCCTGCCCATCACCGTGCTCGCCGAAGGCGTGTCCCGGCCCGTCGACTTCATCGGGCTGCACTTCTTCTCGCCCGTCGACAAGATGCCGCTCGTCGAGATCATCAAGGGCGAGCGCACCGGTGACGAGGCGCTGGCCCGCGCCTTCGACCTGGTCCGCCAGATCAACAAGACCCCGATCGTCGTCAATGATTCGCGCGGTTTCTTCACCTCGCGCGTGATCGGCCAGTTCATCAACGAGGGCGTGGCGATGGTCGGCGAGGGCGTCGACCCGGCGTCGGTCGAGCAGGCCGCCGCGCAGGCCGGGTACCCGGCGAAGGTGCTCTCCCTGATGGACGAGCTGACGCTCACCCTGCCTCGCAAGATCCGCAACGAGACGAAGCGCGCGGTCGAGGAGGCCCGCGGCACCTGGTCCGGGCACCCGGCGGACGCCGTGATCGACCGGATGGTCGACGAGTTCGGGCGTACGGGCCGCAGCGGCGGTGCGGGCTTCTACGAGTACGGCGAGGACGGAAAGCGGACCGGGCTGTGGCCGGGCCTGCGCGAGCACTTCACGCGTTCCGAGGTGGACGTGCCCTTCGAGGACATGAAGGAGCGGATGCTCTTCTCGGAGGCGCTGGACTCGGTCCGCTGCCTGGAGGAGAACGTGCTGACGTCGGTCGCCGACGCCAACATCGGTTCCATCATGGGCATCGGCTTCCCGGCCTGGACGGGCGGCGTGCTGCAGTACATCAATGGCTACGAGGGCGGTCTGCCCGGCTTCGTGGCGCGCGCCCGGGAGCTCGCCGAGCGGTACGGCGACCGCTTCGACCCGCCGGCGCTGCTGATCGAGAAGGCGGAGCGGGGCGAGAAGTTCAGCGACGAGGCCTGACCGTCGCGGCCGGGGCCGCGTCAACCGCCGAGTGGTACGAACGCCGGGTGGTACGCCTGCGCCGTACCACTCGGCGGTACTACTCCGTGGCGAACGCGGCCCGCAGCTCCTCCTTCAGCGACCGCTGGAACGCGGTCACCAGCGCCTGCACCACCATCGGCTGCATATGGGCGGACAGCGACTTCATCGCCGCGACATGCTCGGGGTCCGACTCCCGCTCCCGGTACGGGCTCCACACCTCGTCCCGGAACAGCCGGGTGAGTTCGTGCGCGGCGGAGCGGGTGTGCTCCAGCAGGACGGTACGGGCGGCGAGGATCGTCTCGTGCGCGATCGGCACGTCCAGCAGCTGCACACCGAGCCGCAGCAGCCCCGGGTCGAGCCGGTAGCCGTCGGCGTCGCCAGCGCGCTCCAGGACACCCATCGCCGCGAGCCGGTCGATGTCCTCCTCGCTCAGCGACCGCCCCGCGCGGCGCTCCAAGTCGGCATGGGACGCCTCCTCGGCCGAATCCGGAGCCCAGGAGGCCACCAGCGCACGGTGGACGGCGAGATCGTGCGCGCTCAGGTCCTCCGGCAGCTGCTCCAGATAGCGCTCGATCGCTGCGAGAGTCATGCCCTGGTGCTGAAGCTCCTCGATGAGGGCCAGCCGGGACAGATGACCCGGGCCGTAGTGCCCGACCCGCCGCGGCCCGATCGCCGGGGGAGGCAGCAGCCCGCGCGTGCTGTAGAAGCGCACGGTCCGCACGGTGACCCCGGCCCGCGCGGCCAGCTCGTCGACGGTGAGCGTCGGCTCCTCGGTCTCGGTCGCCATGGGTGCGCCTCACTTTCTCCTCACGCGGTGCAACAGTATTGCTGTCTCACCAGTGTTGTGAAAGTGCCCTGTGGATCTGGGCGCGCAGTCGGAGTGGCTGCACAGCGCGGCGGGCGTGCCCACTTGGTGGGCACGCCCGCCGCGTCGGTCCTCAGTCCAGGTTCACGCCGTACGCGCTGAGCACTTCCTTCACCGGCTGGTGGATCGCCGAGCCCCTGGTGCGGGAGCAGCCGGAGCTGCCCGAGTGGATGCCCAGCGCGGTGGCACCCGCGAAGTGCGCGCCGCCGCTGTCGCCGCCCGCCGAGCAGGCGGTGGTGCGGACCAAGTTGTAGACCGGCCCCTCGCCGTAGTTGGCGGTGACGTTCACCGCGGTGACCTTGCCGCTGGTCACCTTGGACGTCGAGCCGCTCTTCCTGATGGCCTGGCCGACGATGGCGTCCGCCGCGGACGTGATGTCCTGGTACCTGCCGTTGTAGAGGTTGACGTCCCCGGCGGACTGCGAGCCGTCCGTGTACCGGACGATGCCGTAGTCGTTGGTCGGGAAACTGGTGCCCTCGCTGGTCCCGATGGCCGCGCCGTCGGACGTTGTCGACCAGCTTGTGGCCGTGTTGGTGCAGTGGCCCGCCGTCACGAAGTAATGGGCCGTGCCCTTCGAGACGTTGAAGGCTGCCGAGCAGCGGTAGCCGCCGCCGTGGATCGCGTCTCCGCCGACCACTTCCTTCTTGAGGACTCCGGAGACACGCTTGATCCGCACGGCATCGCCGAGACTCGCGGCCACCGTCTTCAGCAGCGCCATTGAGCGCGTGGAGACGGTCCGGTCGGCCTCGATCGCGATCCGGTTCGTCGAGGGGTCGATACCCCAGGAGGTGCCGGTGATCTTCGCCCGGGCATCCAGGACGGCCATGGCGGATTCAAGCTCGGCCGTGCTGCGCTCGACGCGCTTCGCGTGTGCGCCGGCGGCCCGGACCTGGCCGGCCGCGGCCTCATCGGTGACGGTGACGACCAGTTCGCCCGTGTCGGCGTCGAGATATGAACCGGCGGTGCGGTCGCCGAGCGCACGTTCGAGAGTGCTGCGCAGCTGGTACTGCATCGCCGAGGGAGTGACGCCCGGATGTGGTTCCGGGGCGGCCGCGGCGGTGCCTGGGCCCAGACCGGCGGCAGGCAGGACGAGGAGGACGGAAAGACAGATGCGCGCGCGGAGCGTGCGTCTCATGGGGGGGCTTCTCCTTCGTACGAGTCCGTAGTGGGGGTGCCGAGAAGCAGTTTGGACTGGACCAGTCCGGTGTGCCGGATTAAATCCGGCATGGCCCTGTCACGCAGGCAGCCGCGCGAGAACGCCGGAGCACCCGTTCGGCGGAAGGGGGTCGAGGGGTGTCAGGGATGGATCTGGACGGTGGCCGCGGTGAGCCGGCGGACCCTGCGCAGCAGCACGTGTTCCGCGGCAAGCGCCACGGCGTGCGCCTGCGCCACCGTCAGCGCGGGGTCGACCGCGATCGACGTCTCGGCCCGCAGATCGTGCCCGAGCCAGCGCATTCGTACGTCCCCCACGGCCCGTACGCCCTCGACATGACAGAGCGCGTGCTCGGCCTGGTCGACCAGCGCCGGGTCCACCGCGTCCATCAGCCGGTGCCAGATCTCGCGCGCCGCCCCGCGCAGCACCAGCGCGATCGCCCCCGTGATCGCGAGCCCGATCAGCGGATCGGCCCACCGCCATCCGAGTGCAGCTCCGCCCGCGCCCAGCAATACGGCCAGAGAGGTGAATCCGTCACTGCGGGCGTGCAGTCCGTCAGCGACCAGCGCGGCCGATCCGATCCTGCGGCCAGTGCGGATCCGGGCCACTGCCACCCACTCGTTGCCGGCGAATCCCACCAGACCGGCCGCGGCCACTGCCGCCAGATGGCTGACCTCCTGCGGCTCGAACAGCCGCCGCAGCGCCTCGTAGCCGGCAAAGACCGCGGACGCGGCGATCACCAGCACCACGAAAACGCCCGCCAGATCCTCCGCCCGCCCGAAGCCGTAGGTGTAGCGGCGGGTGGCGGCCCGCCGGCCGAGGACGAAGGCGAGGGCGAGCGGCAGCGCGGTGAGCGCGTCGGCGGCGTTGTGGACGGTGTCGCCGAGCAGCGCCACCGACCCCGACACGGCCGCGATCACCGCCTGGACGGCTGTCGTGGCGGCGAGCACGCCGAAGGAGAACCACAGCGTCCGCAGCCCCTGCGCCGACCCTTCGAGGGCGGCGTCGACGCGCTCATGAGCGTGGTGATGGTGGTGACCATGAACGTGCCCGTGACCGGTCATGGTCACCACCGTGACATACCAACTCCCTTGCAGCCACTGCCGAAAAGCGGCCTCTGACCAGCTGCGAAGGGCTTGCGACTACTGTCCGGACGCGACGACGGGGTAGTGGTCGGAGAGGTTGGTGTACGTGTAGCTCGTGCCCCAGCTGGAGACCGTCCAGGGCGCGCTCTGCTCCTTGATCACTTCATTGGTCCAGCCGGCCGGCTTCGCGTGCCCGGCGCGGTGCAGGACGTAGTCGAGGTCCTCGATCGGGTCGTCCGGGTAGCGATCGGACGCGATCGAGTTCTGCTCGGTGTCGAAGGAGTACGGGTGTCCGGTGCGGGCGTCCGCACCCGCGAGACCCGCGTCGGCGAGCATCGTGGCGTACTCCGGCGTCCGCGAGTCGACGTTGAAGTCGCCCGCTACCAGCACCTGTTCGGAGGCCGGGATGTTCTTGCCGTCCAGGAAGGCGTCGATCGCCTTGAACTGGCGGCTGCGCATCTGCGCCGCCTCGCCCGCGCCGCAGCCGGAGTCGGTGGACTGCGCGTGCGTACCCACCACATGCACCTTCGCGCCGTTGACGTTCAACACGGCATAGACGAAGCCCTTGTTGGACCACCAGTCCGCCCCGCAGGCGTCCTTGTAGACGAACTGTTCCTTGCGGACGATCGGCCACTTGCTGAGCACCGTGACCCCGCCGTCCTCGGGCGTGGTGGCCGAGTACGACCCGCCGGTCGCGTCCCAGCCGTCCTTGCTCCGCCCCATCACCGGGGTCTGGTACGGGTACTGGGCGGCGGCCTTCTGCATCAGCGCGCCCGACGAGGAGTTGTCGAAGGCCTCCTGGATCACGACGACGTCATTGCCCTGGAAGAACGAGGTCGCGGGGATCGCCGCGGCCCGGTGGTCCTGGCCCCAGTTGGGGTACAGCGTCTTGCTGAAGAGGAAGGCGTTGTACGTCAGCACCCTCAGGGACGGCGTCGCGGCCGCCGGGGCGGCGGAAGCTGTCGGAGCCGTCCCGGTGAGGACGGCCGCGGCGAGCGCGGTGGAAAGAGCTGCGCCAGGGATACGGCGGAGCGCGGAGTGCGGCACAAAGACTCCCGGATGTGGTGGGGGGTGGACCGGCGACGCACATCAAATCAGCCGGAGTTACCACCTGGTAATGGCCAGGTGCCCACTTTCTTTCCGCAGCCGTACGATCTCACCAACACTGGTGCCGCCGTCTTCGCCCTGCTGCCAGGCAGGGGCGGCAGAAGGCCTGCTCGACCCCATGAAAGTTACGATGGTCAGATGACCGGGCCCGCGGCTGATCCCGTACCACCACCGCCCGGCGGAGTGCTCTGGACCCTCGCCGGTGACATCCGCGGTCTGCTGATGCTGCCTGCCGCCCTCACCCTCCAGGTCGCCCACCCCGCCGTCGGCGCCGGCGTCGACGAGCACTCCGTCTTCCGCACCGACCCCTGGGGCCGCGGCGAGCGTTCGCTGCGCTCGCTCCAGCTGTGGGTGTACGGGGGCGATGCGGCGGCCGAGGAGGGGCGCAGGCTCCGGGAGCTGCACAAGACCATCCAGGGCACGGACGCCCACGGCCGCAGGTACCACGCGCTCGATCCGGCCTACTACTCCTGGGTCCACGCCACCGGCTTCCCGGTCTACCAGCACGCGCTGCGCTATCTGGCGCGCCCGCTCACCGAGGCCCAGGAGCGCAAGCTCTACGCCGAGTGGCTCCAGGTCGGGCGGGTCCTCGGCATCCACGACCGGGACATGCCCCAGACGATCGAGGAGTTCTGGCCGTACTACCGCAAGGTGCTCGCCGACGAACTGGAGGCGACCGTCGTCGTACGCGAACTGATCGCCACCGACCCGGCGATGCCGCCGCCCGACCGCGGGCCGCTGGTGCTCAGAGTGCTGCTCAGGACGGCGTGGCCGGTGCTGCTGCCCGCGTTCGCCCGCTTCCGCCGCTTCATGACCATCGGGCTGATGCCGCCCGACGCGCGCGAGGCGATCGGCCTGGAGTGGACGGACGAGCAGGAGCGCAGACTGCGCAGATTCGCCCGGGTCGTACGGGCCGTGGTTCCCGTACTCCCCGAGCGACTGCGGTACCTCCCGCTGGCGCGCGAGGCGCGGCGGGCCGCCCGGATCAGCCGGTCAGACCGCCCCGTGCGATGACGTCCCCGTACCAGCGGGCGCTGTCCTTGACGGTACGGCGCTGGGTCGCGAAGTCGACGTGGACGATGCCGAACCGCTTGCTGTAGCCGTACGCCCACTCGAAGTTGTCGAGCAGCGACCACAGGAAGTAGCCACGCACATCCGCGCCGGCCCCGATCGCCCGGTGTACCGCCGAGAGATGGGCCCGCAGATACTCCACCCGCTCCGGGTCGTGGACCTCGCCGGACGGGTCGGCGTAGTCGTCGTACGCGGCCCCGTTCTCGGTGATCACCAGCGGCACGCCCGGCAGGTCGTCGCGCAGCCGGGTCAGCAGCTCGTACAGACCGTCGGCGTCGACCGGCCAGTCCATCGCTGTGCGCGGCCCAGGCGCGGGCAGGAAGCGCACATGCTCCTCCGCACCGGCCCACGGCGACGGCGAGTCCGACGAGCCGGCGCCGACGACGGTGGGGGAGTAGTAGTTGATGCCCAGCGAGTCGATCGGCGTGGAGATCACCTCCAGATCGCCGTCGTGGACGAAGGCCCAGTCGGTCACCGCGGCCGTGTCACGGACCAGATCTTCCGGAATCCGGCCGTGGAACACCGGATCGAGGAAGATCCGGTTCCCGACGGCGTCGATCCGGCGCGCGGCATCGAGGTCGGCCGCGGAGTCGGTGAGCGGACGCACCGCGTGCAGATTGAGCGTCAGCGAGATCTCGGACGTCGAGGGCAGGGCGGTGTGCAGCACTTGAGCCGCCAGGCCATGCGCCAGGTTGAAGTAGTGGGCTGCGCGCAGCGAGGCACTCGCGCTGGTGCGCCCCGGCGCGTGCACCCCGGAGCCGTACCCGAGAAACGCCGCACACCACGGCTCGTTCAGGGTGGTCCAGGTCGCCACCCGGTCACCGAGCGCATCCGCCATGATCCCGGCGTAGTCGCCGAACCGCCGGGCGGTCTCGCGCTGCGGCCAGCCGCCCGCGTCCTCCAACTCCTGCGGCAGATCCCAGTGGTAGAGCGTGGCGACCGGCCGGATACCCGCCTCGAGGAGTTCGTCGGTGAGCCGGCGGTAGAAGTCCAGCCCCTTCTGTACGGCGGGACCGCGCCCGGTCGGCTGCACCCGCGGCCAGGCGACGGAGAACCTGTAGTCGGTGACGCCCAGCTGCTTCATCAGCGCGACGTCCTCGCGCATCCGGTGGTAGTGGTCGGCGGCGATGTCGCCGGAGTCACCGTTGCGGACCTTGCCAGGCGTGCGGCAGAAGGTGTCCCAGATGGACGGCGTACGGCCGTCCTCGGTGGCGGCGCCCTCGATCTGGTACGCGGCGGTGGCGGTGCCCCAGCGGAAACCGGCCGGGAACCGGAGCTCCGTCGTCGTCTCGGGGCGTGCGTCGACAGCGGTCATGAGGTGGGACTCCCAGGAAATAGAGATGAGGCGGTGGGGGACGGGTCAGCCCTTGACGGCGCCCTGCATGATGCCGCCGACGATCTGCCGGCCGAGCAGCCCGAAGACCAGCAGCACGGGAAGAGTGCCGAGCAGCGTGCCGGCCATGATCACGGACTGGTCGTGGACATAGCCGCCGCCCAGCTGGCGCAGCGCCACCTGCACGGTCGGCTCCTGCGAGGAGAGCGCGACGATCGGCCAGAAGAAGTCGTTCCACGCGGCCATGAAGGTCAGCATGCCGAGCACGGCCATACCGGGCCGGGCGATGGGCACCACGATCGACCAGAAGATCCGCGCGGTGGACGCACCGTCGACCCGGGCCGCCTCGATCAGCTCGTCCGGCAGCGACTGCACCAGGTACTGCCGCATGAAGAACACGCCGAAGGCGGAGACGAGGCCGGGCAGGATCACGGCCTGCAGCTGATTCACCCACTGCAATTCGGCGATCAGCATGAACAGCGGGATCACACCGAGCTGCGGCGGGATCATCATCGTCCCCACCGTGATCGCCAGCAGCGCGCCGCGGCCACGGAAGCGCAGCTTGGCGAAGGCGAAACCGGCGAGCGTGCAGCACAGCACTGTGCCGATCGTGATCGAGCCGGAGACGATGAAGGAGTTGAGGAGGGCCTTGCCGATATCGGCCTCCTCCATCACCGCCTCGAAGTTGCGGATCAGATTCGACCCGGGCAGCAGCGTCGGCGGCACCTTCGCCAGATCGGCGTTGGAGCGGCTGGCGGCGACGATGGTCCAGTAGAACGGGAACGCCGAGATCAGGACGGCGACGATCAGGATCGCGTACGCCAGTTTGCCGCCCTGCATCGTGCGGCCCGCCCGGCTCCTCCGCCGGCGCGTGGACTGAGGTCGTGGGGCCGCGGCAGGCGGTTTCGTGGGCGGGTCGGCGAGCGCGGTCATCGGCCGGCCTCCTTGCGGGAACGGCGGTGCGCGATCAGGGCGTTGACCCCGACCAGCACCAGGATCAGCAGGAACATCACCCAGGCGATGGCGGCGGCCCGGCCCAGATGGAAGAAGCCCCAGCCCTGTTCGTACATATAAAGGCCGAGCGTCTGGTACTGGTGCGAGATGCCGCCGGAGATGGAGCCCTCGAACAGCAGCGGTTCACCGAAGAGCTGCGTTGCGCCGATCGTCGAGACGACGACCGTGAACAGGATCGTGGGACGCAGTCCCGGCAGCGTGACATGGATGAACTGCCGCCAGCGCGAGGCCCCGTCCATCTCGGCGGCCTCGTACAGCTCGCTCGGAATGGACTGCATGCCCGCCAGATAGATCAGCGCGTTGTATCCGGTCCAGCGCCAGATGACGATGGTCGATACGGCGATCTGCGAGGAGACCGTGCCGGCCTGCCAGTCCACCGGACCGAAACCGACAAGCCCCAGCACATAGTTGATCAGCCCGAAGTCCCGGCCGAAGAGCTGCGCGAAGACCAGCGTCGCGGCGGCGACCGAGGTCGCGTAAGGCAGCAGCATCGCCGTACGCAGGAAAGTCCGGCCGCGCAGCCGGTAGTTGAGCAGATGGGCCAGCCCGAGCGCCATCACCAGCTGCGGGACGGTGGACAGCACCCCGATCGTGAAGGTGTTGCCCAGCGCGGTCCAGAAGATCTCGTCGCCGAAGAGCGCGGTGTAGTTGCCAAGGCCCCGCCACTCCATCTCGCCCGGCGTCTGCAGCTCGACCCGGTAGAGCGAGACGAAGGCCGTGTAGATCAGCGGGAAGAGCCCGAAGGCGGCGAACAGGGTGAAGAACGGGGCGATATAGGCGTACGGCGAGAGCGTGCGCCAGGTCCGGTACGCGGCCGACGGCCGGGCCCCTGGCTGCGGGGAGACCGGCTTCGCGGTGGCGGTGAGGGTCACGGTGCGGCCCTTCGAGGAGTCGTTACGGGAAGCTGAAAGACCAGGAGCCTTCAGGCCGGTCCGGCCGGGAACCTGGGACCGGCCTGAAGGAGCTGTGCCGACCGAGGGGTCAGCCGGTCGCGTTCTCCACGTTCTTCTTCGCGGTCGACCAGGCCTTGTCGGGCGAGGTGCCCTTGCGCTCCACCTCGCTCAGCGCGTTGGTGATCTGGTCGGCCACGCTCTTGTCGTGGACGCCGAGCACCTGGACCGGCGCGGCCTTGGCGGCGTCACCGAAGATCTGGCCGATCGGGGCGTCGGAGAAGTACGGGTCCTTGGCCGCCGCGACCTTGGCGATGGCGCCGGTCGAGGAGGGGAAGTTGCCCTGCTTGGTGAAGAGCTTGGCCTGCTGCTCCGGGGCGGTGAGCCACTGGATCAGCTCGTACGCCTCCTTCTTGTGCTTGGCCGCCCGCGGGATCGAGAGATACGAGCCGCCCCAGTTGCCGGCGCCTTCGGGCAGCTTGGCGATGTCCCACTTGCCCTTGCCCGCGTCACCGGCCTGGCCCTTGATGTAGCCGAGCATCCAGGCGGGGCAGGGCATGGTGGCGAAGGAGCCGGCCGAGAACGCCTGGTTCCACTGCGGCGACCACTGGTCGAGCTTGGCGCTCAGACCTGACTGCGCCGCCTCGGTGGAGGCGTCCCAGGCAGCCTTGATCGCCGGGTTGTCCTCGTAGATCAGCTTTCCGGAGGCGTCGTAGTACCGCTCCTTCTGCTGGCCGACCATGATCGCGTAGAGGCTGCCGACGCTGTCCACCCAGGCGCTCTTGGCCGGGGCCTTCTTCTTGTACTCCTTACCGAGCGCCAGATAGCCGTCCCAGGTGGACCACTTGGCGGCCAGCTGAGCGCGGTCGGTGGGCAGACCGGCCTGCTTGAAGAGGTCGGTGCGGTAGCACATGGCCTCCGGGCCGACATCCGTGCCCAGGCCCAGGATCTGGCCGTCCTTGCCGGTGGCCGCCGACCACTTGGCCTCGGCGAACTGGTCCTTGAGCTTGTCGGCGCCGTACTTCTTCAGGTCCTCGAACTTGTCGGCCTGCTGCTGGGTGACGGCGGCGATCCGGCCCACCTCGATTCCCTGCACATCAGCGAGGCCACCACCGCCGGCGAGGCGGGTCTGCAGCGACTTCCAGTAGTCCTGCTCGTCCTCGGTGTCGCTCTGCTTGATCTTGATGTTCGGGTGGAGCTTCTCGTACTCCGCGTAGAGCCCGGCCTCCTTGTAGCCGAAGGATCCGAAGAGGTCGACGGTGAGCGTGACCTTGCCGCCCGCACTGTCGGATGCGCCGTCCGACGATCCGGATCCACAGGCGGCGAGCAGTGCCCCGGCGAGCGCGACCGCACCCAGGCGGACGGTGGCCCTTTTGGCGGCTCGGGCGATGGGCATGAGAAGCCTCCCTTGGCTTCGGTGGAGCGAGACCGCCCGATTGAGAGCGCTCTCAAAGATGCGTCTGGAGAGTGCCCCGGAGGTACTCGTCCCGTCAAGTCCCGAAGGCGTAACGGCTTGGACTCGGCCTGAACTGCCGCCTGTGTCTCAACTATTGACACCTCTGTTTCAGGAGTTTTACGTTCCTTGGACATCTGAGAGCGCTCTCGGCCGCCCCATCCCGTGATGACTTCGAGGTGCCGTCCATGCCAGCCACCCGCACCAGACCAGCTGCCGCGCTGGTCCTGGTCTCAGCCCTGGCCGCCTTCGGCCTGGGCCCGGCCGCCACTCCGGCGGCGGCCGCCACCGTCCCCGTAGGCTCTGGCAGCTACTCCGACACCCGCCCCGCAGGGACGTCGGGCCCGACCACCAACACCGGCGCGCCGGTCACTCCCAAGGTCACCCCCGCCGCGAAGGACAAGCCCGTCCCCACCAACGACTGGTGGTCGTCCCTCGCCTTCCAGCGGTACGGCGACAACCCGTACTCCACCCCCATGTACGGCCACCCGCTCACCTACCAGGCCACGGCCGGCGGACTCGAAGTCGGCTACCCCACAACGCCTGCGGTCGTCGGCGAGGGCCGCCAGTACGAGTACGCCCACAAGCGCGACCTCACCCTCGGCCTCACGGGTCTCAACTCACCGGACACCAAGGCCGACGACTGGTCCGACTGGACGGTGACCCCCTACTGGTCGGACGGCGCACGCACACTGCGCACCACCATCGGCCATGGCCTGCCGTTCGTATACGCCAAGGGCTCCGGCGGCAACGCCGAGATCACCACTGCCGCCGCGCCCGCCGTCTTCGCCGACCAGGGCAATGTCCTCGGTATCACCGTCGCTGGCCACCACTACGCCCTCTTCGCGCCCAGTGGCAGCGACTGGACGGTCTCCGGCTCGACCATCACCGCGGGCCTCGGCGCCAAGGACTACTTCTCGCTCGCCGTACTGCCCTCCGCCGACGCGCTTGCGACGTACAAGAAGTACGCGTACAGCTTCGTCACCGGCTCCAAGGCGACCTGGAGTTACGCCGGCGGCACCGTGCAGACCACCTACAGCCTGACCACCGAGGCCAAGGAGGGCACCGAACGCGGCACGCTCCAGGCCCTCTACCGCCATCAGTGGCTGCACAGCACCGACCCGCTCACCGCCTACACGTACGTCTCACCGCGCGGCACCATGAAGGTCCGCGAGGCGGCCTCCTTCACCACCAGCCAGAAGGCGTCCGCGGTGCTGCCCGGGCTGCCGAAGTCGAACGGCGTCGACCAGGCCCGGCTCAAGGGCTATCTCGACCAGGTCGCGAACGACCCGGACCCCTTCAAGGGCTACACGGACACCTACTGGACCGGGAAGGTGCTGGGGCAGCTCGCCCAACTGGTGCCCGCTGCCGACCAGATCGGCGAGACGGCCACCCGCGACAAGCTTCTCGGTCTGATCAAGGGCCGTCTGCAGGACTGGTTCACGGCGGGGGGCGCGAACGAGTTCTCGTACGACAAGGCATGGAAGACGCTCACCGGCTACCCCGCCTCGTACGGCAGCGACACCGAACTCAACGACCACCACTTCCACTACAGCTACTACGTCTACGCGGCCGCCGTCGTCGCCCAGTACGACCAGGCCTGGGCCGCCGACTCCGCCTGGGGCGGCATGGTCAAGACCCTGGTACGGGACGCGGCCAACTCCAGCCGCACCGACACCGCCTTCCCCTTCCTGCGCGGCTTCGACGTGTACGCGGGTCACAGCTGGGCCTCCGGGCACCAGGGATTCGCCGCGGGCAACAACCAGGAGTCGTCGTCGGAGTCCACCAACCTCAGCGCGGGCCTCGTGCTGTGGGGCTCGGCGACCGGCGACACCGCGCTGCGCGACCTCGGGACGTATCTGCTGACCACCGAGTCGGAGGCGATTGCCCAGTACTGGTTCGACGCCGACGAGCAGGTCTTCCCGTCCTCCTTCGGCCATGACACGGCCGGCATGGTCTGGGGCAGCGGCGCGGCGTACGCCACCTGGTGGACCGCCAACCCGGAGGAGATCCACGGCATCAACGTCCTTCCGGTAACGGGTGGTTCACTCCACCTGGGCGGGGAGAAGGCCGCGATCCGGCGCAACATCGCCGAGATGGAACGGGAGAACGGTGGCCCGGCCGTCGAATGGCGCGACATCCTCTGGGAGTTCCAGTCGCTCGCTGACCCGGCGGCGGCGAAGGCCAAGTGGGACGCGGGCAACGCGGGCTACACCCCCGAACAGGGCGAGTCCAAGGCGCACACCTACCACTGGATCAGCACGCTCGACGCGCTCGGCGCCCCCGACGCGACGGTGACCGGGGACATTCCGAGCTCCGCGGTCTTCACCAAGGGGACGGTACGGACCTACGCCGCGCACAACTACGGCGCCACGGCCCGTACGGTGGCCTTCTCCGACGGAAAGACGCTCACCGTCCCGGCGCGCTCGACGGCGACCGGCACGGGGACCGGGGGAGGCGACCCGGACCCGGATCCTGATCCGGAGCCGCCCACGGGCAACACCTTCCAGCTCCGTACGGGAGGGGTGCTCACCACCGCTTCGGGCGGTACGGCGGGCAGTGACACGATCGCCTCGGCGGCCGGTGGCAACTACGACGGCACCCCGCACCAGCCCCTCGTCTACGAGATCAGACACGTCAACGGCACACCCACCCCGGGCGCCGCGACCGCGTTCCGCCTTCAGCTGGACGCGGGCACCACCGTCGGCCTCGGCCAGCAGGCCCGTATCAGCTACGACTTCACGGGCGACGGCACCTTCGACCGGACCGAGACCTACCACTACTTCGCGACCGACCCGGTGGCGGGCTGGGAGGAGTACGCACAGTCACGCGGCCTGAAGGCGTCGACCGGAACCGTCGGCGATCTCAAGGGCGGCACCGTACGACTGGAGGTGTGGAGCGCCATCGGCAATGGCACCGCGAAGCTCCAGACCGGCACGGACAAGTCGGTGGTCGTGATCCCCTTCAGCTGATCCCCTTCAGCTGACCCCCTTCGGCTGACCCCCTTCGGCTGACCGCGCGGTGTGCGGCGGGCAGCGGCCTCTCAGGCCGAGGCCCGTCGCACCAGCGTGGTCGGAGTGATCACGGAGGCGGGAGCGCCGGCCCCGGGCTCGCCCTCGTTCAGTACGCGCATCAGCAGCCGGACCATCAACCGGCCCATCCCCTCGATGTCCTGACGGACCGTCGTCAGCGCCGGATCGGTCGTCTCCACCACCGACGCCATGTCGTCGAAGCCGACCAGCGCCACGTCCTGCGGCACCCGCCGCCCCCGCTCGCGCAGCGTCCGCAGCGCTCCCGACGCCATCAGGTCGTTGGCGGCGAACACGGCGTCCAGTTCCGGGCGGCGGTCCAGCAGTTCGGCCATCGCGCGGGCGCCGCTGTCCGCCGTGAAGTCGCCCTGGCAGACGAGCTCCGGGTCGGCGTCCAGCAGGACGTCGCGGTAGCCGTCGATCCGGTCCTGCGCGGAGGTCTGGTCGCGGGGGCCGGCGATGTGCGCGATGTGCCGGCGGCCCAGGGAGACCAGATGACGTACGGCTTCCCGGGCGCCGCCGCGGTTGTCGCAGTCGACATAGGGGACGGCGAGCTCGGAGGCGGCGCCGGGCCAGCCCGGACGGCCGCCGAAGACGGTGGGCACCTGCACCCGGCGGATTATGGCGGGCAGTTCGTCGTCGTTGTGCAGTGAGAAGGCCAGTGCGCCGTCGACATGGCCGCCGCCGAGATAGCGGGCGATCCGGTCGTAGTCGCCGGGCCCCTCCACCCACAGCAGCACCAGCTGGGAGTCGTATGCCGTCAGCTCGCGGCTGATGCCGCGCACCTGCTGCTCGAAGAAGGGGTCCGAGAAGATCCGGAACTCCGGCTCGGCGATGATCACGGCGACCGCGCCGTTGCGCCGGGTGACGAGGGTGCGGGCCGCGTGATTCGGTACGTATCCGAGCTCCTCGACCGCCTGGCGCACCTTGTCGACCAGCGGGGGGCGAACCCCAGCGCCGCCGTTGACGACCCGCGATGCCGTGGCCCGGGAGACGCCGGCGCGGGCGGCGACGGCTTCCAGGGTGGGGCGGGACCCCGTGGTCTGCTCGGGCAAGGCGGGCGCTCCTCGTCGGCTTCAGTCAGCTGCGTCGGACGACAGCGGGGGAGAACGCTGCCGGGTACAGGATATCCGGTCCCGGCGATCTTCTGAGAGCGCTCCCACCCCGGCCGACCAGGAGCCTGCCCATGTCCACCAGCGGCCTGCCCGGGCCGCCCGGAGCCGTCCCGGTACCGGGGAGCGCCGCCGTCCTCCCGGCCGGGGACGGCGGCGCCTCGCGACTACGCCTCGCGACTGCGGCTCAGTGGTGGTCGTGCTCGTGAATCGTGTTCGTGGCGGCGATCTTCTTCCACGACTTCGGCTGGGCGTGCTTGCCGTCGGCCTCAGCGATCCGGGCACCCGCCGCGGCCGGAGCGCCAGGCTTGGACGGCTGGTAGAGCCAGGTGTCGAACAGACCGGCCAGCGGCTTGCCGGAGACCTTCTCGGCGTACTTCACAAAGTCGCCGACCTTGGCGTTGCCGTAGGCGTGCTCGGTCGGCCAGCCCTTGAGGATCGCGAAGAAGTCCTTGTCGCCGACCTCGCCCCGCAGCGCCTGGAGCGCCAGCGCGCCCCGGTCGTAGATGGCGATGTCGAACTGCTTGTCCGGGCCCGGGTCACCGGGCTTGACCGTCCAGAAGGCGTCATCGGCCGGGTGCTGGGCATAGACCCAGTCCGCGAGCTCCTGCGCGGTGCCCTCGCCCTCCTTCTCCGACCAGAGCCACTGGCTGTAGCGGGCAAAGCCTTCGTTGACCCAGATGTCCTTCCAGCCGTCGACGGAGACACTGTCGCCGTACCACTGGTGGGCCAGCTCATGGACGACCACGGAAACATTCGCGCCGTTGGCGAACTGCCGCGGGCTGTAGAACGGACGGGTCTGCGTCTCCAGCGCGTAGCCGCTCGTCACATTGGGGACGTAGCCGCCGAGAGCATTGAAGGGGTACGGGCCGAAGACCCCGGTCAGCCACTCGGCGACCTCACCGGTCCGCTCGACGCTCGCCCGCGCCGCCCCCGCGTTGTCGCCGAGGTCCTTGCTGTACGCATTGAGGATCGGCGGCCCGTCGGCCGTCTTGTCGGTGGTGATGTCGAACTTCCCGACGGCGAGCGTGGCGAGATACGACGCCTGCGGCTTGTTGGAGCGCCAGTTGTAACGCGTCCAGCCCAGCCTCGAACTCTGTGACTGCAGGACACCGTTGCTGATCGCCTGGGTCCCGTCGGGCACCAGGACCGAGATGTCGTAGGTCGCCTTGTCCAGCGGGTGGTCGTTGCTCGGGAACCACCACACGGCCGAGTCCGGCTCCTGGGCGGCGACTCCGCCGTCCGGAGTACGGAGCCAGGCCGTGAACCCGCCGATGTTCAGCTCGGAGGGCTTGCCCGCGTAGCGGACGACCACTGGGACGGGCTTGCCCTTCTCCAGCGGCGCGGTCGGAGTGATGACCAGTTCCTGGTCACCCTCCTTCTTGAACTGCGCCTTCTTGTTGTTGACCCGCACCTCGCTGACGTCAAGACCGAAGTCGAGGTTGAAACGGCTCAGGTTCTGCGTGGCGGTGGCCAGGATCGTCGCCGTGCCCTCGAGCAGATCCGTGGCGGGCTGGTACTTCAGCCTCAGGTCGTAGTGAGATACGTCGTATCCGCCGTTTCCGCTGGCCGGGTAGTAGGTGTCGCCAATGCCCGGGGCGCCCGGCGCGGAGTCGGCGGCCGATGCCGGGATCGCCAGCAGCAGTGAGGCCGCGATCGCGCTCGGGACGATAAGTCTGCGGTGCACGGATGCTCCAAGTCGTAGGAATTGGTGATCTCTTGAACCCTATTCAGACCCGGCGCCCGCAGTCATGAGCGCCGTTCGGCCTTTCACGTGATCGCCATTCGGCCGACATGCGGCTGCGGCCCTCACCGATCGGGCCCATCGGTACCGCGCGGGCCGCGGGGTGTTCCGCTCAAGGGGCGTCCTTGAATACACCCGCTCAGACGGCTCATCAACGGTGCGGACGCAGGACGGCTCGGAAGTTCTCTCCGCCGTACAGGGGTGGGCCCCTTGCCGAGGCGCCGTCCTTGGGTTCAACGACGGCCGAGGCTCCGATAGGCCCATCCGGCTTCGCGCCAGGTGTCGGGGTTGAGGGTGCCGCGTCCATCGATGATCAGGGGCTTAGTGGGGCGGTGGGCAAGGCGGTGCGGGTCGATGTGACCGAACTCGGCCCATTCGGTCAGGTGCAGCAGAAGGTCGGTGTCCTGGACGGCGGCGATAGGGTCCTCGATGTAGTCGAGTTCGGGGTGGAGTTTGCGGGCGTTGTCGAGGGCCTTGGGGTCGGTGACGGTGACGGTGGCGCCGAGCTCGTGGAGTTTGTGGGCGACGGCGAGGGCGGGCGAGTCGCGGATGTCGTCGGTGTTCGGTTTGAAGGCGGCGCCCCAGATGGTGATCCGCTTGCCCATGAGATTGCCGTCGAGCTGTTCGCGGGCGAGGTCGACCATGGCCTCGCGGCGGCGGTGGTTGACCGCGTCGGCCTCCCGGAGGATGCCGGTGGCTGTCTCGGCGCCGAGCACTACCGCCTGGGCGATGAAGCCGCGGATGTCCTTGGGCAGGCAGCCGCCGCCGAAGCCAAGACCCGGCCGCATCCCGCGGCGCCCGATGCGGAGGTCGTGGCCGAGGATCTCGGCGAGCTGGTGGACGTCGGCGTCGGACTTCTCGCAGATCTCGGCCATCGCGTTGATGAAGGAGATCTTGGTGGCGAGGAAGGAGTTCGCGGCTCCCTTGGCGAGTTCGGCCGTCGCCCAGTCGGTGACGATCGTCGGGGTCCCGGACTCGATGATCTTCGCGAAGCACTGCCGCAGCATGACCTCGGCCCAGGTCTGCTCCTTCTGGAAGCCGAGAACGAGCCGGTCGGGGTGGAGGGTGTCCTCGATGGCGAGCGATTCGCGCAGGAAATCTGGGTTCCAGGCGACCTCGACCTGGTCGCCGGCCGGGGCGAACTCCCGCAGGATCTCGGCGACGCGAGGTGCGGTGCCGACCGGGACGGTCGACTTGACCGCGATCACCGCCGGACCGGTCAGACGAGGGGCGAGTTGTCGGACCGCGGAATGGAGGTGAGTGAGGTCGTAGATGTCCATGCCGGGCGTCTGCGGGGTGCCGACCCCGATGAAGTGCAAGTCGGCGAAGTGGGCGGCCTCCGCGTAGGAGGCGGTGAACTTCAGCCGGCCCGAGGCGGTGTGCTTGGCCAGCAGCTCGTCCAGGTCGCGCTCGAAGAACGGGGCCTTGCCGGAGTTGAGGACGCTGACCTTGTCCATGTCGGAGTCCATGCCGAGGACTTCGTGGCCGAGTTCGGCCATGCAGGCAGCGTGGGTGGCGCCGAGGTAGCCGCAGCCGACGACGGTGAGCTTCACGAGCGTGTCCTTCCAGATGGGGCCGCCGCCCGGCGGCCCCATCCCGGGAAGGGCTCAGGCGGGCCGGGCGGCCAGATAGAGGTGGATCCCGTCCCGGATGAACGGCGGGATCGTGAGGACGTCGAGGTGTTCGGGGGCAAAGAACTGGAGCTTGACGCCCTCGGCCAGCGGCAGCGTGGTCTCGTCGCCGTCCCAGTCGGCGGCGAAGAAGCTGATCAGCTGGCCGGAGCCGTGTTCGTCGCGGAGCTCGAAGAGCTCGGTGAGATTCCTGGGGACGAGTCCCGCTTCCTCGTAGAGCTCGCGGACAACCGTCTCGGTAGGGCTCTCCCCCTCGTCGGCGCCGCCCCCGAGCAAGCTCCAGTGGGCGGGCCAGGCGATATTGGGCAGGTCGTCCCGCAGGTGCAGGAGAAGTTCGCCGCGCCGGTTGGTGATGATGGCGACCGCGCCGCGGGCGGTGGCCGGGCGCTCGGGACGGGTGGTGGCAGAGTGCATCCCGTCACCGTAGTAAGGGAGTTGAGGATCATGCGGCAGCCCTCACCGACTGGTGTGAAAACCAGGCGGCTGCCAGCAGGGCCTGCATCCTCGTCCGGTCGAACCGGCCGCCAGGCTTGAGGCCGTCCGTCAGCAGCGGCCGCAGCGCGGCCGGGGCCTCGGCGAGCGCGGTGCGGATCTGGGCGTCTGCCCAGGTCGCGAGGGGGCCGTTGAGCCAGGTGGGGACAGGGGAGGAGAAGCCGAGCTTGTCGCGGCTTCCCCAGACCTCGCGGGGCAGGCCGAGGGCCTTCGCGGCATCCCGCAGGATCCGCTTGCCCGACGCCGGATCGGCGATCTTGTGCTCGACCGGGAGTCGGTAGGACAGCTCCACCAGTTCACGCGCTAGGTAGGGGGACCGGCGCTCCAATGCGTGGGCGGAGGCGAGCTTGTCGCTCGTCATCACCAACGGCCGCCAGGCCGTTGCCAGATCGGCCAGGGTCAGCCCCCTAGCCAGGTCGCCGCCAGCCCGTTCCATGGCGTCGGCGACCAAGGCCCTGAGCCGCATCTCGGGGTCCGGTCCGCGCAGGATGAGCCGGGTGACCGACTCGCCAGGCTCCAACTGCTGGCCCGCGGTGTGCAGGAGCTTGGCGGCAAGCGGCCGGTAGGCGTCCAGGCCCGCCTTGAGGACGGCGTCAGGACCGAACAGGACCAGGGCATGGCGGACGTAGCCCATTAGGAATTCGTCCGGACCGAGCCCACCGACCACCACCTTCAGGCCGAGGTCGGAGACCTTCCGGTAAGCCATGTGCTCGGAGAACGTGGACGCGTTGCCCATCGGGTAGTCCAGCGCGGACATCATGTGCGGCAGGATCTTGGTGAAGTCGATGTGATCCGGCTCGACCACCACGAGCTCGGCCCCGATGTCCCGCGCGATCCGGGCCGCGACATCCGACTCGTCCAGGCGGTCCTGGCCCGGGTAGGAGACGGTGACGCAGACCGGGGGCCGCATCAGATAGGCCAGAACCGAGGAGTCCAGGCCGCCGGACAGCAGTAGGGCGAAGTCGCAGCCAGGGGCCCGAAGCGGGACCTGCTCGGCCAGCACGACCGAGAAGGCGGCCAGGGCCTGGCGGTAGTCGCCCCCAAACGGCAGCCGGTTCTCCAGACGCCACCAGATGGTCTGTTGCAGCGAGGCGGTCACGACGTCGAAGGTCAGTAACGTCGCCGGGGCCAGCAGTTGGATGCCCTGAAACGGGGTGTCGACGCCGACCGGGGTCTCGATCGCCAACATCTCCGGGCGGACGATCAGCGGTGCCGAACCGTAGCCGATCAAGGAGGTGACCTCGGAGGCGAACGCGAGCCGGCCGCCGTCCAGGCGCCAGTAGAGAGGCTTCTCCCCCAGCCGGTCGCGGGCCAGGAACAGCTTGCCGACGCGGGGGTCATAGACCGCGAGGGCGAACATGCCGTCCAGCCCGTCCAGGCAGGACGGTCCGAGCTTCGTCCAGGCCTTGAGGACGAGGTGGGCGTCGGTCTCTTTCTCAGCGAGCTCGATGCCCCAGGCTGTGGCCCGCTGACGGTAGTTGTAGATCTCTCCGTTGAAGGCCAGCAGCACCCCCGAGGGGCGGTCGAGGTAGGGGCCGGGGTGGGCCAGCGGGTCCACGATCAGCAGCGTGTTCATGGCCAGCACCGCCCACCCGTCGCTGGATGCGGCGTGCATGGTGCCGTCCGGTCCGCGGTAGTGCTGGGCGATGCCCATGGCCTTCACCGTCATCTGGTGCCAGTGGGCGTCCGGTCCGGCCAGTCCTGCGATTCCGCACATCTGGTTCACCCCCGAGAGTGAGTGGTGCCTGTCGGCGGCCACCGCCGGAAGGAGCCTCGTCCAGTTCCGGCGGTGGCCTGGGCCCTCATCACAGCGGTCGGGAACAAGATCGGGGAGGGCTCGCAGGGGGGCTCACAACTCGCGTGCGCGGTTCACTGTGGGCCCGCAGGCAATACCCTCGGTGACCCAACACGCGTATCGCGTATGACTCTTCGTGCCCAGCGGGGGTTCGCGTACGACTGAAAATCTTCAGTCCGCCCGCGTACCACTTTCTGTAGCCAGTCGAGTCGACCTCGTACGCAACACTCCAGTACTGGTCAAGGGGGACGTCGTGGCATCGACAGTCCGTCGGACCCGTCCGCCCAATACGGACCTGGCCCGGCTCATCGAAGACTCTGGTGCGAGCCACAAGTCCCTGGCTCTGCGCGTCAACCAGCTCGCCCACCAGGCCGGGATAGAGACGGACTACTCGCATACCTCCGTGGCGAACTGGTGTCGGCGCGGGATGACCCCGAAGCTCCCGGTGCCCCTGCTGCTGGCCCAAGCTCTTGGGGAACGGCTGGGGCGGCCAGTCAATCTCGCGGAAATCGGTATGGGCGAGGCGGAGACAATCGATGCTTCGGTGGGGTTGGATTTCTCGCGAGATCCCGCCGACGCCGTCCGCGTCGCCACTTCGTTCTGGAGCTCCGTGAACCGCCGCGACTTCCTCAAGGACACCGGGTCCGGCTTCGCCGTGTCCGCGTTCACCGTCCCCGTCACCCGCTGGCTCGTCAGCCCCGCCGATGAGACCGCCAACCACCAGGGCGGCCAGCAAGTCGGCCGCTCGGACCTGGACGAGCTGCGCGAGGCAGCCGACCACGCCCGTCACTGGGACTCGAAGTATGGCGGCGGGAACTGGAAGTCCAGTTCCGTCACCGACTGTCTTGAGCACAGGGCGGCCCCGCTCCTGCAGGGCACTTTCTCCGACGATGTCGGCAGTGAACTCTTCAGCGTGACGGCCGAGTTGTCGCGGCTGGCGGGGTGGACGGCGTTCGACGTCGGGCAGCACAACGCCGCCCAGCGGCACTTCATCCAGGCTCTCCGCCTGGCCCGCGCGGGCGGAGATGTGCAGCTGGGCTGCTATGTCCTGACCACGATGGCCATGCAGTCCCTGATGCGGGGCTTCGCGTCCCAGGCCGTGGACATGGCCCAGGGCGCCTTCGAACGCGCCAAGGGCCAGGCGGCGCCCAGGGTGCTGGCGTTCACCAAACTGATCGAGGCCCGCGCTCACGCCCGCGAGAACGACCCCAGGTCCGCCTCACGGGCCCTCGCAGCCTCCGAGGATCTGCTGGGCCAGGCCAAGACCGACAACGGCGACGAGCCCGGATGGATCGACTTCTATCACCACGCCCGCCTGTCGGCGGACGCCGCTGAGGTCTTCCGCGACCTGAAGAATCCCAAGGCCACTCTCGCCTGGAACAAGCAGGCTGCCGCCATGCCGACCGGGGTGTTCACCCGCTCCGTCGGGATGCGGCTCGCGATCGTGGGGACCGCCCATCTGCAGGCCCGCGACCTCGACCACGGCCTCGAACTCGGCAATCGCAGCGTCGACATCCTCGTCCGCGTCCAGTCCACCCGCGCGAAGGACTACGTCCGCGAGTTCAACGCGGCACTGGCCCCCTGGCGGCGCGAGCCAGCCGTCCGCGAGTTCATCCACCGCACCCGCGCCGAACTCGGCGTCGTCGCCTAACAGAATGAGGCGCAACTACGCCGCAGTAAATTCCCGACTTTGTGATGAAAGTAGCCAGCCGTTCATCTTGCTCGTGCAGGCCGAGATACTCGCTGCTTCCGCCGCACTTGCCCGCGGCGGGTTCGACCCCGGCATGCACGAGATCAGTCCGACCGATCGCGCCGTCATCGCCGCGACCTGGCTCGACTATTTCAATCGGTGAGGAGCCCCCCGTGTCCATCACGCCCGACCATATCCGCGCGACCCTCGCCAATTACCTCGACGCCCACCCCGACGAGAAATGGCGGCTCGCAGCCATCCCGGAACTCCTCGACGCCGAGGCCAACCTCAGTAGCCGTAAGGAGTTCCGAGGCCATGTCACCGCCGGAGCGATCCTCGCCGACCCCGCTGGGCGCATCCTCCACGTCAAGCACCGCGCCCTGAACCGCTGGCTGCTGCCCGGCGGACACCTCGAAGGGGGCGACACCAGCCTCCTCGCCGCCGCCCAGCGCGAGTTGACCGAGGAAACCGGCATCCCGGCCTCGGTCGTCATCCCAGCCCGAGACCGACCGATTCACGTCGACGCCCACCACATCCCCGCCAACCCCGCCAAGGGCGAACCCGACCACCGGCACTTCGACTTCCGGTTCCTCCTCCGCACCTCGGCCGAGATCGTCGAGCTGCAAACCGAAGAAGTCACCGCCGCGGCCTGGCGATTCGCCGACACCATCGCGGACGAGATCTTGCGCAGCCGCGTCATGCAGGCGCTGCGCTGACGAGAGTGGCGGTCGCGTCGCATCCGCCGAGATCGATTGGGGCAGCCGAATGCCCTCTGTTGCACAGGAGTTGACCGGAGTACCTTCCGCCCATGCCGACACACGCGCGGGGCGCCCGCTTGACGTGCAGATCGCTGGTGGCGGCGGCCTCGGCCGCCCTGATGGCCATGACCCTGGCCCCGACAGGCGCACACAGCGCGCCCGTACGGGAGAGCAGACCCGTCTACTCGTACGAGAACGCCATCCGTGAGTCCATATGGGTGGACACCCGGCTCGACGGCGACGGAGACGGGCGGACCGATCGCGTCGCCGTCGACATCGTCCGGCCGCGTGAGCCCGCGCAGCAGGGCCGGAAGATTCCCGTGATCATGGACGCCAGTCCGTACTACTCCTGCTGCGGACGCGGCAACGAGAGCCAGAAGAAGACATACGACGCGAATGGCAACCCCGTCCAGTTTCCGCTCTACTACGACAACTTCTTTGTCCCGCGCGGGTACGCCTTCGTCGCGGTCGACCTGGCGGGCACCAACCGCTCCGACGGCTGCGTCGACGTCGGCGGCCGCTCGGACATCCAGTCCGCCAAGGCCGTCGTCGACTGGCTGAACGGCCGCGGCCGCGGCTACACCACCCGCACCGGCGGCGAGCGTGCCCGGGCCGGCTGGAGCACCGGCAGCACCGGCATGATCGGCAAGAGTTACGACGGCACGATCGCCAACGGCGTGGCCGCCACCGGAGTCGAGGGGCTCAAGACGATCGTCCCGATCGGCGCCATCTCCTCCTGGTACGACTACTACTTCGCCAAGGGCGCCCCGCTCTACAACTCGGGCCCCGACTGGCTCTCCAACTATGTCGAGAGCCCCGACGCCCGCGCCCGCTGCCAGGCCGTCCAGCAGCGGCTGGTCGACGAGGCGCCCCGCAGCGGTGATCTGACCCGGCTGTGGAGCGAGCGCGACTACGTTGCCGACGCGGACAATGTCGAGGCCAGCGTCTTCGCCGTGCACGGAATGCAGGACCTCAACGTCCGCTCCAAGCACTTCGGCCAGTGGTGGGACGCCCTTGCCGACGAGGGCGTGGAGCGCAAGGTCTGGCTCTCGCAGACCGGGCACGTCGACCCGTTCGACTTCCGCCGCGCCGAGTGGGTCAGCACCCTGCACCGCTGGTTCGACCACTACCTTCTCGGCTACGACAACGGCATCGACCGCGAGCCGATGGCCGACATCGAGCGCGCACCCGACCGGTGGTCCACCGACCGCGTCTGGCCGCCCCGGTCCACCGACACCACCAGCCTCCGCCCGGACAAGGGTGCGGCGGCGGGCGTCGGCACGCTGAGTCTGCAGCCCGCACGCCCCGGCGCGACCGAGACCTTCACCGACGACCCGACGCTCGACGAGACCGACTGGGCCGCCCAGATCGACCGGTCGACCTCCTCCAAGGCCGGGTTCATCACCAAGCCCCTCGGCCGTGACCTTCGGCTGTCCGGCTCCTCCAGGGTGACCATCACCGCCACGCCGTCCACCACCAGCGCCCATCTCTCCGCGGTCCTCGTCGACCTCGGCCCCGACACGATCCGCGACTACGCGGCAGCCGGCGAAGGCATCACCACCCTTGCCGAACGCAGCTGCTGGGGCGCGAGCACCCCGGGCGACAGCCCCTGCTTCAAGGCGACCAAGGCCCGCACGGCAGCCGTCGACTACACGGTCTTCAGCCGCGGGTGGGCGGACCTCGGCAACCACGCCTCCGACGCGAAGGGCCGCCCGCTGACCCCCGGCACGGCGTACACCATCACTCTCGATCTGCACGCAAGTGACCATGTCGTCCCGGCCGGGCACCGGCTCGCCCTGATCGTCGGCGGCACGGACAGGGACCTCATCGACCCGCCCGCGAGCACTCCGGCGCTCACCCTCGATCTGGCCCGTACATCGGCGAAGCTGCCGATCGTCGGCGGCCCCGCCGCCTTTGTGCGCGCCACCGCGGGGTCCACCGCGTCCGTCACCCCGCGCGGAGCCCGGCTCAGCGGTGTGGCCGAGCCGCGTCCCATCCGCCCGATCCCGGGAGGCGACAGCCGATGACGTCCCGTATCCGCACCCTGGCACTGACGGTCACGGCGGCAGCGCTTGCCGTGCCGCTGGTCACGGCGCCGGCCGAGGCGGCGCACAGCCTGCCCCGTACCGGCTTCGAGACCAGCCAAGGCGCGCGCTGGACCAGCCAGCCCGAGGAGCAGGCTTTCCTCGCCGCCGTCGACCGCGGCAGCGACCGGGTCTCGGTCGGCCGGATCGGCACCACGAAGCAGGGCCGGCCGCTCCAGCTCGTACACATCGGCGCTCAGCACGCCGCGAACACCGTCCTGCTGATCTGCACTCAGCACGGCGACGAGCCCTCGGGCCGCGACGCCTGTCTGACCACGATCCGCGATCTCGCGTACGCCAGGGACGGCGAAACCCGCCGGCTGCTGTCCCGTACGAGAATCCTCGTCGTCCCCACGGCCAACCCGGACGGGCGGGCGGCGGACACCCGCGGCAACTCCGACGGGGTCGACATCAACCGCGACCACATCGCCCTGAAGACCGCCGAGGCGCGGGCGCTGGCCGCCGTCATCCGGGACCAGCGCCCGGACATCGTCTACGACTTGCACGAGTACGGCGCCACCCCGCCGTACTACGACAAGGACCTCTTCGACCTCTGGCCGCGCAACCTCAACACCGACGCCAAGGTTCACCAGGAGTCGCAGACCCTCTCCGAGCACTACGTCCGCCCGGCCGCGCACGACAGCGGCTTCAGCACCGGCACCTACGGCATATGGACCGACCCGGTCACCGGCGACCCCGTCAAGCAGGTGGCGGGCGACGGCCAGGAGCGCATCCTGCGCAATGCCTCGGGCGTCAAGAACGCCCTGGGCCTGCTGATCGAGAGCCGCGTCGACCCCCTCACGGAGGAGGAGAAGGCCGACCCCGCGCTGAACAACCGTCGCCGGGTCGACAGTCAACTGACCGCCGTGGACGGTCTGTTGGTCTTCGTCGACGAACGGCGCGGCCGGATCGAGGTGGCGACCGGAGCCGCGAGGCTGGCCGGTTTCAAGGACCGCGGTCCGGTCTATCTGGGCGGCGCCGACAACGACCCGGCGACGGCGGAGGAGACCCTGGAGGATCCGCCCTGCGGCTACCGCCTCGACGCGGCGCAGTACGCGGACGTGCGGGACGAACTGGCGCTGCACGGCGTCGCGTCGAGGCCGGAGGGGGACGGGGCGTTCGTACCGCTGCGCCAGTCCCAGCGCGAACTGATCCCGCTGCTTCTCGATTCCCGTGCGGCATACCACCTCACAGCGGGGCAACCGGTCACCGCCTGTTGAGGAGGGTGGCGTGCATCACTTGTGGTAGGGGGTAGCGGAGGAGTGAAAGCAGGTCCAAACCTTGAAAGGTGCCACTCGTGTCGCACGACGAACAGCAACCGGGAAGCCGGGGAGAGCGGCCGGTGACGGCGGCTCTCCCCGGCCATCCTCAGGAGACCGAGCGCGCCAGGACAGACCGGGTGGTCTTCGGCGTCACTGCCATCCTCACCCTCGCCTTCGTGGTGTGGGGCGCCGTCGCCACCGACACCCTCGAGAGCGTCTCCAGCAAGATGCTGAGCGGGCTGATCCACAACGGCGGTTGGGCGTTCGTGCTCGCCGCCTCCGGCTTTGTGGTCTTCGCCCTCTGGCTCGCCATCAGCCGCTACGGCAAGATCCCGCTCGGGCAGGATGGCGAGGGCCCGGAGTTCCGGACGGTGTCCTGGGTCGCCATGATGTTCAGCGCGGGCATGGGCATCGGCCTGATGTTCTACGGAGTGAGCGAGCCGCTCGCCCATTTCATCAAGCCGCCGCCCGGCACCGCCCCCGCCGACTCGGCGCAAGCCATGCAGACGGCCATGGCCACCACGCTCTTCCACTGGACCCTGCACCCCTGGGCGATCTATGCCGTCGTAGGACTCGCCATCGCCTACAGCACCTTCCGCCGCCGCAGGCGACAGACCGTCAGCGCGGTCTTCGTGCCGCTCATCGGCAAGAAGAACGCCTACGGCGCACCCGGCCGGGTCATCGACATCCTCGCGATCTTCGCGACGCTCTTCGGCTCCGCGGCCTCGCTCGGCCTCGGCACCCTGCAGATCGGCAGTGGCGTCCAGGAGCTGGGCTGGATGGACAAGGTCAGCACCGGTCTGCTCGTCGGCATCATCGCGGTGCTGACCGTTGCCTTCGTCGCGTCCGCGGTCTCCGGCGTCGAGAAGGGCATCCAGTGGCTGTCCAACACCAATATGGTGCTGGCGCTGCTGCTCGTCGTCTTCGTCTTCGTCGCGGGGCCGACGATCATCGTCCTCGATCTGCTGCCGACGTCGATCTTCTCCTACTTGGGCGATCTGCCACAGCTCGCCGGCCGCACCGAGGCCACCGGCGGCGAGGGCGTCGCCGACTGGCTGGGCAGCTGGACGGTCTTCTACTGGGCCTGGTGGATCTCCTGGACGCCGTTCGTCGGAATGTTCATTGCCAGGATCAGCCGGGGGCGCACGATCCGTCAGTTCGTCGGCGGGGTCATCCTGGTGCCGAGCACCGTCAGCCTGGTGTGGTTCGCGGTCTTCGGCGGTACGGCGATGAAGCTGCAGGAGCGCAAGCAGCTAGGCGACGAGACGACGCCGGAGGGCCAGCTCTTCGCGGTGCTGCAGCAGTATCCGATCCCCACGGCGATGAGCCTGCTGGTGATGATCCTGGTCGGCATCTTCTTCGTGTCTGGCGCGGACGCCGCGTCCATCGTGATGGGGACGCTGTCGCAGAAGGGCTCGTTCGAACCGTCCAAACTCGTGGTCGTCTTCTGGGGCGTGGTGACAGGTGCCGTCGCGGCGATCATGCTGCTCATCGGGAACGGAAAGGGCGACGCACTGGCGGGACTGCAGAATCTGACGATCCTGGTGGCCGCGCCGTTCGTGATCGTCATGGTGGGCATGTGCGTGGCGCTGATGCGCGATCTGCGCCACGACCCGCTGATCGTGCGCGGCGAGATCGGGGTCGAGGCCGTGGAGTTGGCGGTGATCGCGGGTCACAAGAAGTACGACGGCGACTTCGAGATCCGGATCGGGCCGCCGGGCGCGGGCCCCGACGACCAGCGCAACCCGGTCGAGACCCCGTGATCACGTCGGCTAGGGTTACCGACTGGTATTGATCAAGTCTCTCAACGAGGCTGCACAGCCGTGCACTTGGAACGTGGTGCACGGGAAGGAAGAGGAACCATGCGTCGTACGACCACACTCGCCATCACCGCCGCCCTGGCCGGCGGTCTGCTGTTCACCGCCGCCCCCGCGTAGGCCGCCTCCACGGCGGATGTCCGCGCCGGCGGCATCGTGATCTGTGAGATCAACAAGATGCGCCACCAGGTCGATGAGCTCAAGTCGAAGGCGGCGAAGCTTGACCGGCTCGGCGCGCACGACGAGGCCAAGAAGGCGCGTGCGCAGGCCGCCGCGATCCAGCGCAAGATCAAGAACTGCCAGGACGCCGAGAACAACGCCTGACCCGGTCTCCGCCCCGGCCCCCGCATCCTCGGGAGCCGGGGCGGAGCTCGTCAGGTTCGTGACGGAGCCCCCGAGAGGTTCGTGACGGAGCACCCGGGCTACGAGGCGAGGGCCGCCGCAGCCTGGGCGCAGCCCCAGGCGACCGTCACCCCGGCGCCGCCATGGCCGTAGTTGTGGACCAGCAGACCGCCGTCCGGCAGCGGCTCGGCCTCGATGCGTACGCCCTGGGGCCTCGCCGGGCGCAGCGCCGCCCGGTGTCCGAGGATCCGCGCCCCGGCGATCTCCGGACGGATCCGCGCACAGCGCGCCACGATCTCCTCGGCCGTCGCCGGATCGGGCGCGAGGCGCCAGTCGCCGTCCTCCGCGGTGCCGCCCAGAATCAGCCGCCCGGGCTGCGGAAAGAAGTACGTCGTTGTGGCCGACGCATGGTCGGCCGCGGTGAACCACTCCTCGATCCCGGGGTTCTCCACCAGTACCAACTGCCCGCGCACCGGCCGCATTTGATCGTCCGGGGCCAGCTCGCGCGCGCCGAGCCCGGTGCAGTTGACCACGACCCGCGCCCGGTCCGCCGCCTGGGCGAAGGAGCTGACCGTACGCAGCTCCACTGTGCCGCCCGCGGCTTCGAACCGCCGCCGCAGCCAGCCCAGATGAACGGGCATGTCGATCAGCGGGATCCTGGCCCACAGCCCGTCGGCGTACCCCTCGGGCAGCTCGTCGGCCTCCGCCTCGCGCAACCCCTCGACCTGCGCGGCCCACGGCCCGAGATCCGACAGGCGTACATCGGCGTGTATGCCCGCGGCCAGCCGGACACCGGTCTCCTCGGGGCGATCGGCGAGCTTCTCGTACACCCGCAGCGAGGCGAGCGACCAGTCGCCGACCAACTCCTGCGGCTCGATGCGATACGGCCACCACAGCGCACCCGCCACCGCCGATGTCGTCTCCTCCGCCGGCTCCCGCGTCCACACGCGTACGCAAAGGCCACTCTCCGCAAGCACGATCGCGGTCGTCAGCCCGATGACCCCGCCGCCCACCACCAACACATCGCCGCTCATGCCGGGACGGTAGCGGAATGCCCGTTGCCGCGCTCAGCCGTGCTCAGAACACGGCACAGGTGGGGATACTCAGGATATGTCTGCCGTGTACGCGACCTTCGGGCTGGCGCCGGCGATGCGCGCCGGGGGAGTCCTCGCGGATGGTGGCTACCAAGTGCACCGGGACTTCATGGACTTCATCGTCGACGGGCGGCCGCTGCTGTTCCAGCTCTCCGACCTCGACGCCGTCTCGCCGCTGGCATCCGACGTGCCCCCGGCGATCTTCACCGCGCAGGTACGCACGCTGCTGCTGGACGCGGCGGCACCGCTGGAGGGCGGCCGCTGTGTGATCTACGGCTGCCCCGAGTGCGAGGACATCCAGTGCGGAGCGGTGACGGCCGTCATCGAGCGCGACGAGGACGACTTCGTGTGGCGGGACTTCGCCTGGCAGACGTCCGAGACGGCGGACCTGGAACTCAACGGCTACCACGGGATAGGGCCGTTCCGCTTCCGCGGTGATGCCTACCGCGTCGAGCTGGAACGCCTGCTGCCGGACGGCGACGGCGACGGCCACGACGACGCGGCGCCCGTCCGCCGCCGGGTCCTGCTGATCGGCGCGCGGGTCGCTGTACTGGCCAGGCTGGCCGCGGCCCTGCGGACCATCGGCATCGGCGCGGACATCACCGACGGCGCCACGGGGGTTCCGGCGGAGGAACTGCGCACGTATGGCGCGGTCGCGTTCGGCCGCGCGGTCACCGCGCGGGAGCGCGCGGGTGTGCGCGCGGCGTTCGAGGCGGCGGGCGTGGATGTGGCGTACGTGGACGGCCTCGCCCCGATAATCCCAGTACTGGTCGCCCAGATCGAACAGGCCCTGGACCGCGCCCCGTTGGAGTGTCGCAGGCTGACCCGACTGACGTCGACGGCCGGCACGGCGGACGTGGAGGTGACCTCGACGTGCCGGCTGCGACTGGTGGCGTACCGCCTGGACCGGCTGCACCGGACGCATACGCGGGAGGTGTTCGACGGGACGCTGGAGCCGGGCGAACACCGAGTCGCGGTGGACGGGCGGGCGGTGAAGGGCGAGGCGTTTCTCGTGGCGCGGACGACGGGGACGGTGCTGGTGACACGGGTGCCCCACTGACACGCGGCGCGGCGGGGGCGCGTCGCGGCGGGGGCGTCCCGCGCCCGCTGTACCGCGGCGAGCGCACGGGCCTCGCGTTCCCGCACGGGGGTGCGACCCTCTGCGGCGCGAAGCCGGTGCCCCCTGGGGGGCGCCCCGGCGTCTGGGGCTTGCCCCGCGTGCTGTTCCCGCACGGGGCGCAGCCCTCGCGCCGCGAAGCCGGCGGCCCGGGGGAGCCCGGTTCGGGAGGGGCATCATCCCGACGCCGTCCCCGCAGGGGAGCTGGCGCCCCGGGTCCGGGGGGCTTGCCCCGCGTGCTGTTCCCGCACAAGGGTGCGGCCTTCTGCGGCGCGAAGCCAGCGCCCTCGGGGGGCGGCCCGGGGTCCAGGGATTGCCGCGCCTGCTGTTCCCGCACCGGTGCGGCCCTCCGCGGCGCGAAGCCGGCGGCACCGGGGGGAATCATCCCGACGCCGTCCTCGCCGCGAACCAGGCGCCCCGGGGTCCGGGGATTGCCCCGCGTGCTGTTGCCGCACTGGTGCGGCCCTCCACGCCGCGAAGCCCGCGGCCCGGGGGCTCGGCCCACGCGTGCTGTTCCCGCACCGGTGCGGCCCTCCGCGCCGCGAAGCCGGCGGCCCCCGGGGGTCTGGGGGCTTGCCCCCAGTTCGGGAAGGGGCGGGGTGGGGAAAAGGCCCGCGCAGCGGCCCCCCGCACCGTCCCCCAGGCCCCCGCACCGTCCCCCGAAACACCCCCCCACCCCCGCGCGATTAGGATCAGCCCCCTCATGACTGCAACCCTCGTCGCCAAAGATCTCGCCGCCGGACACGGCGACCGCTCGCTCTTCTCCGGGCTCGACCTCGTCGTCGCCCCCGGCGATGTGATCGGACTCGTCGGTGTCAACGGCGCCGGCAAGTCGACCCTGCTGCGCCTCCTCGCCGGACTCGACCGGCCCGAGCAGGGCGAGCTCAAGCTCTCGCCGCCCGCCGCCACCGTCGGCCATCTCCCGCAGGAGCCCGGGCGCCGGGCGGGCGAGACCGTACGGGACTTCCTCGCCCGCCGGACCGGCGTCGCCGCCGCCCAGCGCGCCATGGACGACGCGACCCAGGCGCTCGTCGACGGCGCGCCCGGCGCCGACGACGCCTACGCCGACAGCCTGGAGCGCTGGCTCGCCCTCGGCGGCGCGGACCTCGACGAGCGCGCCGACGAGGTCGCCGACTCGCTCGGCCTGACCATCGGGCTCGACCTGCCGATGACCGCGCTCTCCGGCGGCCAGGCCGCCCGCGCCGGCCTCGCCTCCCTGCTTCTTTCGCGGTACGACGTCTTCCTGCTCGACGAGCCGACCAACGACCTCGACCTGGACGGCCTGGACCGGCTGGAGACCTTCGTCCAGGGCCTGCGCGCCGGCACGGTCGTCGTCAGTCACGACCGCGAGTTCCTGACTCGCACGGTCACCAAGGTCCTCGAACTCGATCTCGCGCAGCAGCAGATCACCCTGTACGGCGGCGGATACACCGCGTATCTCGAGGAGCGGGACACCGCACGCCGGCACGCCCGCGAGGACTTCGAGGAGTACGCCGACAAGAAGTCGGCGCTCGAAGGCCGCGCCCAGATGCAGCGCTCCTGGATGGACAAGGGCGTCAAGAACGCCCGCCGCAAGGCGACCGACAGCGACAAGCTCGGCCGCAAGTTCCGCAGCGAGGCGAGCGAAAAGCAGGCCGCGAAGGCCCGCCAGACGCAGCGCATGATCGAACGCCTCGACACCGTGGAGGAGCCCCGCAAGGAGTGGGAGCTCCGAATGGAGATCGCGTCCGCGCCGCGCTCCGGCTCGGTCGTCGCGACCCTCCGCGGCGCAGAGGTCCGCCGTGGCGACTTCACCTTCGGCCCGGCCTCACTCCAGATCGACTGGGCCGACCGGGTCGCCATCACCGGCGCCAACGGTGCGGGCAAGTCCACACTGCTCGCCGCCCTCCTCGGCAGCCTCCCCCTCGACGCGGGCCACGCCACGCTCGGCTCCGGCGTGGTGGTCGGCGAGGTCGACCAGGCCCGCGGGCTGTTCTACGGCACCGAGAAACTGCTTGACGCCTTCTGCGCGGCCGTCCCCGACACCGAACCGGCCGAAGTCCGCACCCTGCTGGCCAAGTTCGGCCTCAAGGCGGACCATGTGCTGCGCCCGGCGACCACGCTCTCCCCGGGCGAACGCACCCGCGCCGCGCTGGCCCTGCTCCAGGGGCGCGGCGTCAATCTCCTCGTACTCGACGAACCGACGAACCACCTCGACCTGCCGGCGATCGAGCAGCTGGAGTCCGCGCTGGACTCGTACACCGGCACGCTGCTGCTGGTCACGCACGACCGCCGGATGCTCGACGCGGTCCACACCACGCGCCGTATCGAGGTGTCCGCGGGCAAGGTAACCGAGGCCTGAGGCCCGAGCCGAGCACGGCCGCATACGTAGGCACTCATGCGTACGCACCCATGCGCGGGGCCCCGTCGCCGACCGGCAACGGGGCCCCATCTGTGCTTCCTCAGCGGCGCCGGTCGGGATCCGCGAGACCGGCCCGCCGCAGCGCGTCGGCCATCGCGCTGTTCGCCGGCGGCGGAGCCTGGCGGTCGCCGCCATGGCTCCCGCCGCGGTCCCCGCCACGGCTCCCGCCGCGGTCGCCACCGCGGTCCCCACCGCGATCGCCCCCGCGCCCGCCCTGCTGACGGCGCTGCTGCGGCGGACGCCCGCCGCGCTCACCCCGCTCCCGCTGCCTCGGGCCGCCGCCCTCCTGCTTGGGCGCGGCCTCGTCCTCCAGCCGCAGCGTCAGCGAGATCCGCTTGCGTGGAATGTCGACGTCGAGAACCTTCACCTTCACCACGTCGCCCGGCTTCACCACGTCCCGCGGGTCCTTGACGAAGGTCTTCGACATCGCCGACACATGGACCAGACCGTCCTGGTGGACGCCGACGTCCACGAAAGCGCCGAAAGCCGCGACATTGGTCACCACGCCCTCCAGCACCATCCCCGGCGCCAGGTCGCCGATCTTCTCCACGCCCTCCTTGAAGGTGGCCGTCTTGAACGCCGGCCGCGGGTCGCGTCCCGGCTTCTCCAGCTCCCGCAGAATGTCCGTCACCGTCGGCAGACCGAACGTCTCGTCCACATAGTCCGCCGGCTTCAGCGACCGCAGCACCGGCGCGTTCCCGATCAGTGAAGTGACCGCCTCGCCCGCCGTCTTCACCATGCGCCGCACCACCGGATACGCCTCCGGGTGCACGCTGGAGGCGTCCAGCGGGTCGTCCCCGCCCCGGATCCGCAGGAAGCCCGCGCACTGCTCGTACGCCTTCGGGCCGAGCCGCGCCACATCCTTGAGCGCCCTGCGGGAGCGGAACGGACCGTTCGAGTCGCGGTGCGCGACGATGTTCTCGGCGAGCCCGGTGCCGATGCCCGACACCCTTGAAAGCAGCGGCGTGGACGCGGTGTTGACGTCGACGCCGACGCCGTTCACACAGTCCTCCACGACCGCGTCCAGCGACCGCGACAGCTTCACCTCGGACAGGTCGTGCTGATACTGGCCGACACCGATCGACTTGGGATCGATCTTCACCAGCTCGGCCAGCGGGTCCTGGAGCCGACGCGCGATCGAGACGGCGCCGCGCAGCGACACATCCATGTCGGGCAGCTCCTGCGAGGCGAACGCGGACGCGGAGTACACCGACGCGCCCGCCTCCGAGACCATCACCTTGGTGAGGCTCAACTCCGGATGCTTCGCGCACAGTTCACCGGCGAGCTTGTCGGTCTCCCGCGATGCCGTGCCGTTGCCGATCGCGATCAGATCGACGGAGTGCTCCTTGGCGAGCCGCGCCAGTTTCGCCAGCGACTCGTCCCACTTGTTCGCCGGGACGTGCGGGTAGATGACGTCCGTGGCGACGACCTTGCCGGTCGAGTCGACGACGGCGACCTTCACGCCCGTACGGAAACCGGGGTCGAGCCCCAGCGTCGCCCGCGTGCCCGCCGGCGCGGCAAGCAGCAGATCCCGCAGGTTCGCCGCGAAGACCCGGACCGCCTCGTCCTCCGCCGCCGTACGGAGCCGCAGTCGCAGGTCGATCCCCAGATGCACCAGGATCCGCGTCCGCCACGCCCAACGCACGGTGTCGGCGAGCCACTTGTCGCCGGGACGTCCGCGGTCGGCGACGTCGAAGCGCCGGGCGATCATCCCCTCGTACGTCGAAGGGCCCGGCTGCTCGCCCGGCTCCTCCGGCTCCAGCACCAGGTCGAGGATGTCCTCCTTCTCGCCCCGGAACATGGCGAGTACCCGGTGCGAAGGCAGTTCCTTGAACGGCTCCGCGAAGTCGAAGTAGTCGGCGAACTTCGCGCCCGCCTCCTCCTTGCCGTCGCGCACCTTCGCCGCCAGCCGGCCGCGCGTCCACATCCGCTCGCGCAGCTCGCCGATCAGGTCGGCATCCTCGGAGAAACGCTCCGTCAAGATCGCCCGCGCGCCCTCCAGCGCCGCGGCGGCGTCTGCGACGCCCAAGGCTTCGTCCACGAAGGCCGCGGCGGCCGCGAGCGGCTCCACCGACGGGTCGCCGAGCAGCCCGTCGGCCAGCGGCTCAAGACCCGCCTCACGTGCGATCTGCGCCTTGGTACGCCGCTTCGGCTTGAACGGCAGGTAGATGTCCTCAAGGCGCGCCTTGGTGTCGGCGGCCCGGATCTGCGCCTCCAGCGCCTCGTCCAGCTTGCCCTGCTCGCGCACGGACTCCAGGATCGCGGTCCGCCGTTCCTCCAGCTCCCGCAGATACCGCAGCCGCTCCTCGAGCGTGCGCAGCTGCGCGTCGTCGAGCATCTCGGTCGCTTCTTTGCGGTAGCGCGCGATGAACGGCACGGTCGACCCGCCGTCGAGCAGCTCGACGGCCGCCGTCACCTGCCGCTCCCGTACGCCGAGCTCCTCGGCGATCCTGCCTTCGATGGACGTCGTCACGGTTCCCCGACTCGCCTTCTCATGCTGGCTGTGCTTGAGAGTGCATTGTGCCGGGTGGCCGGGGGCCGTGTCGCCTGCCGCTTCAGACGCGGCGAGTTCGGCCTCCGCCGCGCGAGGCTCCGCCGAAGAGTCGGGCGAGCATCCGGAAGGGCAGCGTCACCACGGTGGCGATCGCTGAGCCGATCATTCGGAGTGCGTCTGCGACTGCGCGGAACAAGGGCACCTCCAGGGTCGGTGACTGATGTCTCCCGGGTTGCCCTGGAGGGCCGTGGTAAACGTCAGCCCTTGCCGCTGAGGTCCGCGGGGAAGGCGCCGGAGGCCGCCGCGGTCGTCAGGAAGCCGCGCCCCAGCTCGGTCAGCCGCTCGACATCCTCGGCCCCCAGATGCTCGTACGGGGCGAGGTCGATGCGGTCCGTGTGCTCCTCCAGCTCCGCCCGCAGCCGTACGCCATCCTCGGTCAACTCGCCCTCGGCGTCCAGGATTCCACGCTCCCGCAGCCGCCCCTGGGCGGCCTCCCAGTCGGCGCGCCGCCAGCCGCGCGTGGCCAGAATCCAGCGCGGCGCCATGCCCTTGCCGGTGGCTGTGTGGCTCACCAGCGCCTCGACGGGGTCGAGCTCTGCGGAGAGCAGCGCCATGAGGTGGCCGTCGCCGCGGTGCTCGCGCAGCAGGGTCGCGGCATGCCAGTAGGCGAGATGCGGCTCCTCGGGGACCGTCAGGTCGGCATGCGCGGCGTACAGCGGCCGGGCGTGCCGCGTGCACGCCTCGGCGGCGCGCAGCGCGAGCCGCGCCGCTTCCGCCAGCTCCTCCGATGCGATGACCTCGTCGCCCAGCAGCCGCCGCAGCGTGCTGTCGGCGGCGCGCAGCCGGGCCTCCAGGACGGCCTCGGGGGACGCGATGTCCCACACGGCGGGCAGATGCCGGGCGACCAGTTCGTGGTTGAAGTTGTAGAAGGCCGCGGTGACCGCACCCGGCCCGACGGCGCCCATCGCGGCGCCGCGCCCGGCGAAGTAGGCGGCCCTCGCGTCCTCGATGCCGAGCTGCGCGAGCTGGTCGGTGAAGTCCGGCGAGAAGTAGACCGTCGAGTGCAGCGGGTTGAGGGCGTTGTGGCAGCGGCGTCCCGCGCGCGGAGGCAGAGAGGTCATACCCGGCACGTTACCGACTGGTCGGTACGCCGTGAAGACCGGGGCCCGGATGGCAGGAAAGGTGGGGTACTCCGTCATTGCGGCCATCTCCGCCGCCGCCAAGGATGGAAGCCATGACCCAGCGATCCGTACTCGTCATCCTCTTCGACGACCTGCAGAGCCTCGACGTGACCGTCCCGGTCGAGGTCTTCGCGGGCGCCGACAGGGCCGCCGGCCGCGCGTACGAGATCCGCACCGCGTCGCTGGACGGCGCCCCGGTCCGCACCTCGAGCGGCCTCACCCTCGTCCCGGACAGCAGCCTCGCCGAGGCCGCCGTCCCCCACACGCTGATCGTGCCCGGCGGCCCCGGCACCCGTACCCGCCGACGCCCGGGAAGCCAGGCGCAGTTCAGCGCCCAGCTGGCCGCCCAGACCGCGCGCCGAGAGCCGCTTCGCGACGTGCAGCACCACATCACCGAGCACCCGGAAGAGGATCTCTCCATCGAGGCTCTCGCCGCCCGCGCCAGGCTCTCGCCACGCCACTTCGCCCGCGCCTTCCGGGAGGAGACGGGCATGACACCGGGCCGCTATGTCGACCGGGTCCGGCTGGAACACGCTGGAGGAGACCGCCGACGGGGTCGAGGAGGTCTCGCGCGCGGCCGGCTACGGCACGCTGCTCGCCCGGCTGCCCGGAGCCGAGACCGTGTTCGTGGCGAAGGAGACCGGTCCGGTCCGGGGCGACCAGGGCAGCCTCGCCCTGGTCGCCGACCGCACCCTGGCAGAGGTGCCGCGCCCCGACATCGTCCTGGTGCCCGGCGGCCCCGGCTCCCGCGAGGCCATGCACGACGAGACGATCCTCAACTGGCTGCGTACGGCGGATGCCACCAGCACCTGGACCACCTCGGTGTGCACCGGCTCGCTGGTGCTCGCCGGCGCCGGTCTGCTGAAGGGGCGCCGCGCCACCACGCACTGGCTGGCGCTCGACGATCTGGCGCCCCTCGGCGCCGAGCCGACCGGCGAACGGGTCGTCTTCGACGGCAAGTACGTCACGGCGGCGGGTGTGTCCTCCGGCATCGACATGGCCCTGCATCTGCTCGGCCGGATCGCGGGCGACGAGGTCGCCCAGACCGTGCAGCTGCTCACGGAGTACGACCCGCAGCCGCCGTACGACGCAGGCTCGCCGGAGAAGGCGCCGGCCGAGATCGTCGCGCACTGGCGCGGCCAGGCGGAGAAGATCACACACTCCAGGTGAAACGGGGTGCCCTGCGCTCCAGGAAGGCGGCGACCCCCTCCGCGGGGTCGCCGCTCGCGCGCGCCAGCTCAGCCCAGTGGGCGTCCCGGTCGGTACGGCCCGTGGCGAACTCCTTCGCCGCGGCCTGGGTGAGCTGCGAGCGCGAGGTGACGACCCTGGTGAACTCCGCGGTGCGCTTGCCCAGTTCGCCCCTCGGCAGCACCTCGTCCACCAGACCGGTGCGCAGCGCCCGTTCCGTGTCGATCAACTCGCCCGAGAAGAGCAGATACTTCGCGGCGGCGGGACCCACCAGCGAGACCAGCCGCCGGGTCGTCGAGGCCGGATAGACGATCCCGAGCTTCGCCGGAGTCACCCCGAACAGCGCGTCCTGTTCCGCGAACCGCAGATCGCAGGCCGCGGCGAGCTGGCAGCCGCCGCCCACGCAGTAGCCGCGGACGGCGGCGAGCGTCGGCTTCGGGAACGCGGCGAGCGCCTCCTCGGCGCGTACGGCAAGGGTCTGAGGGGTCTCGCCGGGCTCCCGCAGCGAGGAGATGTCGGCGCCGGCGCAAAAAGTCGCGCCCTGGCCGGTCAGCACCAGCGCGCGTACCGCCGTATCCGCCGCCAGCCGCGCGAGCAGTTCGGGAAGCGCCCGCCACATCCCCGCGGTCATGGCATTGCGCTTGTCGGGATTGCTGATGACGACGGTGGCGACCCCGTCCGCAACGGTGTGGGTCAACTGCGGCTGCGACCGCTCCCTCTGCTCCATGCGCCGGATGCTATCCGCCGATCCGGCGGCCGCCGGATCGGCAGTATGGTCACAGAGCCGGAGAACCGGGCAGAAGAAGATCAGGAACAGTCGAACCACTGATGCTGTCATACGCACACGGCCAGAAAGCGTCGATAGGTGCTTACTTCTGTTCAGCGGGCCGGTCCGGACCAACCGACTCCCAACACTAATTACTCGAGGGTCGGGGGCAGTCGAGCCGAGGGTGGGTGCCGGACTATGGAGAGCCGCGGGAGCGTCCCGGCCCGGCCACTGTCGTACGAGGGCGTCTGGCGTTTCACCGCCCCTGCCCTCGACGTGTCCGTCCCGCAGGCCCGGCACGCCGTACGGGATCTGCTGAACCGCCAAGGCGTGCCCGCCGAGGACGATCTCGTCCAGGGGCTGCTGCTGATCGTCTCCGAGCTGGTCACCAATGCCGTACGGCACGCGGCCCTGCTCTCGCCCGAGATCGCCGTCGAGGTCGCCATCGGCGCGGAGTGGATCCGGGTGTCCGTGGAGGACAACCACCCCTACCGGCCCAAGGCGCTGGTGACCGATTACGGGCAGACCGGCGGCCGTGGTCTGCTGCTCGTGCGCGAGATCACCCTGGAAGCCGGCGGATCCTGCGACGTCGAGCACACCGCGAGCGGCGGCAAGATCATCTGGGCCGCACTGCCGCTGAGACCGACCGGCGGCACCACGCCGCTCTAGCCGCTCCAGCCGCTGTTGGGCGCCGTGCCCGTCCGTCTCACCAGCCGCCGGAGGGGCCCGTGAGCTCCTTGATCGCTGGGCGGGCCGCGTCCAGCACCGTCATGAACCACGCCGAGAACGGCGCCTCGGCATGCCGGTCCGTCAGTTCCTTCGGCGTCACGAAGGCCGTCTCACCGACCTCGTCCGGGTCCGGCCGCAGTGGAGCCTGCACCAGACCCACGAAGAGGTGGTTGTACTCCTGCTCCACCAGCCCCGAGTCCGGGTCCGGGTGGTTGTAGCGGACCGTGCCCGCCTCGGCGAGCAGTGAGGGCGAGACCCCGAGCTCCTCGTGCGTACGCCGGGCGGCGGCCGCGAAGGGGGCCTCACCCGGGAACGGATGTCCGCAGCAGGTGTTCGACCAGACGCCGGGGGAGTGGTACTTGCCCAGTGCACGGCGCTGCAGCAGCAGCCGCCCGTGCTCGTCGAAGAGGAAGACGGAGAACGCCCGGTGCAGCTGCCCGGGCGCCTGATGGGCGGAGAGTTTCTCCGCGGTGCCGATGGTATTGCCGTGCTCGTCGACCAGCTCGAGCAGGATCGCTTGGGGAGCGCCGTTCGACGAGCTGTTCGCCGCGGTGGCTGGTGAGATCGGCATAACCATCCTTCGCATCGGTCCTCGGCCCATCGGGGGCCTGCCCAGTGTGCCGTACAAAAGCGGCTTGTCCGCACTTCGGCAGCCTGGGCATGTCCCCCGCCGCGTCGGCTCGCGGCGGGGGGACATCACTCACCAGAACTCATCAGACACCGAAGGCCGCCGGATAGCGGATCGTGCCCTGCGGCACGCCTCGGGAACCGTCCAGCACAAGGGCCAGCATGGCCGCGTCGGGCACCTGGAAGGTTGGCCTGATTCCGTACCGTGACGCCGGCTCGAAGCCGAACCTCGGGTAGTACCCGGGATGCCCGAGGACCAGGACGAGCCGCTCCTGGCGGATTCTTGCCACATCGAGCACCGCCCGGACGACCGCCTGCCCCGCGCCGCCCCGCTGGTGTTCGGGAGCCACCGCGACCGGAGCCAGCGCCACCGCGGGGACGTCCCCGACATGGCAGCGGGTGAGCAGTGCGTACGCCGCGACCGAGCCGTCCGCCGCCTCGGCGACGTACGACATCCCGGGCAGCCACGCATCGCCGTCCCGGCGCAGCTCGTCGACAAGGCCCGCCTCCTCGGCGGTCGGGAAGGCCGCGGCATTGACGGCACGCACGGCCGGAATGTCGGCCGTCGTCTCCGGCCTGGTGCGCCAGCGCCGGTCGGCGGGCCGCAGGACATAGCCCGTGTAGCCGTACTCCGTGCCGTGGTCACGGCGCATCGCGATCTCCGCCCAGGTGGCGGCAAGCGCCTGCGCCATGCCCGGAGCCGAGGCGTCCGCCGCGTCGGCCCGCTCGCCGAGCGGGCCGTAGTACTCCTCCCAGTCGCTCTCGGGCTGCCGGTGCACCCCGAGGACGGTGTAGCCCGCCGCGACGGCCGCCGAGATGTTCGCGGCGCTCGTACGCAGCGCATAGTGCTGGTCCCAGAAGGCGCGGGCTTGGGCCGAGGGATCCCCGGCCGTCCACTCGCATTCGGTGATGACGAGCGAGCCGCCCGGGGCGAGCAGCCGCCGCCACTGCCGCAGAGCGGTGTCGAAGCCGATGTTGTACGCGGAGCTCTCCGCCCAGACGAGGTCGAACGAGCCGTCGGGGCAGGGGAGTTCGGCCATATCGGCCTTGACGGTGCGGATCGCGTCGCCGAGCCCGCGGGCCTCGGCGGTGTGGCGCAGTTCGTCGAGGAACGGCTCGTGCAGATCGACGGCCGTCACCTGTGCACCGGCCTCGTCGGCCAGCAGCAGCGCGCTGCGGCCGGGGCCGCAGCCCAGATCGAGCACGCGGGGACGCGCCGGCAGCGGCCCGGCGAGGGCGAGCAGCCGACGGGAGGTGGAGTCGGAGCCGGGACCCTGCCGCGGAAGGCCGTGGTGCAGGGCGAAGAAGGCGTCATGAAGAGCGTTGTCGGACAACGTGGGAACCCTTGAGTGTGTGCGGGCTCCGGCCGACGTACGAGAAGACGTACGAGCAAAGGGTCAGCCGGCAGCCCGGAAGCCGAGGATGGACCGGGCGCTGCGCTGGGCAGCGTTCGCCGCGACGGTCATCAACCTCAGCTCCTCTCAAGCGTGCTGGCAAGACTGGCCGGTAAGACTAACAGCCGCCCTCAGTGACAGAGCCTGGCCTCGTGCTCCGCATGGCCGACCGGCTCCAGCTGGAAGGTGCAGTGCTCCACGTCGAAGTGGCCCCCGATGCACCCCTGCAGATCGTGCAGCATCTTCTCGTGCCCGACCGCGTCCAGGATGTGCTGGCTCACCACCACATGCGCGGAGAGCACCGGCATCCCGGAAGTGATCGTCCAGGCGTGCAGATCGTGGACGTCCTCCACGCCGGGGAGCGCCACTATGTGGGCCCGTACCTCGCCCATGTCGACGCCCTTCGGAGCCGCCTCCAGCAGGACGTTGAGGGTCTCCCGCAGCAGCTTCCAGGTGCGCGGCACGATCATCAGGCCGATGACGAGTGATGCGATGGGGTCGGCCGGCAGCCAGCCGGTCGCGAGGATGATGGCGGCCGAGACCAGCACCATCAGCGAGCCGAGCGTGTCCGCGAGCACCTCCAGATACGCCCCGCGCACATTGAGGCTCTCCTTCTGACCCCGCACCAGGATCGAGAGCGAGACCATGTTGGCCAGCAGGCCGACCACGGCGAACGCGATCGTCAGCCAGCCCTTGGTCTCGGCCGGGGTGATGAAGCGCTCCACCGCCTCGAAGAGCAGATAGCCGCCGACGCCGAGCAGCAGCAGGCAGTTGGCGAGCGCGGCCAGGATCTCGGCCCGGGCGAAGCCGAAGGTGCGGTTCAGTCCGGCGGGCCGGTTGGCGAAGTGGATCGCCAGCAGCGCCATCGCGAGACCGACCGCGTCCGTCGCCATATGGGCGGCGTCGGCGATGAGGGCGAGGGAGTCGGAGAGGATGCCGCCGACGATCTCCAGGACCATCACGCTCAGCGTGATGGCGAGCGCGATGCGCAGCCGTCCCTTGTAGGCCGAGGCCGCGGTGCCGGTCGGCGGCGGCCCGCCGTGCGAATGCCCGTGGTCGTGCCCAGCCCCCATGCGAGACGCCTCCAGGTCGTCGGATGATCTGCCGAGACCTCAGTCAACTACGGGTGGGGGGTATCAGGCAACACGGCACTGAACACCGTTGTCGTAACGCCTGACCTGCGGAAACGACCTGCAGGTCAGGGCGCTGACAAGATCACTTGATGCGGGCTCCGGGGTGCCGCAGGCACCAGCCCTCCCAGGCCGACTCGACCATCTCGCGCACCCCGCGCGACGCCGTCCAGCCCAGCTCCTTGGCGATCAGATCTACCGAGGCGACGGCCTTGGCGGCATCGCCCGGACGGCGCTGCTCGATCACCGGCGCCTCGCCGTACCCCGTGACCTCGCCCACCAGATCGGCCAGTTCGCGCACCGAGACGCCGACGCCCCGGCCGATGTTGACCGTCAGATCCCCGGCCTCGTCCTGCTCGGCCAGCCGGCGGGCCACCGCGAGATGGGCGTCCGCCAGGTCCGCGACATGGATGTAGTCACGGATGCAGGTGCCGTCCGGCGTCGGGTAGTCGGCGCCGAAGATCCGCGGGGCCTCACCACGGGTGATCCGGTCGAAGAACATCGGGATGATGTTGAACACTCCGGTATCGGCCAGCTCCGGCCGGGCAGAGCCCGCCACATTGAAGTAGCGCAGACAGGCTGTGGCCATGGAGTGCGCGTGGCCTGTCGCCCGTACCAGCCACTCGCCCGCCAGCTTGGTCTCGCCATACGGACTGATCGGTTCGCACGGAGCGGACTCGGGGATCAGGTCCATCTCGGGCACGCCGTATACGGCGGCCGAGGAGGAGAACAGGAAGCGCCGCACACCTGCCGCGACGACCGCCTCGAGGAGCACCGTCAGACCGTGCACATTCTCCCGGTAGTAGCGCAGCGGCTGCTCGACGGACTCCCCGACCTGCTTCTTCGCCGCGAGATGTACGACACCGGTGACGGCGTGCTCGGCGAGGGTGCGGTCGAGCAGCTCCCGGTCCAGGACCGCGCCGCGGACCAGCGGAATCTCCTGGGGCAGTCGCTCGGGTATGCCCGACGAGACATCGTCGAGGACGACGACCCGCTCACCCGCCGCTGTCATGGCCCGCGCCACATGCGCGCCGATATACCCCGCTCCACCTGTGATCAGCCAAGTCATGCCGGTCAGCCTAGGCCCTGCGGACCCGCGGTTTGTGGGCCGAGGCACCGATCGACGATGATGATCTCGGCGGGCCCTCCTGGGCCCCGGCCATGTCGAGCGGGACGTAAACGGCCAGTGAACTCCCGCCTCCGTGCATCCGATAGCCTCTGCCGACGTGCCGCCGCCCGCATACGGGCCGAGCCGCCGCGCACCCGCACTGTCAGTTCCAAGGAGTGAGTTCGTCTGTCGACCGCCATCGTCACCGGTCCGCCGGTACCCGGATCGTCGCTCGAGGGCGATCTGCGGTCGCTGGGCTTCGACGTCCGGGTCGCCTCGGGCGCCCAGGACACCGCAGCGCTGGTCGCAGCGGTGCCGGGCACCGACCGCGTCGCCGTCGTCGACCCCCGCTTCGTGGGGCACGTTCACGCCCTGCGGCTGGCGCTGACGGACCCCCGCTTCCCGGCCGCCGCGGTCCCGGGCGCACTGACAGTGCAGCCTCAGGCACGGGCTGCTCTGACCCGGGCTCTGTCGGTCGCGGTGGGCACAGGGACCCCGTCCGGCGTGGCCGGACCCGCACCGTCCGATGCCGCCGAGGCGGCGATCGCCGCAGGGGCAGGCGACGCGGCCGACGACAGTGACTCCCTGTCGGCTGTCCGGGCCGCGGTGCGGCCCGCCGCAGGCAGCACGGGCGCGGGGACGCCGGTAGTGCCCGACGCGCTCGCCGACGCGCTCGACGCCGAGGGCACCGCCGTGCACCGGCCCGAGCTGGGGTCGCTCGTGGCGACTGTGCCCGCTGATCCCCAGACCCGTAACGAGGCCCGGCAGGCCGTCGCCGCGGTCGACGACGAGGCGGTACGGCTGCGCTCCGCCGTGAAGGCCCGCGACGGCTTCTTCACCACCTTCTGCATCAGTCCGTACTCCCGCTATCTCGCCCGCTGGTGTGCGCGGCGCGGACTGACCCCGAACCAGGTCACCACCGCCTCGCTGCTCACCGCCCTGATCGCGGCCGGCAGCGCGGCCACCGGCACCCGCGGCGGCTACATCGCGGCGGGCGTGCTGCTGCTCTTCTCCTTCGTCCTGGACTGCACCGACGGGCAGCTGGCCCGTTACTCGCTGCAGTACTCGACGATGGGCGCCTGGCTGGACGCGACGTTCGACCGCGCCAAGGAGTACGCGTACTACGCCGGTCTCGCCCTCGGTGCCGCCCGCGGCGGCGACGACGTATGGGCGCTGGCACTTGGCGCGATGGTGCTGCAGACCTGCCGCCATGTCGTGGACTTCTCCTTCTACGAGGCGAACCACGACGCGACGGCCGTTGGTAAATCCGTGACTGGCAGCCCCACCGCCGCGCTCTCCGAGAAGCTCGACAGCGTCGGCTGGACGGTCTGGCTGCGACGCATGATCGTGCTGCCGATCGGCGAGCGCTGGGCCATGATCGCCGTGCTGACGGCCGTGGCCACGCCCCGGATCGTCTTCTACGCCCTGCTCATCGGCTGCGCCTTCGCCGCCTGCTACACCACGGCGGGCCGCGTCCTGCGCTCGCTGACCCGCAAGGCGCGCAGGACCGACCGGGCCGCCCAGGCGCTCGCCGACCTGGCCGACTCGGGCCCGCTCGCCGAGAGCGCCGCGCGCGCCTTCACGACGGCCGCCCGGAAGCTTCCCGCGTTCGGGCCGCTCGCGATTGCGCTGGCCGGCGGCGCCGCTCTTGTGGCAAGTGCCACGTTCACCGACTACGGCTCACTCTGGCCGGTCGTCGCAGCTGTGGCGTATGTCATCACCTCGGGCACAGCCGTCGCCCGCCCCCTCAAGGGCTCCCTCGACTGGCTCGTCCCGCCGGTGTTCCGGGCCGCCGAATACTGCACCGTCCTGGCGCTCGCCGCCCGGGCAGAGGTGAACGGAGCGTTGCCCGCGGCCTTCGGACTGGTGGCGGCGGTCGCCTACCATCACTACGACACGGTGTACCGCATCCGCGGCGGAACGGGCGCGCCGCCGCACTGGCTGGTGCGGGCGACCGGCGGGCACGAGGGGCGGGTCCTGGCAGTCGCGCTGCTGGCCGCGGTGGTCGCCGACGCAGACTTCACCATCGCGCTGACGGCCCTCGCTGTGGTCGTCGCACTCGTGGTGCTTGTGGAGAGCATCCGCTTCTGGGTGTCCTCCGGAGCACCCGCCGTACATGACGAAGGAGAACCCGCATGATCGGCCTCGTACTGGCAGCCGGTGCCGGACGGCGTCTTCGCCCCTACACCGACACGCTCCCGAAGGCCCTCGTGCCCGTCGACGGCGACACCACCGTCCTCGACCTCACCCTGGGGAACTTCGCCCAGATCGGGCTCACCGAGGCCGCCGTCGTCGTCGGCTACCGCAAGGAGGCCGTCTACGAGCGCAAGGCAGCCCTGGAGGCGAAGTACGGCCTGAAGCTCACCCTCGTCGACAACGACAAGGCCGAGGAGTGGAACAACGCCTACTCCCTGTGGTGCGCCCGTGACGTCATAAAGCAGGGCGTCATCCTCGCCAACGGCGACACCGTGCACCCCGTCTCCGTCGAGCAGACCCTGCTTGCCGCCCGCGGCAACGGCCAGAAGATCATCCTCGCCCTCGACACGGTGAAGCATCTCGCCGACGAGGAGATGAAGGTCATCACCGACGGCGACAAGGGTGTGCAGCGCATCACCAAGCTGATGGACCCGGCCACCGCCACCGGTGAGTACATCGGCGTCACCCTCATCGAGCCCGAGGCCGCCGACGAGCTCGCCGACGCGCTGAAGACCACCTTCGAGCGCGACCCCGACCTCTACTACGAGGACGGCTACCAGGAGCTCGTGAACCGCGGCTTCACCGTGGACGTGGCCCCCATCGGCGACGTCAAGTGGGTCGAGATCGACAACCACGACGACCTCGCGAAGGGCCGTGAGATCGCGTGCCTGTACTGACCCGACTGATCCCGTCCCCGGTCGTCGTCGACATCGCCCGCGGCGCCCTGGACGATCTGGCCGGCCTCCTCGCCGACCAGCGGATCTCCTCCTCCGGCAAGCTCGCGATCGCGATCAGCGGCGGCTCGGGCCAGGCGCTGCGCGAGAAGCTCTCGCCGGTGCTTCCCGGCGCCACCTGGTTCGAAGTCGCCGGCGGCACCATCGACTCCGCCGTCAAGCTCGCCGACGACATCAAGGGCAAGCGGTACGACGCCGTGGTCGGCCTCGGCGGCGGCAAGATCATCGATGTCACGAAGTACGCGGCGGCCCGTGTCGGCCTGCCGATGGTGGCCGTCGCGACGAACCTCTCGCACGACGGCATCTGCTCCCCGGTCGCCACGCTGGACAACGACAACGGCCGCGGCTCCTACGGCGTCCCCACACCCATCGCCATGGTCATCGACCTCGACGTCATCCGTGAGGCACCGGTCCGCTTCGTACGCTCCGGCATCGGCGAGGCGATCTCCAACATCTCGGCGATCGCGGACTGGGAGCTGTCCCACCGCGTCAACGGCGAACCCGTCGACGGCCTCGCCGCCGCCATGGGCCGCACCGCCGGCGAGGCCGTACTGCGCCACCCGGGAGGAGTCGGCGACGACGAGTTCCTCACGGTCCTCGCCGAGGCGCTCGTGCTCTCCGGCATCGCGATGTCGATCAGCGGAGACACCCGCCCCTCGTCCGGCGCCTGCCACGAGATCAGCCACGCCTTCGACCTGCTCCACCCCAAACGCGCCGCCAGCCACGGCGAGCAGGTCGGCATCGGCGCCGCCTTCGCCATGCACCTGCGCGGTGCACGCGACCAGTCCGGACTCTTCGCCGAAGTGCTGCGCAGGCACGGCCTGCCGGTGCTGCCGGAGGAGATCGGCTTCAGCGTGGACGAATTCGTCAGAGCCGTCGAATACGCGCCGCAGACCCGTCCGGGCCGCTTCACCATCCTTGAGCACCTCGACCTCTCCACCGACCAGATCAGGGACGCGTACGCCGACTATGCCAAGACCATCAGTAGCTGAACTCCGTCCGGTCGTTCACCCGGAGGGAGTGAAGGACCGGCGAAGCGGCGAGCACTGGGCCGGGCGCCTGTACATGCGAGAGATCTCGCTGCACATCGACCCGTACCTGGTGAACACCAAGATCACGCCGAACCAGCTCACCTACCTCATGGTCGTGGTGGGTGTGCTCGGCGGCGCTGCCCTGCTGATCCCGGGACTGACCGGCGCGATACTCGCCGTGGTGCTCTTCCAGATCTATCTGCTGCTCGACTGCGTGGACGGCGAGGTCGCCCGCTGGCGCAAGCAGACCTCGATCACCGGCGTCTACCTCGACCGGATCGGCCACTACCTCTGTGAGGCGGCCCTGCTGGTCGGCTTCGGCGTGCGCGGCGCGGACGTGTTCGGCGACGGACGGGCCGAGTGGCTGTGGGCCTTCCTCGGCACGGTCGCCGCCCTCGGCGCGATCCTGATCAAGGCCGAGACCGACCTGGTCGACGTGGCCCGTCAGCGCAGCGGTCTGCCCGCCGTGAAGGACGAGGCTTCCGTGCCCCGTTCCTCCGGTCTGGCGCTGGCCCGGCGTGCCGCGGCCGCGCTGAAGTTCCACCGGCTCGTCGGCGGCATCGAGGCCAGCCTCTTCATCCTGGTTGTGGCCATCCTCGACATGATCCAGGGCGATCTGTTCTTCACCCGTCTCGGCATCGCGATCCTCGCCGGTATCGCGGTCGTCCAGACGCTGCTGCACCTCGTGTCGATCCTCGCGTCCAGCAGGCTCAAGTGACGGCGCCGCTGAAGCTCGGCGCGGTCATCATCACGATGGGCAACCGGCCGGACGACCTGCGCGCCCTCCTCGACTCGGTCGCCAAGCAGGACGGCGACCCGATCGAGGTGGTCGTCGTCGGCAACGGCGCCCCGGTGGTCGACGTCCCCGAGGGCGTACGCACCGTGAACCTGCCCGACAACCTGGGCATCCCCGGCGGCCGCAACGTCGGCATCGAGGCCTTCGGCCCGTCCGGCTCCGGGGTCGACGCGCTGCTCTTCCTCGACGACGACGGTCTGCTGCCGAACAGCGACACCGCTGAGCTGGTGCGCCAGGCCTTCGCGGCCGATCCCGGGCTGGGCATCATCAGCTTCCGGATCGCCGACCCGGAGACCGGGCTCACCCAGCGCCGCCACGTCCCGCGGCTGCGCGCCTCCGACCCGCTGCGCTCCTCGCGGGTGACGACCTTCCTCGGCGGCGCCAATGCCGTGCGTACGAAGGTGCTCGCCGAGGTCGGGGCACTGCCCGACGAGTTTTTCTACGCCCATGAGGAGACGGACCTCGCCTGGCGGGCGCTGGACGCCGGCTGGGCGATCGACTACCGCGCGGACATGGTGCTGTTCCACCCGACGATGCCGCCGTCCCGGCACGCGGTCTACCACCGGATGGTGGCCCGCAACCGGGTCTGGCTCGCCCGCCGCAATCTGCCCGCGCCCCTGGTCCCCGTCTACATCGGTGTCTGGGTGCTGCTCACACTGGCCCGGCGCCCCTCGCTGCCCGCCCTGAAGGCATGGTTCGGTGGCTTCAAGGAGGGCTGGCGGACGCCCTGCGGTCCGCGCCGTCCGATGAAATGGCGTACGGTATGGCGGCTCACCCGACTGGGCCGACCTCCCGTCATCTGACAAGCTCGGTTCTGAGAAAATCGGGCGTACCTCCGGGACCTGGCCGCCACCTGAGAGCCCTACTGCCGCGCATCTTGAACACGAAAGTTTCAACTTGTGAGTGACACGACCCAAGACGGCGCGATCGCGACCAGCGTTCGCCCGTCGCCCGACGACGGTCTGACCCCGGCGGAGCTGGCCGCCAAGTACGGCCTGTCGGTGAGCGGTGCCCGACCGGGGCTCGCCGAGTACATCCGGCAGCTGTGGGGCCGGCGCCACTTCATTCTGGCCTTCTCGCAGGCCAAGCTGACGGCCCAGTACAGCCAGGCGAAGCTCGGCCAGCTGTGGCAGGTGGCGACGCCGCTGCTCAACGCGCTCGTCTACTACTTGATCTTCGGGCTCATCCTGGGGACCCGGGAGGGGATCCCCAACGAGGTTTTCGTCCCGTTCCTGGTGACCGGCGTCTTCGTCTTCACCTTCACCCAGAGCTCGGTGATGGCGGGCGTCCGGGCGATCTCGGGCAACCTCGGTCTTGTCCGCGCGCTGCACTTCCCGCGCGCCGCCCTGCCCATCTCCTTCGCGCTCCAGCAGCTCCAGCAGCTGCTGTTCTCGATGCTGGTGCTGTTCCTGATCGCGATCGGCTTCGGCAGCTACCCGAAGCTCTCCTGGCTGCTGATCATTCCCGCGCTGGCAATGCAGTTCGTGTTCAACACCGGCATGGCGATGATCATGGCCCGTCTTGGCAGTAAGACGCCCGACCTCGCCCAGCTGATGCCGTTCATCATGCGCACCTGGATGTATGCGTCCGGCGTCATGTTCTCCATCCCGATGATGCTCAAGGACAAGCCGGCCTGGATCGCCGATGTCCTGCAGTGGAATCCGGCCGCCGTCTACATGGACCTCGTCCGGTTCGCGCTGATCGACGGTTACGGCTCCGAGAACCTGCCTCCGCACATCTGGGCCTTCGCGCTCGGCTGGGCGATCCTGTTCGGCATCGCCGGGTTCGTGTATTTCTGGAAGGCTGAGGAACGGTACGGCCGTGGCTGATCTCGAAAAGAACGACCAGAGAACCGGCGATGGCACCCGCGTTCCCACCGTGATCGCCGACGATGTGCACATCGTGTACCGCGTGCACGGCGGCAGCGGCGGCAAGGGCAGCGCCACCGCCGCGCTGAGCCGGATCGTGCGGCGGGACAAGGGCGAGTCGCGGGGAGTGCGCAAGGTGCACGCCGTACGCGGCGTCTCCTTCACCGCGTACCGCGGCGAGGCGATCGGCCTGATCGGCACCAACGGCTCCGGCAAGTCGACCCTGCTGCGCGCCATAGCGGGTCTGCTGCCGACGGAGAGCGGCAAGGTCTACACCGACGGCCAGCCTTCCCTCCTCGGCGTCAACGCCGCGCTGATGGGCGATCTGACCGGTGAGCGCAATGTCATCCTCGGCGGTCTGGCCATGGGCATGACGCGTGAGGAGGTCCGCGAGCGCTACCAGGGGATCGTGGACTTCTCCGGGATCAACGAGAAGGGCGACTTCATCACCCTTCCGATGCGCACGTACTCCTCCGGCATGGGGGCCAGACTCCGCTTCTCCATCGCCGCGGCCAAGGACCACGACGTCCTGATGATCGACGAGGCGCTGGCCACCGGTGACCGGAAGTTCCAGCGGCGCTCCGAGGAGCGTATCCGTGAGCTGCGCAAGGAAGCCGGCACGGTCTTCCTGGTCAGCCACAGCAACAGCTCGATCAGGGACACCTGCGACCGCGTCCTGTGGCTGGAGAAGGGCGAGCTGCTGATGGACGGCCCGACCGACGAGGTCATCAAGGCGTACGAGAAGGAGAGCGGCAGGTAGTCCGCCGCCGGTTCCAAAGGCCCCCGCCGAGGCATCCGGGCGGGGGCCTGCTGCGTCTCTGGGAGCAGCGGCACCCTCGCCGGGGCGCGGCGATCGGGCCGGATCGTCAAGTGGAGGTCAATTCCCAGGGCCCGGGGGAAGGTTGGCGACGATTGGAGTGTTCTTGTAATGCGCGCAACACCCCGGCGTATCACTGGGCGTTGTACAACGTAAGCTGTACCGGTGCTGAATCGCGGCAAGTGGGGCGATACACCCTAGGCATCCCGTCCGCCAGGCGGCGCCCCCTCAGTCGGGAGGACCGGCGGCGTGTCCGAAATAGGATGTATTGGGTCGGCAGTGTAGAACGGGAGATGTGACGGCAATGACGGAAAATCTCCAGGTCCGCGAGGCTTTCGCCGTCCCCGCACCGGGCTGTCCCGTATGACGGGCACCCGGCAGGCGCGCCGCGAGGCCTCCGCGCGCGCCACCCTCGACAAGGCATCCGACGAGAACTTCCCGGTGGCCCCCTTCTTCCTGCCGCGCGCATGGCGCGACGACCTGATGGCGGTGTACGGCTACGCCCGCCTCGTCGACGACATCGGCGACGGTGACCTCGCGCCCGGCGGCGCCGACGCCCGCCACCTCGGCGTCGACCCCGCGCAGGCCGACGACCGGCTCGCGATGCTCGACGCCTTCGAGGCCGATCTGCGCCGCGTCTTCGCCGCCGACGCCGACCCGCGTCACCCCCTGTTGCACTCCCTCCGACCGAGTGTGCGCCGCTGCTCGCTCACCCCCGAGCCCTTCCTCGGCCTGATCGAGGCCAACCGCCAGGACCAGTTGGTGCGGCGCTACAAGACGTACGACGAACTCCTCGCGTACTGCGAACTGTCCGCCAACCCCGTCGGCCGCCTGGTGCTGCAGATCACCGGGACCGCCAGCCCCGAGCGCGTCCGCCGCTCCGACGCCGTCTGCACCGCCCTCCAGATCGTCGAGCACCTCCAGGACGTGGCCGAGGACCTGAGGCGCGACCGGATCTATCTGCCCGCCGAGGACATGCACCGCTTCCATGTCACCGAGGCCGACCTGGCCGCGAGGACCGGGGGCGCGTCGGTGCGCTCACTGGTCGCGTACGAAGCGGAACGCGCCCTGCAACTGCTGAATGAAGGCACACCGCTGGTGGGTAGCGTCCACGGCAGACTGCGGCTGCTGCTGGCCGGGTTCGTCGCCGGGGGGCGCGCGGTGCTCACCGCGATCGCGGCTGCCGGAAACGACGTCCTGCCCGGACCGCCCAAGCCCACCAAGGCGCATCTGCTGCGTGAGGTGGGAGCTGTCTTGCGAAGAGCGCGTAGAGAGAGGTGAGCCGGACGATGCAGGGACCGACGGAGGTACCCGCGCCGGTGCAGGCTGCGTACAGCTACTGCGAGGCCGTCACCGGGCAGCAGGCGCGCAATTTCGCCTACGGGATCAGGCTCCTGCCGACCGACAAGCGGCAGGCCATGTCGGCGCTGTACTCGTTCTCGCGGCGGGTCGACGACATCGGCGACGGCACGCTCGCCCTGGAGGCCAAGCGAGACCGGCTCGAAGGGACACGGGAACTTTTGAAGCGGATCCGCCAGGGCGCGGTCGACGAGGACGACATCGACCCGGTCGCGGTCGCCCTCGCGGACGCGGCGCGCCGGTTCCCGCTTCCGCTCGGCGGGCTCGACGAGCTCATCGACGGCGTGCTGATGGACGTACGCGGCGAGAGCTACGAGACCTGGGACGACCTCAAGACGTACTGCCGGTGTGTCGCCGGCGCGATCGGGCGGCTCTCGCTCGGCGTGTTCGGCACCCAGCCCGGCGCGCGTGGCGCCGAACGCGCCCCCGAGTACGCCGACACGCTTGGACTCGCCCTCCAACTCACCAACATCCTCAGGGACGTTCGCGAGGACGCGGGCAACGGCCGCACCTATCTGCCCGCCGACGACCTCGCCAAGTTCGGCTGTTCCGCGGGCTTCCGCAGCGCCACCCCGCCGCCCGGCTCCGACTTCGCGGGCCTTGTGCACTTCGAAGTACGGCGCGCCCGTGCCCTGTTCGCCGAGGGCTACCGGCTGCTGCCGATGCTCGACCGGCGCAGCGGCGCCTGCGTCGCCGCGATGGCCGGCATCTACCGCCGCCTCCTCGACCGCATCGAACGCGACCCCGAGGCGGTGCTGCGCGGCCGCGTGTCCCTGCCCGGGCGCGAGAAGGCGTACGTCGCAGTGCGCGGGCTTTCCGGACTCGACGCCCGGCATGTCACCCGGAAGAAGCTCAGGGGGCGTGTCTGATGCGGGCGAACGCGGACAAGCGGTGCGCAACCCTCCGGTGCGGCGCGGCGTCCCAGACTGCAACGGCCCGAGGGGAGGTCGCATGACGGACGACGACACGCGGTCCCGGCACGCGGTGGTTATCGGCGGAGGACTCGCCGGAGTCACCGCGGCGCTGCAACTCGCCGACGCGGGAGTCGGCGTCACCCTCCTCGAAGGCCGCCCGCGTCTGGGCGGCCTCGCCTTCTCCTTCCGCCGCGGAGACCTCACCGTCGACAACGGCCAGCATGTGTACCTGCGCTGCTGCACCGCGTACCGCTGGTTCCTCGACCGAGTGGACGGCGCTCATCTCGCCCCGCTCCAGGACCGGTTGGACGTGCCCGTACTGGACGTCGCACCGGCTCGCGGACCGCGTCTCGGACGGCTGCGCCGCACCGCGCTGCCCGTACCGCTGCACCTCGCCGCCGGACTCGCCACCTATCCGCACCTCTCGCTCGCCGAGCGCGCGTCCGTCGGGCGCGCCGCACTCGCGCTCGGGAAGCTGGACCCGGCCGACCCGGCGCTGGACGGCATCGACTTCGCCACCTGGCTGGGCCGCCACGGCCAGTCCCAGCGCACCGTCGAAGCCCTCTGGGACCTGGTCGGCGTGGCGACGCTGAACGCCACCGCGCCGAACGCCTCGATGGGCCTCGCCGCCATGGTCTTCAAGACCGGACTGCTCTCCGAGCCCGGCGCCGCCGACATCGGCTGGGCCCGTGTGCCGCTCGGGGACCTGCACGACACGCTGGCCCGCAAGGCCCTCGACTCGGCCGGCGTACGCACCGAGCTCTCGACCCGGGTACGGAGCATCTCCCGCGCGGGCCTCGGGCGTTGGCAGGTCGAGGTGGACGGCGAGCAACTGGACGCGGACACCGTCGTCCTCGCCGTACCGCAGCGCGAGGCCCATGCGCTGCTGCCCGAAGGGGCCCTCGACGACCCCGACCGGCTGCTCGACATCGGCACCGCGCCGATCCTCAACATCCATGTCCTGTACGACCGCAAGGTGCTGCGCCGCCCCTTCTTCGCCGCGCTCGGCACCCCGGTCCAGTGGGTCTTCGACCGCACCGAGGCCTCCGGACTGCGGGACGGCCAGTATCTGGCGCTGTCCCAGTCAGCCGCCGAGGACGAGATCGATGCGCCCGTCGCCGCACTGCGCGAGCGGTATCTGCCCGAGCTGGAGCGGCTGCTGCCCGCCGCGCGAGGCGCCCGGGTAAGCGACTTCTTCGTCACCCGGGAGCGGACGGCGACCTTCGCCCCGGCCCCAGGCGTCGGCCGGCTGCGACCGGGTGCGCGCACCCGGGCCCCCGGCCTGTACCTTGCGGGCTCGTGGACCGCCACCGGGTGGCCCGCGACCATGGAGAGCGCCGTACGCAGCGGATTCAGCGCCGCGGGCGCCGCACTCTCCGCGCTCGGCCGCCACCATGAACATCCGCTCAAGGAGGCGGCGTGAGCTTCAGTACTGGAACAAGAGGAGAGACCGTGCCGACTGTGCCCTCGGCGAGCCCTGCTGATGACACCGCAGCGGGAGTCGACATCGTCGCACTGCTGGAGCGCGGGCGGACCATGTCCACCCCCGTGCTGCGCGCAGCCGTGGACAGGCTCGCGCCGCCCATGGACACCGTCGCCGCCTACCACTTCGGCTGGATCGACGCGCAAGGACGGCCCGCCGACGGGGACGGCGGCAAGGCCGTACGCCCCGCGCTCGCGCTGCTGTCCGCCGAGGCGGCCGGCGCCGCCCCCGAGGTCGGCATCCCCGGCGCCGTGGCCGTGGAGCTGGTGCACAACTTCTCGCTGCTGCACGACGACCTGATGGACGGCGACGAGCAGCGCCGCCACCGCGACACCGTCTGGAAGGTGCACGGACCGGCCCAGGCGATCCTCGTCGGCGACGCGCTGTTCGCGCTCGCGGGCGAAGTCCTGCTGGAGCTCGGCACCGTCGAGGCGGGCCGCGCCACGCGCCGGCTGACCACCGCCACGCGCAAGCTCATCGACGGCCAGGCCCAGGACATCTCCTACGAGCACCGCGAGCGGGTCACCGTCGAGGAGTGCCTGGAGATGGAGGGCAACAAGACCGGCGCGCTGCTGGCCTGCGCCGTCTCCATCGGCGCGGTGCTCGGCGGGGCGGACGACCGCACGGCCGACACGCTGGAGGCGTACGGCTACCACCTCGGTCTCGCCTTCCAGGCCGTGGACGATCTGCTGGGCATCTGGGGCGACCCGGAGTCCACCGGCAAGCAGACCTGGAGCGATCTGCGCCAGCGCAAGAAGTCCCTTCCGGTCGTCGCCGCGCTCGCCGCGGGCGGACCGGCCTCACAGCGCCTCGGAGAGCTGCTCGCGGCCGACGCCAAGAGCAATGACTTCGACAGCTTCTCCGAGGAAGAATTCGCTACCAGGGCGGCCCTGATCGAAAAAGCGGGCGGCCGCGACTGGACCTCCCAGGAGGCCCGCAGGCAGCACGCCGTCGCGATCGAGGCGCTGGGCCGCGTCGACATGCCGGAACAGGTGAGGGCGCAGCTCATCGCACTCGCGGACTTCGTCGTCGTACGGAAGAGATGATCACCATCGCCCGTATACGCGTGTCTTCTGGGGGCTAGCCCCCAGGCCCCCAAGCAGTCGCCGGCCGGTGCACGGGAAACCGGGCGCCGGCCGACGTCAGACCCCAGCACAGCAGAGAGCCACTGCAACGAAGGGGAAGCCATGACAGCGACGACCGACGGAAGCAGCGGGCCCGCGGGGGCCGGCGCAGCCGCGGCCAGCAGAACAACCGACACTCATCCTGCCGACCGCCCCGCTGCGAGTGACGTCCTCGAAGCCGCCGGACGGGCCGCACAACGCTCCGTGGAGCATCTGCTCGGTCGCCAGGACGCCCAGGGCTGGTGGAAGGGCGACCTCGAGACCAATGTGACGATGGACGCCGAGGATCTGCTGCTCCGTCAGTTCCTCGGCATCCAGGACTCGCGCATCACCGAGGCGGCCGCCCGCTTCATCCGGGGCGAGCAGCGTGAGGACGGCACCTGGGCCACCTTCTACGGCGGGCCCGGCGAACTCTCCACCACCATCGAGGCATACGTCGCGCTCCGGCTGGCCGGCGACAGGCCGGACGATCCGCACATGGCGCGCGCCTCCGCCTGGATCAGGCAACGGGGCGGCATCGCGGCGAGCCGGGTCTTCACCCGGATCTGGCTGGCGCTGTTCGGCTGGTGGAAGTGGGACGACCTTCCCGAACTGCCGCCCGAACTGATCTTCCTGCCCAAGTGGTTCCCGCTCAACATCTACGACTTCGGCTGCTGGGCGCGCCAGACCATCGTGCCGCTCACCGTCGTCTCGGCGAAGCGGCCGGTGCGGCCCGCGCCATTCGCGCTCGACGAGCTGCACACCGACGCCCGGGTGCCGAACCCGCCCAAGCCCCTTGCTTCCGCGGCGAGTTGGGACGGATTCTTCCAGCGCGCCGACAAGGCGCTGCATGCGTACCACAAGGTCGCACCGCGCCGGCTGCGCGGAGCGGCCATGAACGCCGCAGCGCGCTGGATCATCGAGCGCCAGGAGAACGACGGCTGCTGGGGTGGCATCCAGCCGCCCGCCGTCTACTCCGTGATCGCCCTGCATCTGCTCGGCTACGACCTTCAGCACCCCGTGATGCGGGCCGGTCTTGAGTCGCTCGACCGGTTCGCCTTATGGCGCGAGGACGGTGCGCGGATGATCGAGGCCTGTCAGTCGCCCGTCTGGGACACCTGCCTGGCCACCATCGCCCTCGCCGACGCCGGGCTGCCGGCGGATCACCCCGCGCTGGTCAAGGCCGCCGACTGGATGCTGGCCGAGGAGATCGTACGGCCCGGCGACTGGGCCGTACGCAGACCTCAACTCTCGCCCAGCGGCTGGGCGTTCGAGTTCCACAACGACAACTACCCGGACATCGACGACACGGCCGAGGTGATCCTCGCCCTGCGACGGGTCAAACACCCCGATCCGCAGTCGGTCGACGCGGCGGTCGCGCGGGCCGGCGCCTGGACCCTCGGGATGCAGTCCAGGAATGGTGCCTGGGCCGCGTTCGACGCCGACAACACCAGTGCTTTCCCCAACCGGCTGCCGTTCTGCGACTTCGGTGAGGTCATCGACCCGCCGTCGGCGGACGTCACCGCGCATGTCGTCGAGATGCTGGCCTACGAGGGCAAGGCCCAACACCCCCGTACCCGGCGCGGTATCGAGTGGCTGCTGGCCGAACAGGAGCTCAGCGGCGCCTGGTTCGGCCGCTGGGGTGTCAACTACGTGTACGGAACAGGCTCGGTGGTCCCCGCGCTGACCGCGGCCGGACTGCCGGTCTCGCACCCCGCGATCCGCCGGGCCGTCCGCTGGCTCGAATCCGTCCAGAACGACGACGGAGGCTGGGGCGAGGACCTGCGCTCCTACCTCCCCCAGAGACTTCGTCCTGGGGGGACCCCCATGCAGCAGTGGATCGGCCACGGCGCCTCCACCGCCTCCCAGACCGCCTGGGCGCTGCTCGCGCTGCTCGCGGCGGGGGAGCGGGAGAGCAAGTCGGTCGAGCGGGGCGTGGCCTGGCTCGCCGAGACCCAGCAGGCGGACGGGTCCTGGGACGAGCCGTACTTCACCGGCACCGGTTTCCCCTGGGACTTCTCCATCAACTACCACCTCTACCGGCAGGTCTTCCCGCTCACGGCCCTGGGCCGCTACGTGCACGGGGAGCCCTTCGCCGACCGCGCAGACAGCCGCGAGGGGGGCTGATGGAAGGATCCCCGGAGCCGTCGTCCGGCTCCGCCGCGCCGCTGCTGATCGCCTGTGCGCTCGGCATCGAGAAGCTCGCCCTGCGCAGCGGCGACCGCAGCGGCGCACTCGGCCCGGTGACGGTGCTCCGTACCGGCATGGGGCCGCACAACGCGGAGCGTGCCGTGCTGGGCGCGCTGGGCGGTGACGGGCCGCTGCGGAACGCGGCGGTCGTCGCCTCCGGCTTCTGTGCCGGGCTCGCCCCCGGGATGCACCCCGGGGACCTGGTCGTCGCCGACGAGACCCGGCACGCCGCCGGCGCCACGGCCTGTACGGATACGGAACTGCTGGTCAAGGCGGTGGCCAGGGCCGTGCCCGGACGCACCGTGCACACCGGCCCGCTGATCGGGTCCGACCATGTCGTGCGGGGTCACGAGCGGGCCGACCTGCGCGCCACCGGGGCGATCGCCGTGGACATGGAGTCCGCGGCCACGCTGCGCGGTGCCCTGAGCACCGGATCCCGTCCGGTTGCGGCCGTCCGGGTGGTCGTGGACGCTCCCGAGCATGAACTCGTCCGGATTAGCACGGTCCACGGTGGAATATCAGCTTTCCGTGTTCTTCGTGCCGTCCTTCCTGCTTTCTTTGAATGGCACCGTTCTTTTCTGCTCCCCAGGAGGTGAGCTAGATGGCCATGCCGCTCCGTCAGACCATCAGGGTCGGGACGTACCTCATTGAACAGAAGCTCCGCAAGCGTGAGAAGTTTCCGCTCATCGTCGAGCTGGAGCCGCTCTTCGCCTGCAATTTGAAGTGCGAGGGCTGCGGGAAGATCCAGCACCCGGCCGGGATTCTGAAGCAGCGCATGCCGGTCGCGCAGGCAGTCGGGGCGGTGCTCGAGTCAGGGGCCCCAATGGTCTCGATCGCGGGCGGCGAGCCGCTGATGCACCCTCAGATCGATGAAATCGTGCGGCAATTGGTGGCCAAGAAGAAGTACGTATTCCTCTGCACCAATGCCATGCTGCTGCGCAAGAAGATCGAGGAGTTCACCCCTTCTCCCTACTTCGCCTTCGCCGTGCACATCGACGGGCTGCGCGAGCGGCACGACGAGTCGGTTGCCAAGGAAGGCGTGTTCGACGAGGCGGTGGAGGCGATCAAGGAGGCCAAGAAGCGCGGCTTCAGGGTCACCACCAACTCCACCTTCTTCAACACCGACACCCCGCAGACCGTCATCGAGGTGCTCAACTACCTCAATGACGACCTGAAGGTGGACGAGATGATGATCTCGCCCGCGTACGCCTACGAGAAGGCGCCCGACCAGGAGCACTTCCTCGGCGTGGAGCAGACCCGCGAGCTCTTCAAGAAGTCCTTCGCGGGCGGCAACCGGCGGCGCTGGCGGCTCAACCACTCGCCGCTCTTCCTCGACTTCCTCGAGGGCAAGGCGGACTTCCCGTGCACGGCGTGGGCGATCCCGAACTACTCGCTCTTCGGCTGGCAGCGCCCCTGCTATCTGATGAGCGACGGATACGTCCCCACCTACCGGGAGCTCATCGAGGAGACCGACTGGAGCAAGTACGGCCGCGGCAAGGACCCGCGCTGCGCCAACTGCATGGCGCACTGCGGCTACGAGCCCACCGCCGTCCTCGCCACCATGGGCTCCCTCAAGGAGTCCCTCAGGGCGGCCCGCGAAACCGTCTCGGGAAACCGCGGGTGACGTGATGTCCGCAGGAGAGCCAGTCGCACTGGGGCTCCCGGAGCTGCCGGCCCGGCCGATCGCGATGCGCCGCACCTCGCGGCGTATCCAGGTCGGGCCGGTGGCCGTCGGCGGGGACGCTCCCGTATCGGTGCAGTCGATGACGACCACGCGCACTTCGGACATCGGCGCGACGTTGCAGCAGATTGCGGAACTGACCGCGTCCGGCTGCCAGATCGTACGGGTGGCGTGTCCGACCCAGGACGACGCGGACGCGCTTGCCACCATCGCGCGCAAGTCGCAGATCCCGGTGATCGCGGACATTCACTTCCAGCCGAAGTACGTGTTCGCGGCGATCGACGCCGGGTGTGCGGCGGTGCGGGTGAACCCGGGCAACATCAAGCAGTTCGACGACAAGGTCAAGGAGATCGCCCGCGCCGCGTCGGATGCGGGGATTCCGATCCGGATCGGGGTGAACGCCGGTTCGCTGGACCGGAGGCTGCTCGCCAAGTACGGGAAGGCGACGCCGGAGGCGCTCGTCGAGTCGGCGCTGTGGGAGGCGTCGCTCTTCGAGGAGCACGGCTTCCGCGACATCAAGATCTCGGTCAAGCACAACGACCCGGTCGTGATGGTGGGCGCCTACCGGCAGCTGGCGGCCGCCTGCGACTATCCGCTGCATCTCGGCGTGACGGAGGCCGGACCCGCCTTCCAGGGCACGATCAAGTCGGCCGTCGCCTTCGGCGCGCTGCTCAGCGAGGGCATCGGCGACACCATCCGGGTCTCGCTGTCCGCCCCGCCGGCCGAAGAGGTCAAGGTCGGCATCCAGATCCTGGAGTCCCTCAACCTCAAGCAGCGCCGCCTGGAGATCGTCTCCTGCCCCTCCTGCGGCCGTGCCCAGGTCGATGTCTACAAGCTCGCCGACCAGGTCACGGCCGGCCTCGAAGGCATGGAGGTGCCGCTGCGCGTCGCCGTCATGGGGTGTGTCGTCAACGGCCCGGGCGAGGCGAGGGAAGCGGACCTCGGAGTGGCGTCGGGCAATGGGAAGGGTCAGATCTTCGTCAAGGGTGAGGTCATCAAGACCGTGCCCGAGTCGAAGATCGTCGAGACCCTCATCGAAGAGGCGATGAAGATCGCCGAATCCATGGAGGACGCAGGGGCGGCCTCAGGGCCGCCCGCCGTCACCGTGAGCTGAACAGCATGTGAAGGGGGTCCGACCGTGACGATTCTTGAGAGCATCCGGGGGCCGCGCGATGTCAAGGCGCTGACCGATGGCGAACTCGAAGAACTCGCCAAGGAGATCAGAGAGTTCCTGGTGCACGCGGTGGCCAGGACTGGGGGGCATCTGGGTCCCAACCTCGGGGTGGTGGAACTGACCGTCGCCCTGCACCGGGTCTTCGACTCGCCCGTCGACCGCATTCTGTGGGACACCGGGCACCAGAGCTACGTACACAAACTGCTCACCGGCCGACAGGACTTCTCCAAGCTGCGGGGCAAGGGCGGGCTCTCCGGCTACCCCTCCCGCGAGGAGTCCGAGCACGACGTCATAGAGAACTCCCACGCGTCGACGGTCCTCGGCTGGGCGGACGGTCTTGCCAAGGCGCATCAGGTGCTGGGCAGCAGTGATCATGTCGTCGCGGTCATCGGGGACGGCGCGCTCACCGGCGGCATGGCCTGGGAGGCGCTCAACAACATCGCCGCGGCGAAGGACCGGCCGCTGATCATCGTCGTCAACGACAACGAGCGCTCGTACGCCCCGACGATCGGCGGACTCGCCAACCACCTCGCCACACTCCGTACGACCGACGGCTACGAACGGGTGCTGGCCTGGGGCAAGGACGTTCTGCAGCACACCCCCGTCGTCGGGAAGCCGCTGTACGAATCGCTGCACGGCGCGAAGAAGGGGTTCAAGGACGCCTTCGCGCCACAGGGAATGTTCGAGGATCTCGGCCTGAAGTACCTGGGGCCGATAGACGGGCACGACATCGCGGCCGTCGAATCCGCGCTGCGCCGGGCCAAGCGCTTCCACGGGCCCGTACTGGTGCACTGCCTGACCGAGAAGGGCCGCGGCTACCAGCCGGCCCTGGAGGACGAGGCCGACCGCTTCCACACCGTCGGGGTGATGGACCCGCTGACCTGCGAGCCGCTCGCGCCGTCCAACGGGCCGTCCTGGACTTCGGTGTTCGGGGACGAGATCGCCGCGATCGGGGCCGAGCGGCCGGACGTCGTGGCGATCACGGCCGCGATGCTGCACCCCGTCGGTCTGACGAAGTTCGCCGAGCGGTTCCCCGACCGGGTGTGGGACGTCGGGATCGCCGAGCAGCACGCCGTGGTCTCCGCGGCCGGGCTCGCCACCGGCGGGCTGCATCCCGTCGTCGCTGTGTACGCCACCTTCCTCAACCGTGCCTTCGATCAGCTGCTGATGGACGTCGCCCTGCACAAGTGCGGGGTGACATTCGTACTCGACCGGGCGGGCGTCACCGGCGTCGACGGTCCGTCCCACAACGGCATGTGGGACATGTCGATCCTCCAGGTCGTGCCCGGGCTGCGGATCGCCGCGCCGCGCGACGCCGACCGGCTGCGTGCGGAGCTGCGCGAGGCAGTCGATGCGGACGACGCGCCGACCGTGCTGCGCTTCCCGAAGGAGTCGGTGGGCGAGCCGGTCGGGGCGATCGGGCGGATCGGCGGGATGGACGTACTGCACCGGGCGGACGACGCCGATGTGCTGCTGGTGTCGGTGGGCGCGCTCGCGTCCGTCTGCCTGCAGAGTGTCGAGCTGCTCAAGGGCCGCGGCATCGCCTGCACCGTTGTGGACCCGCGCTGGGTCAAGCCCGTCGACGAACAGCTCGCGCCGCTCGCCGCGCAGCACCGTCTGGTGGCCGTGGTGGAGGACAACAGCCGCAACGGCGGGGTCGGTTCGGCCGTCGGACAGGCACTGCGGGACGCCGGCGTGGATGTGCCGCTGCGTACCTACGGCATCCCCGAGCAGTTCCTCGCGCACGCCAAACGCGGCGAGGTACTCGCCGACATCGGGCTCACCCCGGTGGAGATCGCAGGACGGATCAGTGCCGCCATGGCGGTCAAGGAGAGGAGAGCTGAGGAATGACCGAGCCGCCGACGGGCACCGAGCCGCTCAAGGGCTTCGATCTGGCCGGACTCCTCGCGGAGCGCGGGGCAGAGCGCTATGAGCTGCATGCGCGACATCTCAACCACCAGCTGCCGCGCATGCTGCACACCATCGGCTTCGACAAGATCTACGAACGGGCCGAGGGCGCGTACTTCTGGGACGCCGACGGCAACGACTATCTCGACATGCTCGCGGGCTTCGGGGTGATGGGGCTCGGCCGGCACCACCCGGTCGTACGCAAGGCGCTGCACGACGTCCTGGACGCCTCGCTCGCGGACCTCACGCGCTTCGACTGCCAGCCGCTGCCCGGGCTGCTCGCGGAGAAGCTGCTGGCGCACAGTCCGCACCTGGACCGGGTGTTCTTCGGCAACAGCGGTACGGAGGCGGTGGAGACCGCGCTGAAGTTCGCCCGGTACGCCACCGGGAAGCCGAGGATCCTGTACTGCTCGCACGCCTTCCACGGGCTGACCACCGGATCCCTGTCGGTCAACGGGGAGGCGGGGTTCCGGGACGGATTCGCGCCGCTGCTGCCCGACACCGCGATCGGGCTCGGCGATCTGGCCGCGCTGGAGCGGGAGCTGACGCGCGGCGATGTGGCGGGCTTCGTCGTGGAGCCGATCCAGGGCAAGGGCGTGCACGCGACGCCCCCCGGGTTCCTGTACGCGGCCCAGGAGCTGCTGCACAAGCACAAGGCGCTGCTGATCGCGGACGAGGTACAGACGGGCCTGGGCAGGACCGGCGACTTCTACGCGTACCAGTACGAGGAAGGGGTCGAGCCGGATCTGGTCTGTGTGGCGAAGGCGCTCTCGGGCGGTTACGTACCGGTCGGAGCGACCCTCGGCAAGGACTGGATCTTCAAGAAGGTCTACTCGTCGATGGACCGGGTGCTGGTGCACTCGGCGAGCTTCGGATCCAACGCCCAGGCGATGGCCGCCGGGCTCGCCGTCCTCTCGGTGATCGAGGACGAGCAGGTCGTCGCCAATGCGCGGGTGACCGGCGAGCTGCTGCGCTCCCGGCTGGCGGCGCTCGTCGACCGCTATGAGCTGCTGCACGAGGTGCGGGGGCGCGGCCTGATGGTCGGCATCGAGTTCGGCCGGCCCGACTCGATCAAGCTGCGCAGTCGCTGGACCATGCTTCAGGCGGCCCGCAAGGGTCTCTTCGCGCAGATGGTCGTGGTGCCTCTGCTGCAGAAGCACCGGATCCTCACCCAGGTCTCCGGGGACCATCTGGAAGTGATCAAGTTGATTCCGCCGCTGACCATCGGTGAGCGGGAGGTCGACCGGTTCGTGGCGGCCTTCACGGCCGTGATGGACGACGCCCACGGCGGCGGCGGGCTGATGTGGGACTTCGGCAAGACGCTGGTCAAGCAGGCGGTCGCCAACCGCTGACTTTCGGCACTTTTGCCCCTGAGGCAATAAATTTGCCTCAGAGGCAGGTTCCTGGCCCAATGGGCATATGAGCACCCCTGCCGGAGGGGCGGCGGACACCTCGCTGCCCGATGTCGCACCACGGCTGCGCGAACTGCGCCGCCGTCGCGGTCTCACCCTGGAAGCGGCCGCCCAGCGGGCGGGCCTCTCGCCCGCCCACCTCTCCCGACTGGAGACGGGACACCGCCAGCCGTCGCTGCCGATGCTGCTGGGACTTGCCCGTATCTACGGTACGACGGTCGCCGAGCTCCTCGGCGAGTCGGCGCCGGAACACGAGCCCATCATCCGCGCCGGTCGCGGGGAGACCGCGGCGGCCGACGGCTGGACGTACCACCGGGCAGGCGGCCCCGGCCGGGCGATGCAGGCCCTGCGGCTGGTGGTCCCGTACGGCAGCCAGGGCGATGTGGTCCGGGTGCATCCCGGCGAGGAGTGGCTGTATGTCCTCGACGGGCGGCTGCGGCTGGGCCTGGGCGAAGCGGTGCACGATCTGAGCCCCGGGGACAGCGCGCACTTCGACTCCATGACCCCGCACCGCATCGCGGCGGCCACGCCCGACGGGGTCCGGCTGCTCTTCGTACACACGCTGCTGCAGAGCCCCGACATCCATCCGCATGCCTGACACACGTGAGAGGTCTGCTATGTCCAAGCACAACGAAGAGGGGAAGTTCCCCCGAGGGCTGGTGATCCGGCTCTTCGCCTACCTGGTGGCGGGTCATCTCTTCGCCGCCTTCCTCTATCTGCTCTTCCTGCTGGGCGGCCAGAACCAGTAGCGCGGAACCGGTGAGCCCGGCTCAGGCCTCGTCGAGGAGCCGGTCGCGCAGCCGCTCGCGCGTCTGCGGGCTCACCTTCAGGCCCTCGGTGAGGTAGCGCTCGGTGGTGCCCCAGGTCTGCTCGATCGTTTCGAAGGCCGCGCTCAGGTACTCGGCCCGCGCGTCGAAGAGCGGGGACAGCAGCTCCATCACTTCCGGGGACGTCGCGGCCGGGGAATTGTCGCTGCGCCGGACGAGGTAACGGCGGTGCGGGTCATTGGACTTGAGGTAGTCCGCCTCGATGGCCTCCCGCTCGACGCCGACCGCCAGCAGCGAGACGGCTACCGACAGACCGGCGCGGTCCTTGCCCGCCGCGCAGTGCATCAGGGCCGGGACGCTGTCCTCCGCGAGCGCGTGCAGGACCCTGCTGTGCTCGGCGGTGCGCTGCTTGATGATCGTCCGGTACGAGGCCGACATCCGCCCCGCCGCCTTGCCGTCCGCGAGGATCGACCGCAGCTGGTCGAGGTCGCCGTCCCGGACCATCTTCCAGAACTCGGCGCCGTCGGCCGGGTCGGTCAGCGGCAGATTCACATTGCGTACGCCGGGCAGCTCGACGTCGGGGCCCTCCAGCCGCATGTCCGCCGCGTTGCGGAAGTCGAAGATCGTGTGCAGGCCCAGCGTGCTGAGGAACGAGGCGTCGGACCCGGTCGCGTGCGCGAGATGGCCGCTGCGGAAGAGCCGGCCGTGCCGCACTTTCCTGCCGTCCACTGTCGGCAGGCCGCCCACGTCCCGGAAGTTGCGCACTCCGGCCAGTTCCGGCTCTGTCGACGGGACCTGCGGCAGCTGCTGCGTCACGGGGGCTCCTGAAGTGAACTGCCGTCGGCGCTGCTCGCCGACGATGGCGCGTTCCCGACGATACGACACCGCTTCATCAGGCAATCATCTCGACCGTCTCCCGCAAGGCCGTTGCACCGGCAGCGGTCCACGTCGGATGATGTGCGGGCCTGTGCGGACCTGTGAGTATCTGAGGGGTCGGGATGATCGAGAGCGTTGGCAAGGGGCGTACGTGGGTTCTCTCCGGACCCACGAGCAGTTATGCGCTGCACCTCACGGACGACGACGAACTGCTGCATCTCCATTGGGGCTCCCGGATTTCCGGCGCCGACGCGGAGGCGCTCGCGGACCGGGTACTGCCGCCCTACTGGCCCTTCGAGTCGCAGCTCGACGGGCACGAGGAGTACCCGGTCGAGGGCGGACCCCGCTTCGTACGCCCGGCGCTCTCCGTCCGTACGCCAGAAGTACGCGGCACGGAGTGGACCTTCGCCGGTCACGCGGTGGACGGCGACGAACTGCGGCTCCGCTTCACCGATGCCGTACACGGCCTCGGCCTCACCCTGCACCACCGGATGCGCGACGACGCGGACATCATCGAGCGCTGGGTCACCGTCGCCCACGAGGGCGACGGCCCCGACCTGGAGCTGCTGCGGGCCGACGCCGCCGCCTGGACGCTGCCGCAGCGCGACCGCTGGCGGCTCAGCCAGCTGCACGGCCGCTGGGCCGCCGAGTCGCTGCTCGTACGGTCGGAGCTGACGTACGGCGAGAAGGTGATCGGCAGCCGTCGCGGCCACACCGGGCACCAGCATCTGCCGTGGGTCGCGCTGGACGCGGAGGGGGCCACGGAGGAGCGAGGCGAGGTGTACGCCTGTGCCCTCGGCTGGTCCGGGTCCTGGCGGATCTCCGTACAGCAGCTGCCCGACGGTCTCGTGCAGATCACCGGCGGCGCGGGCTACGACGAATCGGGACTGCTGCGGCTCGCGCCCGGGCAGTCGTACACCTCGCCCGTCTTCGCCGGGCTGTGGACCGACGGCGGATTCGGCGGGGCCAGCCGGGCCTGGCACGCCTGGCAGCTGGCGCATGTCATCCCCGACGCGGCGACCGAGCGGCCCGTCCTTTACAACTCCTGGGAAGCGACCGGTTTCGACATCTCCGAGGAGCAGCAGCGGGCGCTCGCGCAGCGGGCCGCGGCCATGGGCGTCGAGCTGTTCGTGGTGGACGACGCGTGGTTCGGGCAGCGCACCAGCGACCGCGCCGGGCTCGGCGACTGGACGCCCAACGCCGAGCGCTTCCCGAAGGGGCTGGGGCCGCTCGCCGACGAAGTGCACGCGCTGGGAATGCAGTTCGGCATCTGGGTCGAGCCGGAGATGGTCAACGCAGACAGCGACCTCTACCGCGCGCACCCCGACTGGGTGCAGCACCACCCGGGCCGCGCCAGGACCGAATTCCGCAACCAGCTCGTGCTGAACCTCGCGCGCGAGGACGTACAGGCCTATCTCTGGGAGCAGTTGGACACGCTGCTCAGCAGCGCGCCCATCGACTATGTGAAGTGGGACTTCAACCGCTGCTTCACGGACGCCGGCTGGCCCGGCGAGGAGTACCCGCAGAAGCTGTGGGTCGAGCATGTGCACGCGCTGTACGCACTCCTTGACCGGCTGCGGGCCGCGCATCCGTCCGTCGCCTTCGAGTCGTGCTCGGGCGGCGGCGGCCGGATCGACCTCGGCATCCTCTCCCGCACCGACCAGGTGTGGACCTCCGACAACACCGATCCGCTGGACCGCCTCGCCATCCAGCAGGGCTTCACCCAGCTGCACCCGGCTCGGGTCATGGCGGCCTGGGTCACCGACAGCCCCAACGTCCAGCTCAACGGCCGGTTCAGCACGCTCCGCTTCCGCTTCGTCAGCGCGATGGCCGGTGTTCTCGGGGTCGGCGGCGACCTCACCGAGTGGACCGATGAGGAACTCGCCGAGGCACGCGGCTGGGTGGACCTGTACAAGAAGATCAGGCCGCTGGTGCAGCACGGCGAGCTGCATCGGCTGCGGGCGCCCGAGGGCGGGCTGAGCGCCGTGCAGTACGTACGCGGCGACGAGAGCGTTGTCCTCGCCTGGCTCCAGGCACAGCACTACGGCGAGCAGCCGCCCAGGCTCAGGCTGCGCGGCCTCGACCCGGCAGCCGCCTACGAGTGCCTGGACACCGGCGCCGTACACCGGGGGGCCGTACTCCTGCACCACGGATTGCACCCCGGGCTCAAGGGCGACATGGACGCCACCGTGATCCGGCTGCGCCGCCGCTGATTCGACTCGCCGGGGCGCGGCTTACCTCCGTAGCCCGCTGCAACGAATTTCGGCGACTGCTCCGGCTCAAGCCTGCCGCGGATTTCGAGGAACCGATTTTCGCCTTCGGCGACACCGAATTCAGGATCTTCGTCCTGCACTCATCCCGCGCGCCGCGGGCACCTCCGGTTCGGCGCGATCGCGGCGTCCTTCGCTACGACGCCCCCGTGGCCTCCGCGGACCGGCTCCACCCTTCGGAGACCCCGTCGATCGTCGACGACGGCATTTTGTCCAGTTTTGCGGTAGAGGAGGGGGGCTAGTCGCCGAGCGGGGGTGGCGGTTCGCGGAAGAATTCCTGCGATGCTGGCAGGAATAGGGGGCAAGTGAGAGTGATCGGTCGATCGTCATTAAATGACGCTTCTGTCCGAATTGGCCCGTTCGGCATAACGTGCCCCGTATACAGGGGAGATGGGGTCCGGCCCGTGAGCAGGATCATATCCGTGACGGTGTGTGGTGGTCCGTCGGAGCCGAACTCCGTTGCCGGAAGGGTAGTTGAGATCCGGTCGAGATCCACATTTTACGGAGCGTAACCGGAATTCTGCGGCGATATCGCACGGATCATTGGCCCGGGAAAGTGATGGCTTGTACCCGCCCGTCCGTCTCGCTTACGTTCCCGTCAATCCGGACGGACCGCCTAATCCTGCCGCCGACCGGAATTCGAAAAATCCACCCACGCGTGGCAGGAGCGGGGGACCCAGGTAGTTCGCCATTCCGGAGTTCCGGACGGCTCGGGGTTAAGTCGCGCATTTGCGCGGCCGGGCATCTCCAGCCCGAACCCGACAGCTCACCTCGTAGGCGCCGGAGAGGAATGCGCCATGCCCGCAAAGGGTAAGCACCGCCGTCCCAAGACCAGCCCGATCACGCGCGGCTTCGTCGCCGCCGGCACGGGTGGCGCCGCCATCGCGCTTCCGCTGATGGGTGCCACCGGCGCCCACGCGGCGGGCAAGGCCGCTCCCGCCGTGGCGCCCGCTACGGCAGTGACCGCCGCCGCGGCCCCGGCGGCAGCCAAGCCGGCCGCCGTCCCCACCACGTACTCCGTCGTCTCCGGTGACTACCTGGCCAAGATCGCCAAGGAGCACGATGTGCGCGGCGGCTGGAAGAAGCTGTACGAGGACAACCGTGAGCAGGTCGGCGACAACCCGTCGCTGATCCACCCGGGCCTCAAGCTGACCCTCGGCGCGAAGTCGAAGGCGAAGGCTCCGGAGAAGGCGCAGCCGCGCCAGGAGAGCCAGGACCGGTCCGAGTCCAAGGCCGAGTCGAAGGCCGAGTCGAAGGCCAAGTCGAAGTCCAAGGGCTCCTCCGACTCCGGCTCGGACTCCTCCGCGCAGTCCTCCTCCGGCGACTCCGCGAGCGCCTCGCAGATCAGCAGCTCCGGCTTCACCGCCCCCGTCGACGGCGCGAACGTCACCACCCCCTACCGCATGACCGGCGCCATGTGGTCCAGCGGCTACCACACCGGTGTCGACTTCGCGGCCTCTTCCGGCACCACCGTCAAGGCCGTCGGCGCGGGCACCGTCGTCTCCGCCGGCTGGGGCGGCGCGTACGGCAACGAGGTCGTCATCCAGCACAGCGACGGCACCTACTCGCAGTACGCCCACCTCTCCTCGCTCGCCGTATCCGCCGGCCAGAGCGTGAGCGGCGGCCAGCAGATCGGCCTCTCCGGTTCCACCGGCAACTCCAGCGGCCCGCACCTGCACTTCGAGATCCGCACCGGCCCGAGCTACGGCTCGGACGTCGACCCGCTGGCGTACCTGCGCCAGTACGGCGTCTCCATCTGAGGCACAGACAGCACACCGTTCTCGACTCCCCCCGTCCGGCGGCGCGGGGGAGTCGGCGTATTCCGGGTTGGACGAAACTTGACCGGTGGCAAAGATCACCCCTCGTCAACCCTTCCTTACGGTCGCGTAGGTCACATCCGTAAGGGAAAGATGTGGCCTCGTGGCAGACGATTCGAGAACAGGGAAAAAGGGTGCATTCGGGTCGTACGCGGCTATCGGTGACAGCTTCACCGAAGGCGTCGGAGACCCGGGTCCGACCGGGATGTACGTCGGCTGGGCGGACCGGTTCGCGGTCCTGCTCGACGACCGGACGCCGGAGCACACCTTCAGGTACGCGAACCTCGCCGTACGCGGGCGTCTCCTCGACCAGATCGTCGAGGAGCAGGTGCCGAGGGCGAAGGAACTCGCCCCGGATCTGGTGACGTTCTGCGCCGGCGGCAACGACATCATCCGGCCTGGCACCGACCCCGACGACGTGGCCGAGCGCTTCGAGCGCGCCGTCGCCGACCTCACGAGCGCGATCGGCACGGTCATGGTGACCACCGGATTCGACACGCGCGGGGTGCCGGTGCTGCGCCATCTGCGCGGCAAGATCGCCACGTACACCGCGCATGTACGGGCCATTGCCGACCGCTACGACTGCCCCGTGCTCGACCTCTGGTCGCTCAAGTCGGTCCAGGACAGGCGGGCCTGGGACACCGACCGGCTGCATCTGTCGCCCGAGGGACACACCCGGGTCGCGCTGCGCGCCGCCCAGGTACTCGGACTCGATGTGCCCGCCGACCCCGACCAGCCGTGGCCGCCCCAGCCGCCGCGCGGCCCGCTCGAAGTGCGCCGTGACGACATCCACTGGGCGCGCGAGCACCTGGTGCCGTGGATCGGCCGACGGCTGCGCGGCGAGAGCTCCGGCGACCACGTCGAGGCCAAGCGCCCGAACCTGCTGCCCCTGTGACGGCAGCGGGGCGGGGTGCGCGGCGCCCGCGACCCCGACCGCGGCACGGCCGCTATGCACCGGCTGCGCGCCGAGGTGCTGTGAGGCTGACGGGGATCGGCTTTCCCGCTCCGCACGACGGCTGAGTAGCGGCGGGCACGGCCGGGATCCGCTCCAGGACACCGCCCGCGAACACGTCGTACAGCGGCAGCGCCTCCAGATGGACATAGCCGATATGGCAGTCGCAGACGGCCGACGGACAGCCGCGCGGGCGCAGCGCCCGCCGGTAGGAGCCGTCGTAGAGATTGCCCAGCTCGTCCCGCACGAAGTGGCAGCGCCGCACCGTGCCGTCACCGTCTACCGAGATCACCGATTCGCCCGTCCGGCACGGGAGCCCTGCCGAGCGGTGCGGATCGCGGCTGTACGGGAAGAACGGGTCGATGTCCGTCCACTCGGCGGCCTCGGCGTCGGTGTAGCTGCGTCCCTCGGCCGCGTTCACCCAGAGGTAGACGGGCGAGGGCAGATCGGCGCGCAGGCGGCGGGCCTGGGCCAAATGCCCGGGGAAGCCGACGACCCCGACGCTGAACCGGACCCCGCGCCCGGACAGGTCACGGCACTTGCCGAGGAAGCGGTCGTACGGAGTCTGGCCCGGGTGGTACGTGCACCAGAGCGCGAGGGCGTCGAGATCGGCGTCCGCGACCCAGCCGGTGCGGCAGCTGAGGTTCGTCTGGATGGCGACCCGGCGGATGTGCGGCAGCCGGGAAAGCTCGGTGAGGGTGCGGCGGTACCAGGAGCGGACCAGACCCTCGCCCCACGGCGTGAACAGAATCGACAGCTGGTCGTCCGTCTGCTCGGACGCCCAGGCGGCGAAGCGTTCGAGCGCGGAGCGGTCGGCACGCAGTTGCTCGGAGCTGTCGTGCCGCTTGGCGAAGGGGCAGTACGGGCAGTCGTAGTCGCAGGAGGCCAGCGGGCCCCGGTAGAGGATCGTCAGGTCCACGGCTCAGCCTCACTTGAGTTCGTACGCGGCCATGTCGGCGCGCACGGCGGGGGAGAAGAGCTCCGGGCCCACGGCGTCGGAGTAGGCCAGACCCTCGGCGGTCAGCCTCAGCCGGTCGGGCCCAGCGTTCTCGTCGAGCCAGCCGAGGGCGGCGAAGCGGTCGAGCTCGAACCGGAAGTCCTCGACCGGGTGGCGGCCGAACCGCTCACGGTATCCGGCCACTTCCATGCCTTCGGCCTGGAGGAGCGACTGGAGGAGATGGCGGCGGCGCGCCTCGCCCTCGTCGACCTCGCGCCCCACTTCGGCACGGCTGAAGTCCTCGGTCGCCGTGTAGGTGTCGATGATGCCGCGTATCTCGCGCATGTCGACGGCGTAGTCGAAGGAGTAGTGCAGGGTCGAGGTGTAGGAGCGGGCGCCGCAGCCGAGACCGATCATGCCGTCGGTCTGGCAGGCGTAGTCGTCCGCGCCCTGCGGTGGAGCGTCCGTGCGGCGGAACATCCGCATCGACACCTGCTCGTAGCCGTGCGAGAGCAGATGGTCGCGGCCCTTGCGGTACAGGAGCAGCCGCTGGGCGTCCCACGCCTGATCGCCGGCCTCGCCGGCACGGCCCAGACCGGTCAGCGGCCGCACATACAGGGGGTAGAGATACAGCTCCTCGGGCTGCCAGGCGAGCGCCGCGTCCAGTGACCGTCGCCAGGTGTGCTCGGTCTGGCCGTCTATGCCGTATATGAGATCGATGTTGAGGACGGGGATGCGGGCGTCGCGGATCCGGGCCAGGGCCGACTCGACATCGGCGCGGCGCTGCGGGCGTACGGCCGCCCTGGCCTCCTCGTCGACGAAGCTCTGCACGCCGATGCTGAGCCGGGTGGCGCCCCGGTCGGCGAGGACGGTGAGCCGGTCGGCGGTCGCGGTGGCGGGGGACGTCTCGACGGAGAGCGGGACAGCGCGCAGATCGGCGCCCATGCGCTTCTCGGCGATGTCGCAGAGCCGGTCCAGTTCCCCGGCTGTGAGGAAGGTGGGGGTGCCGCCCCCGAACGCCGCCGCGGCGAAACGTACCGGCTCGGCGTCCCCGAGGGCGTCGCGCACCGCGGTCGCCTGGCGGTCGAGCGCGTCGAGATAGCGCGTGGTGAGCTCGTCGGGAGCGCCGATCCGCGTGAAGAGATTGCAGAAACCGCAGCGGACCTCGCAGAACGGTATGTGGAGATAGAGGGCGAGCGCGTCCTTGCGTTCCCCCGCCCAGCGCTCGCGCAGCGCGGGCCGTCCGCCCTCCGGGAAGGGCCGGTAGGCCGTCTTGTGCGGATAGGCGTAGACATAACTCTGGTACGGGCGGGGTGCGCCGCTCCGGGGAATGCTGCTCATGCTGCGGCCTCGAGGAAGAAGTGGGCGTAGGGAACCGTCCAGACCACGTCGTGGCCGAGCCGGTGGCCGGTGAAGCCGTCGTCCCCGTACGCCGTGCCATGGTCGGAACAGACAATCGCGAAGCAGCGGCGGCGGCTGCTCGCGGCGGCGAAGAGACGCCCGATGTGCCGGTCGACGTACTCAAGGGCGGCAGCGTGCGTCTCGCGCGAATCACCCGCGTCCCGAGTGGCGCCGGGGAGGTGGAACCAATTCGGCTGGTGCAGCGACGGCACGTTGACGAACAGGAACAGCCGCTGGTCGTACGGGAGTCCGGCGACGACCTTCTCGGCCAGGTCCACCTGGGCCTCGAAGGAGGTGGGTGACGCCACCCCGAACTCCGGGTCCCAATGGCTCTCCTGGAACATTCCCGGCAGTACGGAGCCGAGCGGTCCCAGCTTGTTGAAGAAGCCGACGCCACCGATGCAAACCGTGCGGTAACCGGTGTCCGCGAGACCCGAGACAAGGTCCGGGTTGTCGAAGACGAAGGTGCGGGCTGCGGTGGTCTCACTGCCCGGGAAGCGCGCGGCGAACAGACGTGGATGCGGCCCCGGGGCCGCCGGAGTGGGCAGGAAGCCGGCGAAGATCGCCTGGTGGGAGGCGTAGGTGAAACTGCCCGGGGCGTGCCGTTTCTCCCAGACGCCGCCGGGCAGATGGCGGGCGAGATTCGGGATCCGGCCCGCGGCGGCCAGCTCGGCGGCGACGTCGAAGCGCAGTGTGTCGAGGGTGACGAGCAGCAGGTCGTCGCGGCCGACGACCTCGGTCATGTCCGGGGCGTCGGTCATGTCCCCGGTGGCCGGGCCGTCCTGGCGCGCGGGGGTGTCAGGCGCTTGCACGATGGCGGTTCCTTGCTCTGCTCAGTACGGCGGCAACCTGCGCCGCATAGGTGTCCTGGCCCTCGGCGCCGCTGCCCGGCAGGCCGGTGAGGCGCGGCAGCAGATCCCCGAAGGCGTTGACCTCGCCGACGGCGAAGCGGCGCCACCCGATGGCGGGCAGCAGATCGACGCCCACGCGCAGGGCTCCGGGGAAACAGGCCGCGGCCCGTTCGCAGATGCCGAGCGTGTCGGCCCAGCTGCCGCCGGCGGCTTCGGTGGCCGCTCGCGCCGCGATGAGGTCTCCCCGGGCGCCGCCGAGGTGGAGGTTGGTCATGGGGGAGCGGCTCGTCCTGACGACCGCGTGGGTGGCGCGGCCCGCGATGACGACGACCCGCAGATCCGCGACCCGGCCGTCCTGCGATGCCTTGGGCAGCCAGCGCTCGATATGCAGACCGTCCGGCGCCAGGGCATCGATCAGCGCGCCGACCTCAAGCTCGGTCGAATATCGGCGCACGCGCAGGGAGTTGAAGAGCCGACCGTCCACGTCACGCTCGACCGAGGTGGCCGCTTGTACCCGCCCGCGGCCCGCCGTCTCCACGGCGAGTACGCCGGAGGCCGACGAGCCGTGCGCCAGTTTGACGAATATCCGGCGCAGACCGGTCTGCTCCGTCAGCGCACGGACGTCGTCCCACCCGCGTACGGCAGGGGCGCCGGCGCCGGACGTGGGCGACTTGGGCACGGGCACCCCGGCCCGCCGCAGCACGCCATGGCACAGCCGCTTGTCGAACAGCACCGCCAGCTCGTGCGGATCGTCGAGCAGCATTGCCCCGCCGGCCGCCGTCAGATCGGCCACATCCCGCACGGCAGAGGTGAAGCGCGCGTACCAGCGGGCAGTTCCCTCCACCCGGGTCGGGTCGTTCGTACCGCGCAACTCCCGTTCCACCAGTGGGTCCTCGCCGGGCGAGTCGATCCGCACCCGCTCGCCCGGCCGGAACTCCGCCCGCCCCCGCAGCACATCGAGCCAGGGCACGACGCGTGCGGCGGGCAGCCCGGCGGCGCGCACGGCGTCCTGGAGGAGCGCGACGCGCCGGTTGGCCGGATTGCCGACGACGGCGAGACGGAGGTCTGTTCTCAGGCCCGGTAGCGCCCGCATCCCGGTCATTCCGCGACAGCGGTATAGCGCTCTTCCCCGCCTTCGGAGTCCCTCTCCGCAACCTCGCTTTCGGAGAGGTCGACCTCCACGCCTGCGGCTTCGAAGGTCTTGGTCAGGCGCTGCACCATCGGCTCGCTGAGGAAGTGATGGTGGAGGTCGAGCTTCTCCAGATGGGTCAGCGGCTGTCCGTTCAGCAGGGCCTCCGCGCCTTCGTCGCCAAGGGTGCCCATCGACAGATCGAGCGTGCCCAGACCGGCGACGACCGGGGCGCCGGAGATTGCGACGGCTATCTGGTCCTGGATCTCGCTGTTGCGCAGGGCCAGAGACCGCAGACGAGGAAGGCGGACGCCGGAGAGGATCGGCTCCAGATCGGACACCTCGGCGTTCCCTCCGTACCAGGAGGTGCCGAGCCAGACGTCGAGATGCTCCAGCGCGGGCAGGTCGCTGGCCGCGATGCCGCGCACGACCTCAGCGTCGAGCCCGCCTGTCTCGACGGTCAGCGAACGGAGCTTCTCGTGCCGGACGGCGGGGAACTTCAGCTCCTGGCCGCCGCGAACCCCGAACTGCAGCAGCTCGGGGAACGCGTCGAGCAGCGGCGTCACCAGCCCCTGGTTGATCCAGGAGATCTCGCACTCCTCATAGGTGATGTCCCCGAGGAAGAGCGCCCGCAGAGCGGGCAGTTGCTCCCGTGCGTCGAGCAGCGCGGTGATGACGGCGTCGGGCGCCGAGTCGTACACATCGCTCCACGCACCGACGACCAGCGCCCGCACCTGGGTGGTGTCCACCGCGGCGAGGAAGCGGGCGAAGGCTCCCTCCCACTCCTCATCGCTGTCGTACGCATCGACAGTGATCCGCCAGGCCACGGAAGCCGCTTGCGGCAGCTCGACCTTCGACTCGGCGTCGGGGAAGTCGAACACGGGCAGGCCGTGCAGCTCCTGCAGATGGTCCGAAATGGTCATGACGGGCTCCAGACACCGGACAGTGTTGATCGGCTGATGTGCCAGCAGTTCTACCAAGCCGCACTGACAACTGCCGTCACGGGGCCGGTCGGGGGACGGCGGAGCCTGTGCCGGGCCCGGGTCCTGTGCCGCGGCCTGCGCCGGGCCCGTTGTCAGACCCTCCCGTTAGCGTCTTTTCCAGGTTCGGCGCACTCGGTGCCGGGCGTGGAGAGGAGAGCCATGTACCGGCAGGGAGACGTGCTCATCGTGCCCGTCACGGACGAAGCCGTGCCGTCGCATGCCGTGGACGCGCCGAGCGAGGCAAGGGACGCGCGAGGGCGTCTGGTGCTCGCACTCGGTGAGGTCACGGGTCACGCGCACGCCGTGGCCGGCCCGGGCCGACTGGTGCGCGAGCCGGGCCCGTTCGGCCCGATGCTTCTGCATCTGCCCGAAGGCGGCCGGGTGGTGCACGAGGAGCATGCGGCCATACCGCTGCCGAAGGGCTGGTACCGCGTGGTGCGGCAGCGCGAGTACCTGCCGGGCGCGGTCCGCATCGTCGCCGACTGAATGACGACGAGCGGCAAAGCAACAGACCGATTCAGGACGACAGGGGACGGGGCATCACATGCAGTACGTGGACAAGTGGCGGGCCGTTGCGGCGGCGACCGGACCGGCGGACCGGGCCGCCGCCGAGGAAGGTGTGCGCCTCGCCTACCGCACGGCCGGGCTCGCCGAACCGGAGCGGATCGTATGGGTGGGCTCTCCGCGGTCCGGTGTGGCCGCCGTCCGCTCGCTCGACGACCCCGGCCGTTCGGTGCGCGACGAGGTGCGCACCCGCCCCTGGGCGGAGGAACGCCGCCGTATCCACGACGAGTTGGGGCCGGCCGGCTGGGCCGAGCTGTGGAGCCTCACCGGCGCCCGGCTCTGGGACACCACGCGGGCACTGGCCGAGCGGATACGGGCAGGGGTGGTGGACGCGCTGGCCGTTCAGGACACAGCAGACACGGCACACACGGTGGATACGGCGGACATCGGGGACGCGACGGCGACAGAGACCGAGGTCCGGCTGACCCTGCTCGACGCGGTGCTCGGCCAGCACGACGCGGCCTGGCTCGCCGGTTTCGACGGCCGTAGCGACCGGCTCCAAGGGCTGGTCAGGGTCGCGGCCCACGCCGGCTGGTGGTGGCCGTACGAAAAGGCGGTGGTGATCTGCGAGCGGCCGGTGGAGCTCCACCGGGACGAGGCCGGCCGGCTCGACAGGGGCGACGGTCCGGCGCTGGCATTCCCCGACGGCTTCGCCCTGTACGCCTGGCGCGGCATGCCGGTGCCCGCAGACTTCCTCGGCGAACTGACCTCGCTCACCCCACAGCGCATACGCAGCGAGGAGAACGCCGAACTGCGGCGCGTGATGCTCGAGTACTACGGCTACGACCGCTATCTCGCCGAGTCGGACGCCCAGCCCGTGCACCGGGACGAGACAGGCATTCTGTGGCGGATCGCGCTGGACGACGACGAGGACGTGGCGATGGTCGAAGTGGTCAACTCCACCCCCGAGCCGGACGGCACCCACCGCACCTACTGGCTGCGGGTGCCGCCCACGACCCGGACCGCGAAGGAGGGTGTCGCCTGGACCTTCGGGCTGGAGGCGGAAGCGTACGAACCGGTGCGTCAGACCTGAGGCGAGACGAGTCCGGCGGGGCCGATCAGTGCCCCGCTGCCCTCGGCCGTGCAGGCGTGGGCGCCCGCCAGTGCCCCCAGCCTCGCGCTCTCCTCCAGGTCGAGGCCGGACAGCCGCCCGTACAGGAAGCCGCAAACATATGCGTCACCCGCGCCGTTGGAGTCCACCACCGGTGCGGGTGGAACCGCCGCGGGGATCGGGCGTGGGGTGCTGCTGCCGTCGCGGGTGAGAAGGTACGAGCCGCCGGCGCCCGCCGTCGCGACCACCGCCTGGGCCCTTCCGTCGCGCAGGATCTCCCGCATCACCGAGGCTATCCGCTCGCGCGCGCCCACCGTGCTCAGGAAGACCAGGTCCGAGCGGAGCGCGAACTCCCGGTGGTGGTCGGCCAGTCCGTCCCAGTCGTGCAGGTCGGTGGAGACGGGTACGCCGAGCGCCTCGATGTCGTCGTAGAGGAACCGCGCGAAGTTCACGATCGAGAGATGGACGTGGCGGGCCCGCCGCAGATGCGGGAGGTAGAAGTCCCGCGGCATCCGCAACTCCCCCGGATCACGGGCGTCGTAGAAGGACATGCGGCGGCCCGCGGGGTCGACGAGGTTGACCGCGCGGCGGGTCCCGGTGGGGGAGAGGAGCGGCTCGAAGGCCACCCCGCCTTCGGCGAGCCGTGCGCGGACCTGCTGGCCCGGCCAGTCGTCGCCGATGTAGTCGAGGAGGGTGACATTCAGCCCGAGGGCCCGGCAGCCCAGGGCCACATTGCCGCCGGTGTGGCCCGGCGATTCGCGGATCGGGCCGACTCCGACGGAGTCCGAGAGCGGGACCGGCAGGGAGTCGACGCGGACGACCGTGTCCACGCCGCTGCCGCCGACGACCAGTACATCGTGAGGGAGAGGATCTGTCTGCTGAGAGTGAGAGTGAGAGTGAGAGTGAGACGGAGACCGCGGCTGCTGAGACACAGTTGCCAAGTATGGGGGAAGAGCCTGTGCGCGTACGGCCGTTCAGCGAGCGGCGGCAGTGAGCTCGGCGCGATCCACGCCAAGCTCACGGGCGAGCGCGTCGTCGGTCCATTCCAGCATCGCCGCGCGCGACAGCGATCCCGCGTACGAGGTCATCTGCACGGCGAGCCCGTCCAGAAACGCCGTCAGCCGCCAGGCCGTTGCCGCCGGGTCCTCGCACGGGAACTCGCCCGCAGCCGCGCCCTCCGCGATGACCTCGGTCAGGGCGGCCTTCCACTGCTGGTCGAGATCGCGGGCGACCTCCCGCAGCGTCGGCTCGCGCAGCGCGGCCGCCCAGCCCTCGATCCACAGCCGCCAGCCCTTGGCCGTCCCCGTCGGCGCGTACCAGCGGACCGCGGCCCGCAGCCGGCGCAGCGCGGATGTGCGGCGGCCCAGCAGTTTGCTCAGATGGGCAAGGTCACCGTCGGCGGCGTAGGTGAAGGCGGCCGCGACGAGCTTCTCCTTGGTCGAGAAGTGGTAGAGAACCAGGGCATTGCTCACGCCGAGGGCGGAGGCGACATCGGCGATGCGCACGGCCGCCACACCACGTTCCTCGATCTGCTCCACGGCAGCACTGAGCAGCTCCTCACGCCGCTCCGCCACACTCAACCGGACTCTTGACACGGCATCACCCTACACAGCCGATCTTGGCTGGCGTTGTGCGGCGGCTGCGGCTGCGGCTGCGGCTGTCCGGCGGTGCCCGCACTCCGTGCGCGTGGAGTTCGAGCGAGGCCCCCGGCGCCGTCATCTGTACCAGCCGAAGCGCTCGGCGATCACCGGCAGCCGGTCGGCGACGATCGCGTGCGCCGCGGCCCGCGGAGTCGTCCCGTCCGCCTCCGCGCGCGCCAGCATCTGGTCGATCAGGGCGCGCATCGAGCGACGCGTATACGCGAAGGCCTCGTCCGCGTCGGCGTCGATGTCACCGAACAGCGTCCACCACCACCACGCGTTCGTACCGGAGTTGACGACGACGTCCGGCAGTACGGTGATGCCGCGCCGCGCGAGCAGCTCCTCCGCGTCCGGCAGCACCGGCATGTTCGCCGCCTCGACGATCCAACGGGCCGTGATCTGCGCCTGGTTGGCGGTGTCGACGGCGTACGAGACGGCAGCCGGCACCAGTACTTCCGCGTCGATCGACAGCCACGCGTCGCCCGGCAGCTCGAGGTCGTCCGGCCGCAGGGCCGTCCGGTCGACCGTGCCGTAAGAGTCGCGGGCCGCCAGCAGCGCATCGACGTCCAGGCCGGCCGGGTTGGCGACGGTGCCCTTGACGTCGGCGACAGCGACGATCTTCAGCCCGGCGCGGGCGAGGAAGCGGGCACTGGCCCCGCCCATCGTGCCAAGTCCCTGGACACTGACGCGCGTTCCTTCGTACGCGACAGCCGCCCGGTCGAGCGCGACCAGCACGGACTCGGCGACGCCGCAGCCGCCCACGAGCTCGTCGAGCCCGATGCCGTCGACCTCGACGGCGAAGGCGTCCGCGAGCCGCCGGCGCGCGGTCACCTCGTCGTCGAGCAGCGGGTAGACGGCCTGGATGGAGGAGACGAGCCCTGCCTCTGCGGCTGCGCGGTCGACGATGTCCTGGGTGAGGCCGAGGTCTTCGCCGGTGGTCCACATCGTCTCGATGTACGGACGTACGGCGCGCAGATAGCGGACCAGGATGCCGTACGCCCGGGGGTCCTGCGGGTCGCAGTCGATGCCGCCCTTCGCACCGCCGAGCGGGATGTACCGGCCGTCGGGGTTGTAGTGCAGGGCCTCCTTCATCGTCATCCCGCGGGCCAGCCCGGCCACCTCCTCCAGCGTGCAGCCCTCGCGCATCCGCAGACCGCCGCTGGAGACCCCGCGCACGAGCCGGTCGACGACCAAGTGGCCCTGGCGGCCGGTGACATGGTCGGTCCAGGTGAGCGACAGCAGGGGAGTGGTCATCGGGCGGTCTCCTCGGGGACGGTGATCACGGTGGGGCCGGGGGTGCCGAGGGCCCGGGTGAGGGCGGCGGCGAGCGCTTCGGGGGTCGCGGCGCGCTCGCCGTGTCCGCCGTAGGCGCGGGCGAGGGCGGGCAGGTCGACGGGCGCGAGGTCGACGGCGGCCGGGGCGTCGCCGCGCGCGGCCATCTCGTCGCGGATCTCGCCGTAGCCGCCGTTGTCGAACACGACGACGGGCAGCGGGAGCCGGAGCTGGGCGGCGGTGGCCAGTTCCTGCACGGAGAACTGCAGTCCGCCGTCGCCGCTGAGCGCGACCACCTGCCGGTCCGGGTCTGCGGTCTTGGCGCCGATCGCGGCGGGCAGCGCGTAGCCGAGGGTGCCGAACCCGGTGGGGTGCAGATAGCGGGCGTCGGGTCCGACGGGCAGATGCGGGAGCGCGCCGTAGTAGCAGCACTGGGCGCTGTCGGAGGTGATGACGGCATCGGCTGCGAGGACGGCACGGATCGCCCGGAGGCACGGCAGCCAGCGGGCGTCCCGGTCCCGGGTCTCGGCGTCCCGCGCGAGGCGCAGCTCGGCGACCTGCTCGGCGGCGCTCGGGGCGGCGGCTTCTTCGGCGCGGGCGTCGGGAGCGAGCCGCAGCTCGGCGGCGCCGGCCGTTCCGCTTCCGGCGTCCGTGTCCCGGTCGCCGCTCCCGGTGTCGCGTACGAGCCGCAGTTCCGCACCGCGCGGCATCATCACCCAGGCATCCCGCGCCGGACGCTGCGCGCTGACGCCGCGCCCGCCCGGCTCGCCGCCACCCCCTCCGCCGCTCCGGTACACGGACAGCAGCGTGCCCACCACCCGCTGCGCGTCGCCCACCAGCGGCACATCCGCCGGGATCGCCGCGTACATCTGTGCGGGGTCCAGGTCGACGCGTACCAGCGTGCCGTTCAACGTCGGTGGCGCCGACCACAGATCGGACTCCGCCAGCTCGGTCCCCACGGCCAGCACCACATCACGCCGCGCCAGCCACTTCTGGACGACCTGGCTGTGCAGCGAGACACCGAGCGACAGCGGATGGGACTCGTCCATGACGCCCTTGCCGTTGGCGGTGGTGACCACCGGCGCGGCCAACTCCTCGGCCAGGGCGAGCAGTTCAGCTGCGGCCCCACGCGCACCTCCGCCCAGTACGAGCGCGGGACGCCGCGCCGCGCGCAGGGCATCGACGGCCCGCCGGATCGCGCCCGAAGTGGGCGCGGCGGACCCGGCCGGCGGGGCGGTCCGTACCGCTCCGACCGGCTCCGCGGCCTCCAGCAGATCCAGCGGAATCTCGATGTGCACGGGCCTCGGCCGCTCCGTGGTGAAGAGCGTGAACGCCCGCGCGACCGCCACGCCGATCTCGTCGACCGTCGACACCCGGTGGCTGAACGCCGCGACACCCCGCAGCGCCTCGCTCTGGCTGCGCATCTCGTGCAGCAGCCCGGTCGACTGGCGCGGGTGGCGCAGCGGCATCCCGGGGGAGACGACGAGCAGCGGCACGCTGTCGGAGTAGGCCTGGCCGACCGCCGCCGCGATGTTCAGCAGGGCGGGCCCCGTGGTGGTGATCGCGACCCCGGGCCGCCCGCTGACCCGGGCGTACCCATCGGCCGCGTACCCCGCGCCCTGCTCATGGCGCGGCGTCACATGCGCGACCCCGTAGGCGGCGAGATGCCGGTAGATCTCCAGGTTGTGCGTGCCCGGAATCCCGAAGGCCTGGGTGACGCCGTGCGCCGCCAGCGCCCGTACGACGGCTTCGCCGCCCGTCAGAGTCGTCGACGCCATGTCACATGCTCCTCGAGATGATCAGCCGCATGGTGTCCGAGGTGCCTTCCTCGATCTCCTCCAGCTTGGCGTCCCCGCATCCACGGCTCCACGGGGAACTCGCGCGAACACCCCCATACGCGTCCGGCCCTGAGCGGGACCAGCTCGGTGGGGAGCTCGGACATGGTGCCTCCAGGCACGACGACTGACGCAGTAACTGAACCGTCAGTCAGTATCCGGAGGAGCGAGCTCCCCTGTCAACATGATCGTCAACAAACTCGCCGAGCGGACCGCACGGTCGTCGCGGTCAGGCGGCCGTCGAGCGCCGACGGGCCGGAATCTCGCAGTGGTCCTTGAAGCCCTGGCTGGTCAGCCCCAGTGCGGAGTTCATCCGCGAGCGCAGGTTCTCCACTGCCACCATCGCGGTCAGCTCGACGAACGCGGCCTCGCCGAGAGCCGTGAGCAGCTGCTTCGCCAGCTCGTCCTCGACCCGCGGCGGATTGGCCGTCATCGCCTCCGCGTACTCCATGACATCGCGCTCCAGCGGAGCGTAGACATCACTGTCGCGCCACATCGGCACATCCTGGAGCTTGCGCACGTCCATGCCGTGCCGCCGGCTCTCCCAGTGGCCGAAGTCCATGCACCAGCTGCACCCGATCGAGGCGGCCGACGCCATCACAGCCAGCGTCTTGAGGGTGGGGTCGAGGTTCTTCCACTTCGCCACCGACTGCTCGAAACGGAGATCCGACCACAGCACCCGCGGGTTGTGGGCCAGCGCCCGGGCGGGGTCGAGGACCTTTCCGTACACGCGCTTGGAGTACCACTCCGTGGCACGGAAGAGGAGCGAGCGGCGCGGGGTGAGCGAGATACGGGCCATGACGAGCCTCCTGACGTGTGGTCGACGCCCCATGGCGACGGCCTTTCACGCCTACGACGGACGGCTCGGCCCGGATGTGACATCGCAGGGGGTAAGGAATTTCAGGAACACCGGCACGGAGGCAGGCGTTCCTGTGGTCATGACGGACATCGACGCAGAGCAGGACGCGGAGGACGCCCTCCTCGAGCTGATCGCCGAGTACGACGGAGGTGTGCTGGTCACCATCAAGCGGGACGGCAGGCCACAGCTGTCCAATGTGAACCACGCCTACTACCCGCACGAGCGGATCATCCGGGTGTCCATCACCGACGACCGGGCCAAGACCAGGAACCTGCGCCGCGACCCGCGCGCCGGCTACCACGTCACCAGCCCCGACCGCTGGGCCTGGACGGTCGTCGAGGGCACGGCCGACCTCTCCCCGGTCGCTGCCGACCCGCACGACGCCACCGTCGAAGAGCTGATCACCCTCTACCGCGACGTGCAGGGCGAGCACCCGGACTGGGACGACTACCGGCGCGCGATGGTCCGCGACAAGCGCCTCGTTCTGCGGCTGCGCGTCGAACGGGCCTATGGCCAGCCGCGCCGCTGAGCCCTTCACCGGTGCCGGTGGCCGCCACCGCCGCCCGCACACCCAGGGTGACGGCTGACACACCCAGGGTGACGTCGACCAGCACGAGCACGGTGTGCGGTCCCGGCGCGTTCGCACTGTCGTACCCCCCGCACATAATGAAGAGACCCGACACCTGGAGGTGCCGTGACCGGCGCTGACTCCCCCCACCCCCCTCTCAGCTCCCGGCTGCGCTCGCTGCGACCCGCCGCGTTCGGCGCCGACCCGGCCGGAGAGCGGTGGGAGCGGATCCGCCGCTCGCCCAACTTCTCCGACGGGTCCTTCCAGAACCCGGTGGGAGCCAGAACCCGGCCGTCCGGCGGCTCCATGATCGAGTTTGCCAAGATCTACTTCCGCAAGGAGACGCGGGCGCGCCGGTCCCCCATCGGCGTGGTGCCCGTGCACCCCACGACCCTCGCCGACCTGGCGAAACCGCCGGCCTCCGGGCTGCGGCTCACCTGGATCGGTCACTCCAGCGTTCTCGCCGAGATCGACGGTCGGCGGGTTCTCTTCGACCCGGTCTGGGGCGAGCGCTGCTCACCCTTCTCCTTCGCCGGCCCCAAGCGGCTGCACCCTGTTCCCGTGCCGCTCGCGGACCTGGGTCCGGTCGATGTCGTCGTCATCTCCCACGACCACTACGACCACCTCGATCTGCCCAGCATCCGCGCCCTGGCCTCCACGGACACGGTCTTCGTGGTGCCTCTGGGCGTCGGCGCGCACCTCGAGCGCTGGGGCGTGCCCGCCGACCGCCTGCGTGAGCTGGACTGGAACGAGTCGACGGAAGTCGCCGGTATCCGGCTGACCGCCACCCCGGCCCGCCACTTCTGCGGCCGCGGGCTGCGCAACCAGCAGCACACACTCTGGGCGTCCTGGGCCGTCACCGGCCCGGAGCACCGGATCTACCACAGCGGCGACACCGGATACTTCCCCGGCTTCAAGGACATCGGCGCCGAGCACGGCCCCTTCGACGCCACCATGATCCAGATCGGCGCGTACAGCGAGTACTGGCCGGACATCCATATGACGCCCGCCGAGGGAATGCGCGCCCACCTGGACCTCCAGGGCGGGCAGCCGTCCGGCGTGATGCTGCCGATCCACTGGGGGACGTTCAACCTCGCGCCGCACCCGTGGGCCGAGCCTGGCGAGGGTACGGCCGCGGCCGCGGCCGCCGCGGGCGCGCCCATAGCCCTTCCGCGACCGGGCGAGCCGTTCGAGCCGACCGCCGAGGGCGGCGTTCCGTCCGAGCTGTGGTGGCGTGCGGTGGCGACCGTGCCCGTCGAAGGCTGGGCCACTTCCGGCGGCACGGGCAGCCCAGAGGTGGCGCCGACCGCCTGATCCGCGAGTGTCCGGCCCCTGCCGGTCCGGCCCCCGCCGCCGCCGACCCGCGACGGGGGCCGGCCGAGCGTTTTCGGGCAACAGTGCGGGGCCTCATACCAGAGCGGGACGAATGTCGGGCAAGTTTGTCAACTGCCCGTCGCACGTGCCCGCTTGGCGACTACCGTGTGTGGCCGGTGATCAACGGGCGGCTCATATTGCGTACCGATTTTTCGTTCGATATCGCGTATGCCGAGCCGTCCGCTGAGCCGAAGCTGACCACGTGCAGTACGCCGATTCCTGGGGCCCCACGTACCAAGGACGCTGATGTCTCAACTACGCGCACCCGCCGCGCGGCCAGACCGCCGCGAGGGCGGGCGCCACGGCCGGCCAGGCGCCCGCTCCCTGTCGTCAGCGGGAAGGTCGCATCCCGTGCCGTCGTCGCCGGAAGCCCGTATACGCCCTCAACTCCTGCGGACCGCAGCCCTGCCGGCGGTCGTCGCCGCGCTCAGCGGCGCAGCCGCGGTGATATTCACGATCCGCATCGCCACCCCTCAGCCGTCCGCCAGTCTGTGGGCCGTGCTCACCGCCTCCGCCCTGGTCGCCATGGCCGCCGTGGCGGCGGCGGCCATGAGCGCGGACCGCATGGCCAAGTCCGTACTCGACCGGTGCGCCGACCTGCGCCGCTCCAGCGCGCGCGGGCAGGCGGACCTGCGCACCGTGGTCGAGCAGCTCAGACGGGGGGAGGGACCGCCTGCCCGCGATACGCCCTCGCCAGCCCCGCCCGGCGGGGACGAATTCGACCTGCTGACCCAGGAGTTGAGCCGTTCGCACGAAGCCGCGGTGGCGGCGGTGGTGCAGGCGTCCCGTCTCTCCAGCAGCGTCGGCAATGAACAGAAGGTCGAAGTCTTCGTCAATCTGGCCCGGCGGCTCCAGTCGCTGGTCCACCGGGAGATCCAGCTCCTCGACGAGCTGGAGAACGAGGTCGAGGACCCCGAGCTGCTCAAGGGCCTCTTCCACGTCGATCACCTCGCCACCCGCATCCGCAGGCACGCGGAGAACCTCGCCGTCCTCGGCGGCGCGATCTCCCGGCGGCAGTGGTCCAACCCGGTCACCATGACGGAGGTGCTCCGCTCCGCGATCGCCGAGGTGGAGCAGTACCCCAGGGTCAAACTGGTGCCGCCGATCGACGGCACACTGCGCGGTCACGCCGTCGCCGACGTGATCCACCTGCTGGCCGAACTGGTCGAGAACGCCACGCTGTTCTCCGCGCCGCACACCCAGGTGCTGCTGCGCGCCTCGCACGTCACGGCCGGACTCGCCGTCGAGGTCGAGGACCGTGGCCTCGGCATGCCGGTCGGCGAGCAGAACAAGATGAACGCCCTGCTCGCCGATCCCGACCAGGTGAATGTCGCCCATCTGCTGCAGGACGGGCGGATCGGCCTCTTCGTCGTCTCGGCGCTGGCCCGCAGACACGGCATCGCGGTCCGGCTCCAGTCCAATATCTACGGCGGCGTCCAGGCCATCCTCGTACTGCCGCAGGGGCTGCTCGGATCCGAGCCGGAACGACTCGCTCAGGAGGCCGATGTGGCGGCCGCGGCGTCCGAAGCCGGGCACGACGCAAGCGGCCGGACGGCCGTCCCCCGGGCGGCCGCGGCGCAGTCCCCCTCGATCCCGCAGCAGCCGCACTCCCCGCCGTACCTGGATCAGCTCCAGCCGCAGCACCGGCAGCAATCGCAGCCACAGCCACAGTCACAGCCGCAGCGCGAGACGGCGCACGCCACACTTGGCGCGGGACCCCTTCCTGTACGTGGAGAGCACGCCGACAGGCCCAATCCGGCTGCCGCCCTCCCAGGCGCCGACCACTCGGCGCCCCAGGGGAGTTCGCCCGCCGAGTCCGCCCACACCACCCCTGAGCCGCCCGCAGGCGGGGTGGTCCGCGGCACCATGGGCCGCCCCCAACTGCCCCGACGCCGCAGTCAGGAACACCTCGTCCCCCAGCTCAGGGACGCCCCGTCGCCCCGCAAGGACGACGACCACGCCCTCCACGACCCGGGCTTGATGGCGGCCTTCCAGCGGGGCATCGGACTGGCCGAGTCCCATTCCCCCGCGGACCCCGGCCCACAGCCCGGACCGCAGCGCCACGACAACACCTCCAAGGAGTAGATGCACCATGGCGAGCGATGTGCCGAACGGTCATGTCTCGGACCTCGACTGGCTGCTCAGCGGCCTGGTCCAGCGCGTGCCGTACACCCGTAACGCGGTACTGCTCTCCTCCGACGGGCTGGTGAAATCCGTGCACGGCCTGGACCCCGACAGCGCCGACCACATGGCGGCACTCGCCTCCGGCCTCTACTCCCTGGGCCGCAGCGCCGGAGCGCGCTTCGGCGACGGCGGAGAGGTACGCCAGGTGGTGGTGGAGCTCGACTCCACACTGCTGTTCGTCTCCACCGCCGGCTCCGGCACCTGCCTCGCCGTACTCGCCGGGCGCGAGGCGGACGCCGCGGTCCTCGGGTACGAGATGGCGATGCTGGTCAAGAGCGTACGGCCCTACCTGACCACGCCGGCCAGACAGTCGGCGGTGGCGCCGAGCGCCGCAGGACAATGAGAGTGCCGTCCCCCAAGGACGGGCCGTTGCTAGACGACGCGGCCGGCCGACTCATCCGCCCGTACACGGTGAGCGGCGGCCGCACCCGTCCGACAACCGCGCTGGACCTGCTCTCGCTGGTGATGGCCACCGGGACCGTGCCACAGAAGCACTTAGGTCCCGAGCACGCCCTGGCGCTCGGCCTGTGCGACGGGCCTACCTCGGTCGCCGAGATCTCGGCGCACCTCAGGCTGCCGGCGGTCGTCACCAAGGTGCTGCTCTCCGATCTCGTGGACTGCGGCGCGGTCACCGCGCGGGCGCCCCGCTGCGGCAACACACCCACAGACCGTTCTTTGCTGGAGGCGGTGCTCGATGGCCTACGACGACGGCTCTGAACTCGACGGCCTCTTCCCCACCGCGCTGAAGATCCTCATAGCGGGGGGATTCGGGGTGGGCAAGACGACCTTCGTGGGAGCGGTCAGCGAGATCGAACCGCTGAGTACGGAGGAGCTGCTGACGCAGGTCAGCGTGGCCACCGACAGCCTGGACGGCATCGAGTCCAAGACCACCACGACGGTCGCCATGGACTTCGGCCGGATCAAGCTGGACGAGAGCCATGTGCTCTATCTCTTCGGCACCCCGGGCCAGGAGCGCTTCTGGTTCATGTGGGACGAACTCTCCGAGGGCGCGCTCGGCGCGGTCGTCCTCGCCGACACCCGCCGGCTCGAGGACTCGTTCTCCGCCGTTGACTTCTTCGAGCGACGCGGCATCGGATTCGTCGTCGCCGTCAATGAGTTCGACGGCGCGTACCGCTACGAACCGGAGGAAGTGCGGGCCGCGATCGGCCTGAAGCCCCAGGTGCCGGTCGTGCTGTGCGACGCGCGGATCGCCGGCTCGGCGACAGGGACGCTGGTCACCCTCGTCCAGCATCTGCTCACCACCACCGCGGTGCCGGCTCCGGCACCGAGCTACGGAGCACCGACATGACGTATGACCCGACCGGTCATCTGCTGCTGACCCCCGTCGACCGCGAAGCGCCCGTCCGTGTGCGACGGCTGCGCCAGCTCGGCTTCGGGGACCGGCCCGACCCCGCCTTCGACGAATTCGCGCACAGGCTCGCGGAGGTGACCGGCGCGCCGTACTCGATGGTCAACTTCATCGATGAGAACCGGCAGTTCTTCGCCGGGCTGCACACCCCGGCCGGTACGCACAGTGGCAACGATCTGGGCGCGGCGGCCGCGGCGGGCGGCGGTGACGTCAGCCGTTTCATGGCGCGCGACCACGGCTACTGCCCGCATGTGGTCGTACGGCGCAAGGCGCTCGTGCTGGAGGACGTCTGCGACTATCCGAGGTTCGCGGGGAACCCGGTCGTCGACGAGATCGGCATCCGTTCCTATCTGGGGGCGCCCTTGATCGACCGTACAGGGATCGCGCTGGGCACGATCTGTGTCGTCGACACCGAGCCGCGGCCGTGGGGGCGTGCGGGTCTGGAGACCATCAAGTCGCTGGCCGCGGAGCTGATCGAGCAGATCCACCGGCGCGAGGACGGCCGCATCTGAGCCGCGCACTCCCCCTACGCCACGCACTCCCCCTACGCCCGCAGGGCGTAGGGGGAGTGTCTTCAGTCGGGTCCGGGGCGGAGCCACGGGTCAAAGCGCCGGCTCCAGCCTGACCTCGTCGGCCAGCCGCTGCGACCACTGCCCCTTCGCCGTGCCCAGCGCGACCTCCGCCAGGCGCAGCAGCTGAATGTCGGAGGTCCCGGCGGGGGCGAACATATGAAGCGCGTCCCGCAGATACCGTTCGATGGGGCGGTCGGTGAAGAGCCCGGCAGCGGCATGGATCTCCATGGCGTTGCGCGCGGAGTCGATCGCCGACTCGACATTGACCAGCTTGGCGTTCATCAGCTCCGCGTCGCACGGCAGTCCCTGGTCGAGCAGGTGCACGGCGTGGTACGCGGCGAGCCGGGCGGTCATCAGCCGTGACTGCAGCTTTCCCAACTTCAGCTTGATGGACGGAAGTTCATGGAGCGGCTCGCCATACCGGTGCCGTTCCGCGCAGAAGCGGGTGGTCTCCTCCAGGATTGCCTGGTGGATGCCGAGTGACACGGCGGTGAGGTTGGCGCGGCCGTACAGCACGCTGGAGGAGTACGCCACGGACAGACCGTCGCCCTCCTCGCCGAGCCGGTTCGGGGCCGGGACACGGCAGTTGTGGAAGTGCAGCTCACCGAAGCTGAAGCCGTGCAGTCCCATCGTCGGCCGCTGCTCGCCGACTCCGAACCCCGGGCGGTCCGACTCGACCAGGAAGGCCGTCAGCCCTTTCGATCCCGGAGCGGTCCTGACCACCACGCCGTGCAGATCGCCCACGTGGCTGTTGCCGACGAACACCTTTCGGCCATTCAGGATGTAGTCGTCGCCGTCCCGCACCGCGGTGGCTCTCATGCCCAGCACATGGCCGCCCGACTCGGGTTCCGTGACCGCGATTGTCGGCAGGCATTCGCCGGCGGCGATGGATGGGAGCCAGGTCTTCTTCTGCTGGTCGCTGCCGAAATGGACAATCTTGGCAACGCCCAGCTGAGAGGCCTGGATCATCGCGCCCATCGCCCCGCTGACCCGGGACAGTTCCTCGATGATGATGGTCTTGGCGAGGTGGCCGACACCCATCCCGCCGTGCTCCTTGCTGATGGTGGCGCCGAGCCAGCCCTGCCGGGCTATCAGCCGGGACAGATCGCGGTGGACCGAGCGGGCGGCCTCCATCGCGGGAATCCTCGGACGTACCTCCCTCTCCGCGAAGTCGCGGACATGGTCACGTAATTGATGATGCAGTCGACTGGCGAAGTATCCGTCCATCGCGAGCCCTCCTCTGCGAAACGCCTGCTCGGGCTGTTGTTCGAGCAGGTGGTGCATCGGCAGTGGTCCCGTCCCGAACAGGCCGACCACATTATGGTGTTGATCGTTTCCAAGTGGCACAAGATCGACGCCAACCTTGTCCAAAAAGCAGTCCGTTGACGTTTGATTGAGGGTGTGTCCCGTGTGGTACACGCCCGTCCGGTCCTGCCGTACGGCATTCCCCCTGTGCTTGTTTCTGCCACATGCCATCGGCAAAGGTTTCGTGGGCATATGGCACTGAGGGACAAGACGAAGCCTCAGACGTGCACAACGGTGACATCCCGGAACACCGGAAGAACCGATCCGGCGCAGACCCAGACCGAAAAGAACGCTTGTGGGCAGGGGCGACGGATTTGAAGGTCGGCCGTACCGGCGTACGGGAGTGCTGCCCGGCGCGCGAAGCGCACAAGGGGTGCCAGGGGCGCGCGACTCGGTGTACTCGCGCGCCGGGCGCTGTCACGCGCGATGCTCCAGTACGTCGACGGCCAGCTCACGCACCACTGCCTCGTCCACCTCGACCCCCAGCCCTGGGGAGTCGGGCACCTGAGCCACTCCCTTCTCCACCCGCACCGTCTGCCCCGCGTACGGAGATTCAATGAACTGACGGCCATTCAGATCGACCGGGGTGTCGATCCCGTACGCCGCGAAGAGATGCAGCGATGCTGCAAGCCCCAGATCGGAGTCGGTCAGCCCGGACCCCATCAGCCGGACCCCGCAGTCCTCGGCGAGCGCACACAGTCGCCGTGACAGCGTGAGCCCGCCGCTGCGCTGCACCTTGGCTATCGCCACGTCCACCGCCTCAAGACGGACGAAGGTCGCGAGATCGGTGGGGTGCCGCAGACTCTCGTCGAGCGCCACCGGCACGGGGGAGTGCTCGCGCAGCCGCCGCAGCCCCGCGATGTCGTTGGCGGGCAGCGGCTGCTCGAAGGCGGTGATCCCGATCGCGTCCAGCCGCCGCGCCATGCGCAGCGCGGCGTCCACGATGTACGCCTGGTTGGCGTCCACCCAGACCGGCGCACCCGGCGCGTGTTCGCGCACCGCCGCCACCACGGCCGCGTCCGTGTCCTCGTCGTGCAGCCCGATCTTGACCTTGAACGCCCGGTATCCGGCGTCCGAGCCCTCCGCAACACTGTCGCCGACTTCGGCGGGGGACTGCCCGGACACGATCCACCCCAGCTCGATCGACTCCGACCTGCGCTGACCCCACAGCACGCCGAGCGGCACCCCGGCGGCCCGCCCCAGCAGATCGTGCAACGCCACATCCACCGCGCTCTTGGCCAGCGGCGCGCCGATGGTGAAGCCGCGGCTGATGGCACGGTCGAAGGCGCTGTCGACGGCGTCCAGGTTCCAGGCGGGCCTGCCGACGATGGCCGGGGCGAGATAGCGGTCGACCGTGGTGACGATGGACTCGGCGGTCTCGTACGTCCAGGCAGGGATGGGCGTCGCCTCGCCCCAGCCGTGCACACCGTCCGTGCTCACCTTCACCAGCACCCGCAGCGACGGCTGTCCGGCGACGGCGACCGCGCCACCGGAAACGCCGAAGGAGCGGCGGGTGGGCAGGGCGACCGCGAAGGTCTCGACGCGCTCGATGTTCATCAACTGGTCCTTCCAGTAAGCGGGGTGGACGGTGGGGCGGTGCTGGCGCGCAGGACGACCTCGCCGCCGACCCGCAGCATCCGCGAACGCGGGCCGCGCGGTTCGCGCAGCGCGAGGGCGATCACCTCCTGCCCCATGGCGGTCAGCGGCAGCGCCACCGTGGTGAGCGGGGGAGTCAGCTCCCGTACGAGGGGAATGTCGTCGAAGCCCGCGAGCGAGATGTCCCGCGGCACCCGGACGCCCGCTTCCCGGAAGGCGGCGAGCGCGCCCACCGCCATCACATCGGTGACCGCGAAGACGCAAGTTGGCCGGGTGGAACGGGCGAGGAGTTCACGGGCGGCCGTATGACCGCCCTCGCGGGTGAAGGCGCCGCGCACCACCCTGTCGGGCCCGAGCGTGATCCCGGCCTGTGCCAGGCCTTCCCGGAACCCGGCGAGCCGGTCGGTGACGGTGGTGAGCTCGGGCGGCCCGCTGAGCACCGCGAACTCCCGGTGTCCCAGGGCCAGTAGGGCACCGGCGAGGGCGGCGGCTCCGGCCCGGTTCTCCGGCAGTACGGCATCCACCCGCAGGCTGCGGTGCCGGCTGACGACCGCGACCCGGCCGCCCGCGCGGACATACGGTTCCAGCTCGGCCGCCAGCGCCCGTTCCCAGGCCCGGTCCTGGAACCCCGAGCCGATCAGCAGGATGGCCCGGGCCCGCTGTGCGCGCAGGGTGGAGACGTACGCGATCTCCCGGGCCGGTTCCCGGAAGGTGCTGGCGAGCATGACGAGCAGATCCTGCTCGGCGGCCGCCCGCATCACGCCGTCCGCGATGGCGGCGAAGTACGGATCGCCGACGTCGTGGCAGATGAGGCCCACGGTGTTGTTGGAGGCGCTGGCGAGCGCCTGGGCATGGGCGTTGGGGATATAGCCGAGCAGATCGGCCGCCGCACGCACGCGCCGGCGCAGATCCTCCCGGACCCGGGTGGTGCCGTTGAGGGCACGGGACGCGGTGGCCAGGGAGACGCCCGCTCTGCGGGCGACGACGTCCAGCGTCACATGGACAGGTGTTGCTTGCCGTTCACTCACTGCACCCCCCGAAACTTCGGGACGACCTATTGACCGTGCGTACAGGCAGTCATTAGCGTGGCGACACCTTATCAGAAAGCGCTTTCTGAAAGCGTTTTCCCAGAGGAGTCGACAGTGAGCCAGAGCGCCATCAAGGCGGCACCCCGGAAAGTGGCGGGAGTTGCCACGCGGAACAGGCCGGGCGCGGGGGAGCGCGCCGTCCGTGCGATCGAGCAGAGCTGGCGGCCCGTTGCGCTGCTGCTGGTCTGCTTCGGCGTGTGGTGGGTGATCGCCGCGGCCGAACTGGTCGAGCCGTACCTCGTCCCCTCACCCGGCGCGACGCTGGACGTGCTGACCGGGAAGACCGACTACATCTGGCAGCACACCTGGGTGACCACCTACGAGACGCTCCTCGGTTTCCTGATCGCCGTCGCGGTCGGCGTGCTCGCCGCGGTGATCATGGTCTACTCGTCGACCGTCGAGAAAACGCTCTACCCGATCCTGCTCTTCGCGCAGGTCGTCCCAAAGATCGCCATAGCCCCTCTGTTCGTCGTCTGGCTCGGTTTCGGCATCGCGCCGAAGATCCTCATCGCCGTCCTCATCGCCTTCTTCCCCGTTGTCATTTCGATGGTGACCGGACTCAAGGCCGTCGACCCGGAGATGCTCCAGCTGTCGTCGACCATGGGCGCGAGCCCCTGGCAGACCTTCGTCAAGATCCGCCTCCCCGCCTCCCTGCCCCATCTCTTCTCCGGCCTCAAGGTCGCCGTCACGCTGGCCGTGACCGGCGCCGTCGTAGGCGAGTTCGTCGGCGCGAACGAGGGACTCGGCTATGTGATCCTCCAGGCCAACGGAAACCTCGACACCCCCATGCTCTTCGCGGGACTGCTCGTGATGTCTCTGATCGGCGTGATCCTCTTCGTCCTCGTCGAGATCGCCGAGAAGCTTCTGCTCCCGTGGCACGCCAGCCGCCGCGAGGCAGGCGTCACCACCAGCTACTGACCGGCCCTACCGACCGGCCCACCTACCGGCCCACCTACTGACCGGCACGATCCACGCTGACGAGAAGGACCAGCAATGACTGCGCGCAGACTTCTGATCGGCCTCGTTCCGCTGCTCCTGGTCGCCACGGCCTGTGGTGAGGACGGCTCGGACAAGACCACCAGCGACTCCGGCAAGGAACTCGACAAGGTCACTCTGACGCTCAACTGGTATCCGTACGGCGAACACGCGCCGTTCTACTACGGCAAGCAGCAGAAGATATTCGAGAAGCACGGCATCGACATCAACATCCAGGCCGGGCAGGGCTCCCAGAAGACCGTCCAGGCAACCGGCGCCGGACAGACCGACTTCGGCTGGGCCGACACCCCCGCGCTGCTCTCCGGTGTCGACTCCGGCGTCAAGGTGAAGAGCCTCGGCGTCTTCCTGCAGACGACGCCCTCCTCCGTGCAGTTCTTCGAGTCGAAGGGCATCAAGACGCCCGCCGACCTCAAGGGCAGGACCATCGCGGGCACCGCGGGCGACGCGCTCTCCAAGACGTTCCCGATCTTCCTGAAGAAGAACAATCTCGCGGAGTCCGACGTCAAGGTGCAGAACACCGACCCCGCGGGCAAGATCGCCGCGGTGATCTCCGGCAAGACGGACGGACTGCTCGGCTACGCCAGCGACCAGGGTCCGACCATGCAGAACAAGGCCAAGAAGCCAATCGGTTATCTGCGCTTCTCGGAGAACGGGCTCAACTTCTACTCCAACGGCCTCATCACCGGCCAGAAGTTCCTGACCGGCAAGAAGGATGTCGCGGCGCGCATGGTGAAGGCGGTCAGCGAGTCCTTCGCCGCCGCCGAGAAGGCGCCCGAGCCGGCCGTCGCCGCGATGCAGGGCGCCAGCGAGCAACTCCCGCCCAAGGAAGTCCTGTCCGAGCAGTTCAAGACGACCCTGACGCTGCTGCACACCCAGGCGACCGAGGGCAAGGCCCCCGGTGTCAACACCGACGCCGACTGGCAGCAGACCATCGACGTCTTCGCCGAGGCGGGTCTGGTCAAGAGCCCCAAGACCGTGACGGACTACTGGGACAGCGCCACCGCACTGAAGGGATGACGATGGGCGAAGACACGACGGTGCGGGAGCCGGCAGTGACGGTCAAGGACAGCCACCAGGGGCCCACCGCGGCGGTCGGCATCGAGGACGTCGCTGTACGGTTCCGTACCAAGAACCGGGACGTCACCGCGCTCACCGACGTCTCCCTCGATGTCGCGATGGGGGAGTTCGTCGCCATCGTAGGACCCTCGGGCTGCGGCAAGTCCACGCTGCTCAAACTCGTCGCCGGCCTGCTCAAGCCCTCCATCGGTGACGTCCGGCTGCACGGCGAGCGGGTGCAGGGTCCACGGCACGACATCGGATACGTATTCCAGCGCGCGGCCCTGCTGGAGTGGCGGTCGGCGCGGCGCAACATCCTGCTCCAGGCCGAGATGCGGAGGATGCCGGGCGCCGTGGCCCACGGGCGCGCGGACCAACTGATCGCCATGACCGGACTCGACGGCTTCGAGGACGCCTATCCGCACGAGCTGTCCGGCGGTATGCAGCAGCGGGTGGCGCTGTGCCGCGCGCTGCTGCACGAGCCGCCGGTGCTGCTGATGGACGAGCCGTTCGGCGCGCTCGACGCGCTGACCCGCGAGCAGATGAACATGGAGCTCAATCGCATCTGGCGCGAGACCGGCACCACAGTGCTGCTGGTCACCCACTCCATCTCGGAGGCGTGCTATCTCGCCGACCGGGTCGTGGTGATGAGCCCGCGGCCCGGCACCATCACCGAGATCATCGAGGTCGGACTGCCCGCCGAGCGCGACTACACCGAGACGATGGGGCGACCTGAATTCCGCGAGGCCACCACCCATATCCGGGGTCTGCTCGGCGCGGCGTCCGCGCAGGACTAGCCGATGCCCGGCGGGGCTGTTCCCCTCCCCGCCCCTTCCCGCTGTATCGATTTGCGGCTCCGCCGCGTGGGGGGCTCCGCCCCAGACCCCCGGTACGCCCTTCGGGCGTTGTCCTCAATCGCCGGACGGGCTTGAAGTTCCGCCCGTCCGGGCGGAACTTCAAGCCCGTCCGGGCAAATCAAGCCCCGTGGGGGCCCCCGGACGAAGTCTGGGGGAGATTGAGGAGCGGGGTCCGGGGCGGAGCCCCGAAAGCCAGCCTCGCCGGCGATTGAGGCGCGGGGTCTGGGGCGGAGCCCCCGTTCGGGACTCCGTCAGTACCTGAGGTTCGCCAGGTACGTGTAGCTGTTCTGCGCGGTCGTGAACGGGTCGGCCGGCGAGTCGTGCTCGACCAGCCACTGCTTCACACGGCCGCTGCGCGCCGTGTCGAACATCGACGGGAAGTCCAGGGTTCCGGAGCCGACATCGGCGAAGCCGCCGTCCGGAGCCATGTCCTTGACGTGCAGCGCGGGGAAGCGCCGCCGGTGGCGCACGAACAGCGAACGCGGATCCGCCCCGCCCTTCGCCGCCCAGTAGACATCCAGCTCGAAGGCCACCAGCTCCGGGTCGGTCTCGTTGAGGAGGATGTCGTACAGATTCTCTCCGTCGACGACCTCGTGGTCGAGGCCGTGATTGTGGAAGAGCAGCGGACCGAGACCGGACTCGCGGGCGGCGAGCCCGGCCTTGTTGAACTGCCGTGCCGCTTCCCGGAATCCGGCCGGAGTGTGCATCGAGCCGGGCAGGCTCGGCACCACGATCCATCGCGCGCCGAGGGTGTGGATGTCATCGAGTGCCTGCGGCAGACCGTCGCTGGTGACGACGGTGTAGCCGACATGCTCGAGCACCGCCTTGAGGCGGGTCTCCTCCAGCATGCCCCGGATCGCGGCCGCGCTGTTGCCGTGCCGGCCGCTGACCCCGACCGTCGCGTACCCCATGCCCGCCAGTCGCGCGAGGGTCCCCTTGAAGTCCTTCGCCAGGGGCGTGCGCATCGTGTAGAGGTGCATGCCGATGCCGGAGGGCGGGATGCGTCGTCGGCGGCCGCCCTCGGCGGCGTACGCCGGGCGGCTCAAGGCCGTCGCCGCAGCGGCGCCCAGCGCCGTGCCGAGGAACGCACGTCGTGTGCCGTTCATGTCTGCTTCCCTCTCAACTCGCGCTGATTCGGACGTAGTTGACTGTCGTGTCGCCCTTGTTGTCGGTGACGGTCAGATGCGCGGTGTACGCACCGGGGCGGGCGTAGCTGTGCGCCGCCGTCGCTCCCTCAGGAGCGGTGGGCTTGGCGTTGTCGCCGAAGTCCCAGTGGTACGAGGCGATGGTGCGGCCGGGCAGCGGCTCGACCTTGCTCGCGAGCTGCACCGCGAGCGGCGCGGTCCCGGTCGCGGGCGTCGCCGTCAGCGAGACCTTGGTCGCCGGGTGCTTCTCGACGCCCCTCCCGTTGAAGTGCAGCCAGTCGAGGGCGAGCAGATCGGGCTTCTCGGCCGACCACTGCGGGTTGGTGAAGACCGCGTACAGCTTCACAGTGCCGCCCGGGTTCCTGAGGGCGGTCGTGGGCGAGACGACGTTGCCCCAGTCCCCGGTGTTCGGGACGGTCACCTTGCCCAGCAGCGGACCTGTCGGTGATCCGGCGCGGAACTCCACGTCCCCGCCGAGGCCGCCGGAGGCCGCCCCGACCGTCACCGACTCGATCCCCTTCAGGTGCACGGGGTCGAAGCTGATCCAGTCGCCGTCCTCGATCTCGGCCAGCCGCCTACCGCCCGAGGCGTCGGCGCGGCTCGCCACCACCACCCCGGCGTGTGCGCCGCCGGTGGTGGTCATGTGCTCGGCCTCACGGAACGTCGTACGCAGGGTCAGCGAGCTGGAGCCGGTGAGCGCGGGCACGCCCGGTACTCCCTTGTCCTCGTACTGCGCGGTGATCCCGTAGTACAGATTCTGGCCGGGACCGTGGCTTTCGCCCGCGTCGGTCGCGATCTCGCCCGTGCAGCCGGTGTAGTTGTCCAATGGATGCAGATGGGTGTCATGGCCGAGCTGCGACTGGACGACCACTCGCGAGCAGTCGATCCGCCGACCGTCCTCTTTGTCCCTGACCTTCACCGTGAAGGGGATGGTGTCGCCGAAGCTGAACATCCCTCCGTTCGACGGCTGTTGGATGGTCACCACGGGCCGGGTGTTGCCGACGGTGATGTCCTGGACGGCGAGTCCCGTCAGATCTCCCGGTCCGGTGACCGTCAGTCGCGCGGTGAAGCGTCCCTTGGTCCGGTAGACGTGGGTCGGGTTCGCCTCGGTCGAGTCGGTCGTGCCGTTCCCGTCGAAGTCCCACGCGTACGTCACCGGCTTGCCGCCCGGCAGTCCGGAGCCCGCACTGGAGAACTTCACGGTCAGCGGCACCGAGCCGGTGTCGGGAGAGGCCGTGGCCTTGGCGTCGGGCAGCCGGCCGTCACCGACGTAGTCGATGCGGTAGATGCCCGAGCCCTCGTTGCTGCCGCCCCGTCCCGTACCGCTGCCGAGGCCGAAGTCGATGACGTACAGCGCTCCGTCGGGTCCGAAGTCGGCTTCGAAGGGCTGGTTCCACGTCATGTCGGCGAAGACGGAGTTGATCGACTGAAGATCGCCCGCCTTCGCCGGTGCGAAACGCGGATCGGTGAAGGTCTGGTCCTGCCGCTGAATTGAGAAGGACTTGAACCACTTGCGGGTCAGCTCGTAGTTCAGCCACTTCCCCTCGAAGTACTCGGGGAACTTGGTGCGGTACGTGTTCGCCGCGTCGTAGTCGTACACCGGGCCGCTCATCGGCCCGCCCCCGCCCGTACCGAGCTCGGGGAACTGAGCGGACGCCGAGTACGCGTACCAGACCGTGGCGGGCTGAGCCGGCGGCAGCTCGGCCAGGCCCGTGTTGTTGGGCGAATCGTTGACCAGCTTCGCGCAGTCGAACTTCGGGCCAGGTGTCCTGGTCGCGAAGTCGTAGTCGTTGAACGGGGTGTTGTCGCCGATGCAGTACGGCCAGCCGAAGTTGCCCGCCTTGGTGATACGGGTGAACTCGACGGTGCCTTCAGGACCGCGGTCCGGCTTGGCGGCGCGTGCGTCGGGTCCGTAGTCCGCAACCAGCAGCGCGCCGCTCAGCGGATCGGTTGTGATCCGGAACGGGTTGCGCATCCCCATCGCGTAGATCTCGGCACGCGTCTTCTCGGCGCCGGGGGCGAAGAGGTTGCCCTCGGGGGCGGTGTACGTACCGTCGTCCTTCGGCGTGATGCGCAGGATCTTGCCGCGCAGGTCATTGGTATTTCCCGCGGTGCCCTGAGCGTCCCAGGCACGGCGTCCCTCGCCCTCGTCGATCGGAGCGAAGCCCTCGGAGGCGAACGGGTCGGTGTTGTCGCCGGTCGCGATGTACAGCTCGCCCTTCTTGTCGAAGGCGATCGAGCCGGCCATATGGGAGTTGGCCCGCCCCTCGCCCCGCCAGGTGGGAATGGTGAGGAGCCGCTTCTCGGAGGCGGGGTCGATCGTGTTGCCGGTCACCGTGAACCGCGAGAGGTTGAGCCGTTTCTCGGTCTTGTCGGAGTTCAGCAGATAGAGCCAGTTGTTCTTCCCGAATTCCGGATCGAGAGCGAGTCCGAGGAGACCGTCGGACTGGCTCGTCATGTCGGGCGTGTACGCGAAGTCCAGCGCGGTGGTGACCTTCAGCGTCTGCTGGTCGATCACCTTGACCTTGCCGGTGCGCTGGATGAAGAAGACCCGGCGGTCGGGCGCGACGGCGAGTTCGAAGGGGTCGGCGAGATCGCTGGTGACCAGCGGTGTGCGCTGGAAGGCGCCGGTCTTCGTGGCGGTGCAGTCGCCGGGCTTGTTGCCGGCGGCCCATTGGATCCCGCCGAGGATGTGCTTGAGGAAACCCTCTTCCTGGAAGGCGGACTTGGCGTGGCCGCCCGCGGTGAACCAGGAGCGTCCGCCGTCGTAGTTCTGGCACCAGGACCACGGGTGGTCGACACCCTCGTCGAGCCCGGTGATGCCGTCCCGCACCTTGATCTGGGCGAGGGTGTGAACCTTCCCGGTCGGATTGGTGCGCCAGTTGTACCACTCCTCCGTACGCTCCCAGAGCTCGGGAAGCCCCTTGGTGGAGGGGTGGGCATGGTCGAGCACCTTGATCCGCCCGGTCTGCACGGCCGGGTGCTTGTCGAAGATCGCGCCGACCAGTCCCTCGTACCAGTCCCAGTCGCGCTCGCTCGCGGAGGCGGCGTGCAGTCCTACCCAGCCGCCGCCGCCCCGGATGTACTTCTGGAGCGCGGCGCGCTGCTCGGCGCCCAGCAGATCGCCCTTCTCAGGCGTGGAGTTGGTGTTGTTGAAGACGATCGCCTGGAAGCGCGCGAGGTTCGTATCGCTGAACGCGGCGGCGTCGTCGGTGGCTTCGACGTCGAAGCCGTTCTCGCTGCCGAGCTTCTTGATCGCATCGATCCCGGCGGGGATGGAGTCGTGGTAGAAGTTCGTGACTTTGGAGAAGACCAGTACGCGATAGGGCGCGGCGTCGGCGCGGGGCGGCGAGGCGATCCCGAGGGCGACGACGAGCGCCAGCAGTGCGGTGATGACGGTTAAGGGGGAGAGGGGCATGCGGCTGAGCGGTGCTCCTGGACTGAGCCGTGCTCTTCGACTACTCATTGCGCTCCCGGTGCTGGTGGGCGGACCGCGGCTCGGGCGTTTAGAAAGCGCTTTCTGAATTCGTTGCACAGCGTAGGTTCCCGCCTTACAGGGGGTCAATGGGTCGGAAGAGCCCGGTGTGAGCGCGGTGTTGCAAGGAGCAGGGCGAGTGTCAGTGCTGCGTCGTACGGTCTTCACATGGCCACTGCCGACGACGTACGCAGACTTGCGCTCTCGCTTCCCGGTGCGATGGAGAAGCTCGCCTGGGGCATGCCCACGTTTCGCCTGGACGGCGGGGGCAAGATCTTCGCCTCGCTCGATGACGACGACAAGGTGATGGGTGTGAAGTGCCCGAAGGAGGACCGGGAGGAGCTGATCGCCTCAGAGCCGGAGAAGTTCTTCATCCGCGCGGGGCACGACGACAACTACGCCTGGCTGCGGGTGCGGCTGGCGGCGCTGGAGGACGAGGAGGAGCTGTACGCGATCCTGCTCGACTCGTGGCGCCAGGCAGCACCGCGCAAACTGCTGGACGCGCACCCGGAGTTGGCCGAGCGGACGGGGTGACCGGGCGGCGGGGCGCGGTGCGTGGCGGGACCGCGTTGCACGGCGGAGCCGCGTCAGCCAGGCCCCCGGCTGATCGCCGCCAGCGCTGAGGAATCCCGTGATCCGTTCGGGGAGCCCCTCGGGTCAAGCCCGCCCGCGCCGAGCATCAGCTGTGCCCGGATCCCCACATTGATCATCCGCTCCGGGGGCCGCCGTCCGGCCAGGTCGAAGCCGTCTCTGCTGATCTCGGCCAGTACGACCGCGAGCCGCGGGTCCGTGGTCCGGACGCGATCCCGCCGGGCCGGCCGTGGGTCGCGGCGGGGCCCGCAGCCCGAGCGCGGTGCCGACGGCCAGCGGTAGCCCGTGTCCCCCTTGGGGGCAGGAAACGATCACGGTCGGGCGCGTCGATCGTCTCGGCTGTGACGCGCGTCACGCTGTCGTGGAAGGCCCACGGTGCGTTGCGCCTGGTCGGCGGGCGGGCGCAAAGCGGTTCGTGACCACCGGTCGAAGTGCGGTATTGTTCTCATGCGCGTTCGGCCAGGGGAAACCCCAGGTCAGACGGGCACCGGGACGTGGCGCAGCTTGGTAGCGCACTTGACTGGGGGTCAAGGGGTCGCAGGTTCAAATCCTGTCGTCCCGACGGTGTTGAGGGTCTTCACAGGTCAGAGCCTGCGGAGGCCCTCTTCTCATGCTCCGGTTCAGGGCTCCCGAAGACCTGGGAGGGCTTCCTGCGCGACTGGCAATGAGCTCACCAGTGCGGTGGTACCTGCGGCGCTTTCTGCAGCCGCCGCGGTTCGGGCGGGGGAGGGGTATTGGCCCGCAACGGAAGCGCCAGCAACGCCCCGGCCACGAAACCGGCCACATGGGCGAGATAGGCAACGGTGCCGGCCTCCGCGACGCCGTAGCCGACCGAGTAGAACGCCTGCAGGACGAACCACAGTCCGAGCACCGCCCAGGCGGGGAGCCGCAGAGGGAAGAAGAACAAGAAGGGCACCAGGCCCCACACCCGAGCCCGCGGGTAGAGCACCAGGTAGGCGCCCAGCACGCCGGCGACTGCCCCGGACGCCCCGATCAGCGGTTCGGCGGAATCGGGGTTGGCGAGCGCGAAGCCGTACCCGGCCACGTACCCGCAGAACAGGTAGAACAGCAGGTACCGCACCCGGCCCAACCGGTCCTCGATGTTGTCGCCGAAGATCCACAGGAAGAGCATGTTGCCCAGCAGGTGCAGCCAGCTGCCGTGCAGGAACATCGAGGTCAGCACAGACAGCGGAGGCACCTTGTCGTAACTGGGCGGTCCAAGCAGGCAACCCTGCCCCTGGGGACCCACCGCAGGCGTCCCGGTCGGGACCAGATCCGGCACCCGGTTGTGGATCAGCTCCCGCGGGACGGCGGCCCACTGCTCGAGGAAAGCCTGCAGATGGCACAGTTGCGCGAGGCTGCTGTCGCCCACGATCGAGGACACGGCCACGGGCGTGCGCAGGAACACCACCACGTTGGCCACGATCAGCGCGTAGGTGACCCAGGGGGTGCGCCGCACCGGATTCGAGTCATGAACGGGAATGACCACATAGCGAGCCTGCCCTGATTGGCAGGGAGAATACGGCCCGGCCCCCTGCCACGTCAGCCGCCAGGCCGTAGCAGCCGGGGCTCCTCGCGCTGCCGATCTGATGTCAAGCGCAGCGGCATGGCTCTCTGCCTCCGGTGTCGCCGTGGTGCACCGCTCCCTGATCCGACCGGACCTGCCGAGGCCGCCGGCGCTGGTGCCTTGACTCCGACGAGATGCCAGGGGTCCGGGCGCATAGCATCAGCTCCTGGCATGGACATCATCATCAGCTGGGAAATGGGTGCGCTCGCCGCGGCAGCCGTACTCGTCGGCTTCTCGAAGACCGCCGTGAGCGGTGCGAACACGGTCAGCCTCGCGATCTTCGCGGCGGTGCTGCCGGCGCGCGAGTCGACAGGGGTGCTGCTGCCCGTACTCATCGTCGGCGATGTGGTCGCCGTACTCATCTATCGCAGGCACGCCC